>JBEGVM010000144.1:0-18762 GCA_041178365.1 Gemmatimonadota bacterium | reverse complement strand
GGCGAGCGTGGCGATCGTATCGCGCGGCGCGGGGAAGATCCGCTTCGCCGCCACATCCTCAGGATCGCGCTTCGCCGCCTCCTCACGCGCTTTCTTGGCCTTCTCCGTCTCCGCTTTGGGTTCCATCGCGAGGATCACCACCTGCGCGGGCTTCCCCGGCGCGCTCCGCTGAACCGCGACCATCTTCCCATCCGGCGAGACCGAGGCCCCACTCGTGAACCAATCGAGCTGCTGGAAGTACGCGCCCCTCACCTCCCCCGCCGCCGCCATCACACGCTCCGCTGCCACCGCCTTCGCCGTCACCTCGGCGACGAAGCGTCCGTACAAGCGATCGGGCTTCTCGCCATACACCCCCTCGAACGCCTCGACGAACGAGCGCTCCTTCCGCGCTGTCAGGCGACGCCAGAGCTGTTCGTGCGTCGCCCAGCCGTCGCGATCGGCGAGCCATTCGAGGAAGGCTGAGCCCACGAGGTAGCGCATCGCGCCGCCGAGGAACGGGGTCGCATCATCGAGCGCATCGTACGTCGGAAGCTTCCCCTCGAGCGCGAGCTGCCGCAGGATCGCCGGCCGGAAGACCCCGTTCGGGCGTCCCGACCCGGTGAGGCGCCCCTCGATCACCGTCGCGTACCCTTCGAAGATCCACGCTGGCGCCTTGAGCACCATCGGGCTCACCGCGACCGGCGAGAGCTTGTCGCCGATCTGGTTCTTCGGTGCGCGCCCCGGCCGCAGAAGATGCGCGAGGTGCGCGTACTCATGGACCGCGACGAGCTCCCCCCACCCCGTGTAGTGGCCGAGCTGCCCTGGTTCCGGCGGGACCGGCCAGAGGCGGATCGAGGGACCCCGCTGCAGGGGGAGCGCCGATCCATTGGTCTGATTCACCGGATCCTCGACGATGATCTCGATCACCTGCGGCGGGGTGTAGCCCACCATCGTGCCGACTGCGGTGCGGATCCCCTCCATCCGTCCGGCGACGTCGCGCGCCCAGGCACCGAGCTCCGCCGGGTGATGGATACGGAAGTGCGGTGTGGTGATCGTCTGCCACTCCGAGTGCGGCGTCGTGGCGAACTGCGCACCGGCCGGTGCGGCGATAAGAAGGAGTCCGATCGCGAGGTGCTGAAGAACAGCGGGGAATCGAGTCACTGGACGGCGGTCAATTGAGGAGTGGTGGAGATGCATCGTGTCAGCATAACCCGTACGAGGGTGGCGGTTCCGCAGTTTCACTGAGCTGAATCCTCAAGTGGACCTGCGGTCACTCGGTGTCAGCGTCGCCTCGATCCCACCACGCGAGGATCGCGGGGGGGAGGGCGAAGGTGGTGAAGAAGAGCACCACGAGGAAGTTCTCCACGACCCCCTTGGAGATGGTGGCGGGGAAGCCGAGCACCAATCCCGTCGCCGTCGGCGCTGGGGCGCGCGAGGCGACCTCGAGGACGACATAGGTCAGCACGAAGACCCAGAGCACGTAGTTCAACGCGACGCGATGCGCGCGGTCCCGCACGGCGCGTTCCCGCTCGTCGATCTCATGGTCCTTGCCATACGCCTGGTTGAGGTACTGCGTGGCCAGGAGGATCATGCTCCCGCCGACACCGAGTAGGGCCAGCATCCCCACCGCACCCGCGAGGCCCGAGGCGTCATCCTGGAGGTAAAACTTCAGGATGAACCACCCCCAGAGCGATCCGATGCTGGCGACGGAGAGGAGGCGGGCGATCTTGGGAGAGAGCGCGAGCTCGTAGCGGGTGGAGGCGGTCTTCTGCGTGCGTAGCATCAGGGGGACTCCGATGAGGGTGGCGCGCCGAGCTGGTCAGCCAGCGCAGGAAACGGCTCGAGAGAGAAGAGCGCATCGACGGGGACCCCGAAGACGCGCGCCAACTTGAGGGCGAGCTCCACGCTTGGGCCGTAGTCACCGCGCTCGAGGAATCCGATCGTCTGCGGATTCACATCCACCAGTTCGGCGAGTGCCTTCCGCGTGAGACCGCGTTCGGTGCGGAAGAGGGCGATGCGGTTATGGACCATGGTGAAAGATCAGGAAATGACCTCCCAGCGGAGAGAGCGAGCACCGGGTTAAACTTTCTCTGGGAAAATATTTCATTGCGTAAGCACAATAATATCTGGAATTTTCGTTGTCAATACACAACAGACAGGGCGGCTGAGCGGAGCGGAGCGCGCCTCGGCCATCGGTGTATCATTCGGCTGTGAAACAACTTCGGCCCCTCCTCGCCGCGCTCGTCCTGTTAGGCGCCTTCGTCGCCACGCCAATCCCCGCCATGGCGCAGGCCGAGCTCCCCGAGGACCCGCGCGCCCTCGCCCAGACCGCCCAATCCGACTTCGAGCGCTTCCGCCGCCTCAACCTCCCGCGCTATCGCGGCAAGGTCCCCCGCGGTCGCGCCTGCCCCGAGCCGGTCGGGCTCAACTGGTGCTACTGGTACGACACCACGGCGTCGATGCCCTCGGAGCCAGAGAGGATCGCCGAGGCACGTAAAACGCTCCTGACGAAACTCGACTCCCTCGGTGACGCGCACCCCGGCGACAACTGGATCAGCGGCCAACGCGTCCGCTATTACATAGAAGACGGGCGCCCCGCGAAGGCCCTCGAGGTCGCTCGCGCCTGCAAGACCGTCGGGTGGTGGTGCGACGCCCTCGCTGGCCTCTCCCTGCACGAGATGCGGCGCTACGGAGACGCCGAGTCCAACTTCGATCGGATCCTCGCCCGCCTGAGCCCACGCGAGCGCTGCACCTGGCGCGACCTCACCCCCTATCTCGATGAGGATACCCGCCGCGTCTACATCCGCACGCAGTGTGGGACGCCGGAGCGCGACGCCTTCGAGGCGCGCGCCTGGTGGTTCGCACGCACGCGCTACGGGATGCCCGGCAACGACTCTCGCACCGAGCACTTCTCGCGTCTCACCTACGCGATGATCATGCGCGACGCACAGAGCGCCTACGCCCGGGGCTTCGATGAAGCCGAGCGCGAGTTGCTCGTGCGCTTCGGCTGGCCGCGGCAGTGGGCGACCGAGGGGATGCAGCCCGCGCCGCAGGGGATGATGATGGGCGGCGGCCAGCCGGATGACCCCTCGATGCGCATCAGTGTGATCGGCGCCGAGCCCACCCCGGCGCATCGCTTCATCCCGCCATCGAACGTGCTCACGAGCCCAACCGCCTCTGACTCGATCGATTGGGCGGTGCAGCTCCCCCCGGTGATCGCGCGATATCACCCGCCCTATGCCAAGCATCTCCTGATGCTCGAGCATCAGCAGGGGCTCTTCCGTCGCGGGGACACCGCGCTCGTCGTCCTCGCCTACGATGTCTCGAACGTCGCACGCCTCAAGGGCCAACGACTCGACGGGGCGCTCGTCCTGACTCCCGGCACCACGCCGGCAGGTCAGACGACCATCGCCCGCGACATCCCCGCGAAGGGGACCCTCACCGTGCGTGCCCCCTGGGGCCCGCTCCTCATGAGTGCGGAGATCAGCAGCGACTCCGCGGCCACGCTCGTCCGCGCGCGCTACGGGATCCGTCCCCCCTTCGCGATCGGCGCGCGTGTCTCCCTCTCCGACCTCCTCTTCTTCACCCCGTACGGCGCCGACCCGAGCACCGTCGAGGAGGTGCTGCCCCACGCGATCGCCACGCAGAAACTCCGCGCCGATCGCAAGATCGGGATCTACTGGGAGGCGTATAACACCAACCCCGCCGGCGAGCCGATGACCATCTCCCTCGTCGTCGCCCCGGAGACGACGGACGAACGCGGCGGGGTCGCGCGGGCCTCGCGAGCCCTGCGCCTCTCGCGTGGGACCACCCCCGTGAGTCTCTCGGTGCAGGACCGCTCCGCCCTCGGCAAACGCACCTCACCGCGCTCGGTCGAGGTCGATCTCTCGGGGCTCAAGCCAGGGGACTATCTGGTGCAACTCGAGATCGAGGTCGCGGGCCAGTACACCGTGCGCGCCGACCGCCGGCTGACCGTCGTGGCACCCTGAACGAGACGCTAAATTGAACGCCGTGACCCGACACCTCTCGCTTCTTCTAGCGGTCGCGATCGCGACCCTCCCCCTCCCCGCCTCGGCGCAGAAGCCGCGCGCGGCGACGGACGCCTCCTCACGACAGGATCCCACTGGTCTCGATCGTGAGCGGATGTATTCAAGGCGCAACGCGCAGCTCGACAGCCTCTGGCCCGTCGCGGGCCCAGAGCCCCTTCCCGGCGCGATCCTCCCGGCGAAGCGCATCGTCGCGTACTACGGCAACCCGCTCTCCAAGCGCATGGGCGTCCTCGGCGAGTACGAGCCGGAGCAGATGCTCAAGATGCTCGACGCCGAGGTGAAGGCGTGGGAGAAGGCTGATCCTGAGACGCCGGTGCAGCCCGCGCTCCATCTGATCGCCGTCGTCGCGCAGGCGGCTGGTGGGAGTGATGGCAAGTATCGCGCGCGTATGGGGGATGAGCTCGTCGAGCGCGTCGCCCGCTGGGCGGAGTCACGGAACGCGCTCGTCTTCCTTGATGTGCAGGTCGGGCTCTCGACGCTGCAGCAGGAGCTCCCGCGTCTCGCGAAGTTCCTCGTGCGCCCGAACTTTCATCTGGGGATCGATCCCGAGTTCTCGATGAAGGACGGCGGGATCCCCGGGAAGAAGATCGGCACGTACGACGCCGCTGACATCAACTATGCGACGGAGTTCCTCCAGGGGCTCGTGCAGCAGCATAAGATCCCGCCCAAGCTCCTCGTGGTGCATCGGTTCACGCGGAAGGGCGTCACGAACTACAAGCAGATCGTGCTCCGCCCTGAGGTGCAGATCGTGATGCACATGGATGGATTCGGCGCGCCCTGGCTCAAGCTCGACAGCTTCCGCGAGTATGTGAAGGCGGAGCCGGTGCAGTTCGCGGGGTGGAAGCAGTTCTACAAGCCGAAGAACGACAACCCGCGGACGCCGATCTCGACCATCGCGAAGCTGAACCCGAAGGTCCTTTACATCCAGTATCAGTAGGGCCGGGCGGCGTGACGCCGCTGCGAGATCACTGACGCAGGACGACGCCGACGACGGAGTCGGACTTGGCGAAGACGCGGCCTTGCGGGGTGTAGAAGTAGACCGTCCGCCGGCGACCCTGCACGAGGGCATCAGCGCGCGCGAACTGTTCGGCGAGTGAGCGCTGGTCACCCTGGGCCTCGGGGAACCCGGTGATCGCGTAGGTCACCACCAGCTCCTCCCCGCTCTGCTCGATCGTCGCCCGGCTCGCCGTCTGCGCGAGCAGCGACTCGGCCGGCGCCTTGGCACTCGGAGCCATCTTGGGGACCGTCACCCCGGGGCCCATGTCCTCCCCGGTATCGACGGGAATCATCGCGAAGATCAGGAGCGCGACGATCACCGGCAGGAGGCGCCGGACGATCGGCGTCTGGGCGCGGTACCACCGCCAGGCCTTGAGCACGGCGCCCGGCTCGCGCTCGACGGTCGGCATCACCTCCTCCATGGAGAGCCCGGAGAGGGCGCGATCCATGGCGGGGTCCGATCCCGGCGGGGGGAGTTCTCCTGTCGCGCGGCGCGCGGTGGCTGACGTCCCGCGGGGCGTCGCGCTCTCCTGCGGTCCGTACGGCGTGAAGCAGTGCGGACACATTCGTTGATTGTTGCTCTCTTTTCCGCACGTCGCACAGCGCATCAGGCAGCGTCCTTGTGGGTCGGTGATCTCTCCGTCAAAGATGCCATAGGCCGAGGGGCGAGGCCACCCCATGAGGGGTTTGACGCCGGTAGATTGACAGCATGCTGACTCCTGAGCTCGACGCCCAGATCGTCGCCATGCCCAAGGTGGAGCTCCACGTGCACCTCGAGGGGGCCCAGCTCCCCGAGACCATCTGGGCCATGGCCCAGCGGAACGGCGTCGCCCTCCCCGCCGCATCGCTCGAGGAGTGGAAGCGTTTCTACGAGTTCCGCGACTTCGCGCACTTCATCGAGGTCTACATCGCCGCCAGTCGGGCGATGAAGACCGCGCGCGACTTCTACGAGATGACCGTCGCGTTCCACGAATATCAGGCGGCGCAGAACATCGTCTACACCGAGGCGTTCTTGAGTGCCTCACTCTTCGTGGATTCGATCCCGTGGGACGCGTTATTCGAGGCCTTTCAGGAAGGCTGCGCTGTAGGGCGCGAGCGACATGGGGTAGAGGTGCGATTCATCCCCGATATCGCGCGCAACTTCCCGCAGTCCAAGCGGCGGGTCCTCGAGTTTACCCTCGCCGGGCAGAAGGCGGGGGTCTTCATCGGGCTCGGGCTCGGGGGGCTCGAGGCCGGGTATCCGCCGGAGCTCTTCGTGGAGGAGTTCGCCGAGGCGAGGGCGAATGGACTCCATGTGGTGGCGCATGCCGGAGAGGGCGCAGGTCCGGAGAGCATTTGGGGCGCTGTTGAGAAGCTCAAGGCCGAGCGGATCGGGCATGGGATCCGGTGTCTCGAGGATCCGAGTCTCGTCGCGATGCTCAAGGAGCGGCAGATCCCGTTAGAGGTCTGCCCGACGAGTAACTACCGGACGGGGGTGGTGCCGAAGGGGGCGCCCCACCCGATCATGCGGATGATTGAGTTGGGGCTGAACGTCACCGTCAATTCAGATGACCCGCCGATGTTCGGGACGACGCTGACCGAGGAGTTCCGAGAGCTGGTGCGGTGGGGGCACGGGATCGACGTAGTCTCGTTAGTAGTCCGTCAGAGCGAGGCCGCACGCTTCCTTTTGTAGGTGTCGAGGGGGAGACGTGGGGAAAGACGAAGGCGGGCCCGCCGGAATCAACCCGACTGGCCCGCCTCGCGAACCACCTAGGCGCCCAAAATCCTATCGCGAGGTGCGATACAGCGTGGATCCACTCACCGCCGTCGGCGCAACCGGGTCCGCGGTGAGCCCGCCCTCATCATTCCGCCCCCAGCACGACGTCACCTTCGCCGCGGTCACACCGCAGATGAAGCGGTTGCCCGCCGCAAGCGAGACGAACCCCGGGTCCCCGACAAGGCGAAGCGGGCTCGAGGCATTGTTCTGCAGAGGGATCCCGGTGCCGAGCGTGCCGTAGCGATTGGTCCCCCAGCAGTGCGTCTCCCCCGTAGTGGTCAGACCGCAGGTGGAGTCCCAGCCACTTACGACGCTCGTGAAGGTCAGGGTGGTGTTTACTGCGGTTGGGGTGGTGAAGATTCCCGAGAACGAACCAACTCCGAGCTGGCCGGTACCGTTCTGACCCCAGCAGTAAAGCTTCCCCGCCGGGGAGAGGGCAATACCACAGCTGATCTGGTTCCCAGCGAAGATCTTGCTGAACTTGATGCTCAGGGCGACCGCCGTAGGACGTGTCCGGTTGGTCCCGTTGGTGCCATCGCCGATCTGCCCCGAGTTATTCTCGCCCCAGCAATAGGCCGTTCCATCGGCGGCGAGCCCACAGACATGACTGCTTCCCGTGGAGATCTGCGCCAACGTGACGCCCGTGACGAGCGTTGGGCTCAACCGGTTGTTGCCCGAGGTGCCGTCGCCCACCTGACCGGCGTAATTCGATCCCCAGCAATAGGTCGCTCCTGAGGCAGTCAGCCCACAGCTGTTATCCTGACCAGCTGAGATGCGCACCAACGCGTCGGAGATGGCGACCCGTCCCGGAGAGGAGCTGGAGTTCTGGGTCCCGTCCCCACGCTGGCCACTCCACCCCGCGCCCCAGCACCACGCCTCGCCATTGGTCCTCAGGCCGCAGGTGTGCTGACTCCCTCGCGACAGGGAGGCGAAGCTGAGAATCCCTCCGGTCTCGATCGGCTTGAGGCGCGCTTCGATGCCCGGGGAATCCGAGAAATTCCACGCCGGCGTTCCCCAGCAGTAGGCCTTGCCCGATCCATCGAGGCCGCACATCGAGGAATTGCCGCCGGTGAGGGAAACCATCTGCCGGTCGCCCAGAATCGGCGTCGGAGTCGCCGTGCTCTGTTTCGTGCCCGTCCCCAGCTCACCGATGGAATTCTGACCCCAGCACTTCATGGTGCCGGTCGTGAGGATCGCACACGAAGCAGAGTATCCCGCGACGACGATGCTCGCCGCCCCACCAACATTGACCGCGACCGGGGTCTGCGCCTGCGTAGCGGTCGTCACGCCGAGCTTGCCCCAGTTGTTGGAGCCCGAGCAATACACCGCCCCAGCGGCCGTCGTGCCGCAGAGATGTTCAAAGCCGACGCCGATCGAACGGATCGCAATCCCACCAAAGAGCACCGCTTGCGGGATCGCCGAGCTCCCGAAGAACCCGAGCTGGCCATTATTGCTCGCCCCCCAGCAGTAGACCACGCCCGACGCCAACTGGCCACACATGGTGTTGCCGCCACCGGCGAGAGCTTCGAATTCATACCCGCCCAGCGTCTTCTGTGGTGTGGGCTGGTTGGTGTTCTGTCCATTCCCGATCTGACCGGCCCACCCCTCACCCCAGCAGTAGGTCTCCTTGGTGACGGTGATCGCACATCCACCGTTGTTCACCGCGGAGAGCGACTGCACCTTGGCGGTCAACGCGATCTTCTCCGGCACGAGGGCATCAGCCGAGGTGCCGCCCTGTCCGTTGCCGCTCCGCCCGTTGCCGAGCTGGCCCCAATAATTCGTGCCCCAACACTGGGCCTCATCATCGGTGGTCACCGCGCAGAAATGCACAGATCCACCGGAGATCGATCGGAACTTCTTCGTGCTCGAAACGCGGACCGGGATATTGCTCCATTGATTCGAAGTCCCGTTGCCGAGGATTCCATTGGCCCCGCCACCCCAGCAATAGATGTCGCCATCCGTCGCTAATCCGCAGGCGGCCGTGTTGCTCGCCGCGATCCCAGCGAACTGCAAATCACCTACGACCGCGACCGGCGTCAGTCGGTCCACGTTGGTCCCGTCCCCGAGCTGTCCGTAACTGTTGCCTCCCCAGCAGTTGGCACGTCGATCCGCAGCAAGGGCGCAGGAGAAGCCTCCCTCCCAGCTACTTCCACCCATCGCGAGGCTTTGATCCCGCAGGTTGAAGGCAGAGACGACGGTGACGGTGGCGGTGGCGAGCTTGGTGCCACTCTGCGCCAGGATCGTCGTCGTCCCGGGCTTCACCGCCGTCACGATGCCCGTTGCATTCACCGTCGCGATCGTGTTGTCGCTGCTCGACCACGTCACGATCCGGCCACTGAGCACGTTGTTGAAATCATCCTTGAGCACCGCGGCCAGCGTCGTCGACTGCCCCGCCCCCAGCGTCGCACTCGCCGGGTCGATCGTGATGCTCGACACCTGCGCCGTCCCCGCGCTTAGCTCCACCGTGTCCGCCCAGCTCGCACTCCCTCCCAGCTTGGGCAGACTCGCGATCACCTTCACACTCCCCGCTTGGCTCGGCACCACCTTCACACACCCCCCCTGCACCTGCGTCGCCCCCCACCCCACCGTGCACGGGGCGAGCGCCGCCGTCCCCGTGAGGAGCGTGAATCGCGCGTTCGCGGCCACCGCCACCCCCGCCGCCGTGTAGAGCGTCGCGCGGATCGTCACCGTGTCCCCCACCGCCACCGAGGGCACCCCGGTCACGCTCGCCGGCACGAAGCTCCCCACCAGCGAGTCGGCCACCGTCCCCACCACCACCGCCGTCACGCTCCCCTCGGCCCCGCCATTCGTCGGCACCACCCGGAGCGGGACCGCCACGGCCTGCGTCCCAGTCGTGACCCCCTGCGTGCTCAGGCGCTGCGTGCAGAGCCCCGTCGCCGCACAGCTCAAGCTCCCACTCGTCACCTGCGTCTGCGACGCCGTCACCGGGCCCGTCACGAAGCTCGCCCCCCCGGTCTGCACCACCACCGCCCCACTCGCATCCGTGGGCCGGAAGGCAAAGCTCGCCGTGTCCCCGCTCACCACCGCCAGCGCCGTCGGGACCGCGGTAATCGCCGCGATCGTCCCGCCCGAGCTCGTCCCGCCGCCCCCGGCCGCCGTGATCGTCGCCGTCCCCGTCACCCCTTCGCTCGAGGCCAGGATCGTCGCCGTCCCGCTCCCCGTCGCCGTCACCAGCCCCGTCGCATTCACCGACGCGATCAGCCCATTGCTCGAGCTCCAGAGGAGCTCACGCGTCAGCGTATTCCCCAGGCTGTCCTTCGCCACCGCACTCAGCTGCACCGTCGCCCCCGCTAAGAGCGAGGCCGTCGCCGGGGTTACCGTGATCGTCGCCACCGGGATCACCACCGTCAGCTCCATCGTCCCGCTCTGGCCCTCGCTCGTCGCCGTCACCGTGACCACGCCCGTCGCGCGCGCCGTCACCAGCCCGGCACTCGTCACCCGCGCCTTCGCCGTATCACTCGATGTCCAGGTGATCGTCCGGCCGCCGAGCGCATTCCCCTCGGCGTCCTTGGGCACCGCGGAGAGCTGCAGCGTCCGCCCCTGCACCAGCGTCGCCGTCGCCGGCGTCACACTCACACTCGCCACCGGGGCCGCGATCACGCTCAAGACCGCCGACTTGCTCTTCCCCTCGCTCGTCGCCGTCAGCGTCGTCGTCCCCAGCTTCTTCGCCGTCACCAGCGCATTCGCCGAGACCACGCCGTCCGTCGTCACCGTCCCGACCAGCGTATCCAAGACGCTCCAGCTCACCGCGCGGTCCAGGGTCGTCCCGTCCGCCGCCTTGGGCGTCGCCACGAGCGTCCCCGTCTTGCCCAGAATCAGCGTCAGCGTGTCCTTGGAGAGCGTCACCTGGGTCACCGGCGGCAGCACGGTCAGCGCCGCACTCGCGCTCTTCCCCTCGCTCGTCGCCGTCACCGTCACTGCCCCGGCCGCCTTCGTCGTCACCAGCCCGCCGCTATTCACCACCGCCTTCGCCGTGTCGCTCGACGCCCACGTGATCACGCGCCCCGTCAGCAGCCCGCCGACCGAGTCCTTGGTCGTGCCCAGGAGCTGCACCGTCTGCCCCGCGATCAGCGTCCAGACCGCCGGCGTCACCGTCACCGATGCCACCGGGACCGGGATCACCCGCACCTTCACGCTGTCCTTCTGGTCCTCTGCCGTCGCCACCACATAGGTCACGCCCAGCGCGCTCTTCGCCGTCACCCGCCCGGCACTCGTCACCGTCGCCAGCGTCGTGTCCCGCGACACCCAGCTCGGCGTCACCGACACCCCGGCGTCCGCCGTCACCGTCACCGCGAGCTGCGTGGCCTGCGTGATGATCACCGCCACCGAGTCCGGCGTCGCGTCCACCCGCTGTACGCCGATCACCGGCACCGCCGCCGTCCCGCTCACCCCCTGCGCGCTCGCCGTGATCGTCGCGCTCCCGCGCTTGACCGCCGTCACCTGCCCCGTCGCCGACACCGTCGCCACGCCGAGGTCACTCGACGTCCACGTCACCCCCGCCGTCGGGAGCGTCACGCCCCCCTCGCCCCGCAGCGCCACCCCCAGCTGCTGCGACTGCGCCAGCCGCAACGGGCTCCCGCCCCCCGTCACCGCCACCTCCTTCACCACCGCCGGCGCTACCACCGCCTCGCCGCAGGACCACAGGGAGAGGAGCGCGAGCATGGAAAGCCCGGCGGCGCGACCGATGGCAATAGGCGTCGCACGACGAGTCTGGGGACCAGTGAGGATCTGCATGAGGATGATTCCTTTCGAAATGAAGCGAAGAGTCGAGGGGGGATTCCGAACCGGGTCGCTACTTCTTCTCTCTGACGATCTCATACGCCACATCCCCGAGGGCGCGTTCACTCGCCGGGATGTCCAACAACCAATCCAACAAGGCATCCAGGCTCGCGCGGATCAGGGGCACCTCACCCGCATCTTCCGTCACCCGGCGCTCCGCCACCCCCACATACGGGAAGAACCGCTTGGAGGCCACGACGACCAACCGCTCCTGTCGGCGCGCCACCCCATCGGGGAGCACCGTGCGCAGACGGATCCCACCCTGCTGGCGCTGCGCCATCGACGGGAGCTCCGTCTTCTGGCCCGCCCGCGCACGCACCCGCGGCATGAACTGGTTCGGGAAGAGGACCTCCACAGAATCCGCTGTCACCAGGAAGACGGTGAGGTAGACCTCCTCATCGGCATCGACCGTGAGGATCAATTCGTCGGAACTCTCCGGCGTCCCGCGGTCGACGAAGCGCGCCTGGTTCGCCTTGACCGAAAATCGGAACCCCGGCGGGGCCGCCGCCGGATCGCGACGCACCGTCGCCCGTACCGCCACGCGGTAGGTAGACCCCGGCGTGAATGCCTGACCATTCTCCCAGACCTCTTCGATGATCGTGTGGCTGGTCACGATCCCCTGCGACGCCTCACGCACGATCTCGGAAAAGGTCTCCGAGACCCCATCGTTGTTCTCTAACGTCGCGACCTCGGTGACCGCGGTCAGTCGACGACCGAGCGCCTCACTGACCGCGGCATGCAACGCCTGCGTCAGCGCCTTCGCGCGAATGTCGCGGAGCGACATCTCCTCGGTGAACATCGCACGTCCCTCGGCCCGCGGGACCTCGATGCCGGGCCCTGGGGTCTGCGCCGCTGGCGCTGTGGCACCCGCGACCAGCGCCGCACCGAGCAGTGCGGCGCGCCTCACCCATGGCGTGCGAATCACGGCTTCTTGATGAAGGGCAACGGCACGTCGACCCCCGCTCCGAAGAGCTGCGGGGTCTGCTCACGCTGCCGGATGCGACGCGACATGCGCACCACCTCTGGTGTCACCTGGTCGGCCAGCGCCTTCGCGGAGGGCACCGAGTCGGGCACCCCGTTGGCGAAGGTCTTCTTGATCTGATCGAGGAAGGTGTAGGTGAAGAGCCCATGCTGCTCCTGATCATACCACCCGCTCACCTCGGTGGAACGCGAGGCCGTGAGGACGACCGAGTTGGCCGCCGCCAGCACCGGATTCTCCACGCGGAGCGTGAGGGGGCTGATCCCGCGCAGCAGCGCACCGCGATCGGTGAGCCCGCTGAAGCAGGCGTCCATCACGACAGTGATCGAGCTCGCCGGGAGCTGTGCCAGGTTGTTGTAGATCTGCTTCACCGGGAATCCGGTGAGCCCGATCGACTGCGGATCGGCGTCCGAGGGCACGAGATACGCCGTGCCACTCCCGGGGTCCGGCGCACCGTGCCCCGAGTAGAAGACGAAGACGTCCGACGGCTTCGCGGGATCCATATAGTTGTAGAGCTGCCCCTTCGCATCACGCTCCGACCCGAAGATCCGCTGGAGCGTCGAGTACGAGGCGTTCTTCTCGAAGATGATGTTCTCCTCGCGGAAGCCGAAGGTCTCCACGAGGAACTGGCGCATCGCCTCCGCATCGCGGACCGCGTAATCCACTGGCGGGACCTCGGCACGCGAGTAGCTCTTGTTACCGATGACGACCGCGACGGCGTCGCGGTTCACCAGCCCCGTCTTGGGCGGGATGATCGAGGGGACGTACTTGGGCTCCGGCGCCGGGCCCCCGCGTGGCGCGGCCGCGGCGATCCGCGTGAGCTCGGCCTCGCGATACTCGCGCATCTTCCGCTCCGCCTCGGCGATCACCACCGTCGCCGCGGAGTCGATGGACTGCTGGCGCTGTGCGACCGCGCGATCGAAGGCCGCCTTCTGCACCGGGTACTGCTGCTGATCCTTCTCGTACTGCGCGAGGTCCTTCTTGTACCCGCTCTGCCGCACCGTACGGACGAGGAAGGTCGTGGCAAGCGCCGCGCCCGCGGCGCTCCCCGCGAGGCATCCGCCGTTCGCGGCGACAGGGAACGCGGTACCAGGCGCCACATATTTGCCATTCACGAAGGTGCCATAGGGCCCCTCCCCCGTGACCGTCTGCTTCCCGCAGAGGGTCGCCGTCCCGACGAACGCCCCGGCCCCGACGAGGAGGCCGAGCACTGAGGGCACACCCATCCCCGGACGAGCCGGTGGGATCGGGGTGTACGGCTGCTCCGGCATCGGGAACTGCGACTCGAACTGCTTGACCACATCGAGTCGGCTCGGCACGATCGGGGCGCCCACCGCGGGGGCCTCGCTCGGTGGTGGGGTCTGTGCCGCAGCCTGGGCCGCCGCCTGGATCCCCGTCGACACGACCAGGAGCGCGAATGCCCCGCTCCGCATCAGGATGGAACGCATCATGGCTTTCTCTCCGGCGTCGCCGCCATTTTCTGGATTTCCGCATCCAACTCTGCGAACAACTGCGTCTTCCGCACCGCCGCGAAAAGCTCCGTCTTGGCGGCTACTTTGTCCACCACCGCCTTGGCGACCACGCCCTGCGGGAGCTCCATCAGGATGTAGACCCGGGCGCCCTCCCCACGGGGCTGCACCACCTGCTCGCGCACGCGCGTGCCGACGAGCGTCTCGTCGACGAAGCTCTTGGTGATCTCGGTGAACTCTTCCACCAAGTCGTTGCACTCCGGGCCCGTCACCTCCTGCCGGACGCGATCGGTCATCGCCTCGACGCGCACCTTGATCTGCTGCGCGATCTGCAGCCGTGCGGCGACCTGCGCGCGCGTGATCGCATTCGGAAGTGAGGAGGCCGTCGCGATGCCGACGCCGAGGAGGACACCGGGTTCACCGGTGGGTGGTTGGAGTGCCCACGCCGGTGGCGCAGGCGCGACATCGTCTTGCGCGACGAGGGGCGCGAGCGGGAGCACCGCAGCGAGGCTTAATAGGAACAGAGTGCGCATGGGGAGAAAAGCTACGGGGTTTCATGACCTCATGATGTGACAAATATCACAAACGACTCCGAACAATAACGCCCCCCTCACACCCCATCCAGATACGTCGGGAACCGGCGCCGGTGCTCCCGGACCTGATGGAGTGAAAGCGAGGCCCGGAGGACCGACGCCTCCCCCCCACCCTGAACCACCGGCTCCCCCAAGACGTCGTGCACCACACTCCCCCCGGCATAGGCGATCCCATTCCCGTCGGTCCCGACCCGATTCACCCCCGCCACATAGCAGAGGTTCTCGATCGCCCGCGCGGGGAGCAGCGTCGCCCACGCCTGATGCCGCGCCGCCGGCCAATTGGCCACATAGAGCAGGAGATCGTAATCGAGCGCCTCGTCCCCGCGGGCCGGATCCCGATGGTTCCGCGCGAACACAGGGAACCGCAGGTCGTAGCAGACCAGCGGACAGATGCGCCAGCCCCGCCAGGTCACCACCAGACGCGCCGACCCCGCGGCATAGCGCTCCTGTTCTCCCGCCATCCGGAAGAGATGCCGCTTGTCGTAGTGCGCCACGGCGCCGTCAGGCGTCACGAAACAGAGCCGATTGAAGACCTGCTCCCCCTCGCGGATCTGCAGGCTCCCTGTCACCGCGGCGCCCAAGCGGCGTGCCTGCGTGCGCATCCACTCCACCGTCGGGCCCGCCATCCCCTCCGCCGTCGCGATCGCCGCGTTCGAGAACCCCGTGGTGAAGGTCTCGGGGAGGATCACCAGATCGGTCCGGCCCGCCTCGCCGGTGAGCATCGTGGCGATCCGCTCGCGATTCGCGGCGGGATCGTGCCAGACCGTGTCGGCCTGCACGAGCGTGAGGCGCAGCGCCTCGGTCACCGCTCCACCCGCGGTGTCAGGGGCGCTCATACCTCTGCCAACCGCGCGACCGCCGCATCGAGGGTCGCCGCATCCTTCGCAAAACAGAGGCGGAGCAACCGTTGTCCCGCCGGCGGCGCGCCATAGAACGGCGAGAGGGGGATCCCGGCGACCCCATGCGTCGTGCAGAGCCACCGCGCGAATTCGAGATCGGGAAGATCCGATACCGCAGCGTAATCGACGAGCTGGAAGTAGCCCCCCGGCACCGGGAGAGGGCGGAAGCGGGTGCCGGCGAGCGCGGCCGCGAAGCGATCGCGCTTGGGCCGATAGAACGCGCCGAGCTCAGCCGCATGCGTGGGACCGGCGCGCAGCAACTCGGCGAACGCATGCTGTGCTGGCGTGAAGACGGCGAAGGTGTTGTACTGGTGCACCTTCCGGAGCTCGGTGGTGAGCGCGGCCGGCGCGATGGCGTACCCCACCCGCCACCCCGTGCAGTGGTAGGTCTTGCCGAAGCTCGAGACCACCACACTGCGCGCCCGGAGCTCAGGGTGCGAGAGGACGCTCGCATGCCGCCCCTCGTAGACGATGTGCTCGTAGACCTCGTCGGAGCAGACGAGAATGCGCGTATCGCGCGTGATCGCCGCGAGCTGCTCGATATCGCTCAGCGACCAGACCGCACCGGTGGGATTGTGCGGCGAGTTCACCACGAGGAGCCGCGTGCGCGGGGTGACGGCCGCCGCGACGCGCGCCCAGTCGATCGCGAAGTCCGGCTCTCGGAGGGGGATCCGCACCGCGATGCCCCCCGCCAGCTCGATCACCGGCACATAGAGATCGTAGCAGGGATCGAGGACGATCACCTCGTCCCCGGGGCCGACGGTCGCGAGGACGAGGTCGGCGATCGCCTCAGAGGCCCCCGCCGTCACGGTGATCTCCGTCTGCGGATCGGGGCGGTAGCCACGGTGCGCCGCCGTCGCCTCGCTGATCGCCTCGCGGAGCGCGGGGAGCCCCGGCATCGGCGCGTATTGGTTCTTCCCGTCGCGCATGGCGCGCGCCACCGCCTCGACCAACGCCTCGGGCACCGCAAAGTCGGGGAACCCCTGCCCCAGGTTGATCGCCCCCGTCTCCGCGGCGAGCTGCGAGATCACCGTGAAGATCGTGGTACCGACCTGCGGGAGTTTGCTGGGACCCAGGAGAGGTGCATCCATGACGAGAGAAATTAGGGCGGGTCGCCCTCCGCCGCTCTGGGCGCTACCATCCTCCGCGTGCCCCTCATGTCGCCACGCACCCTGCTCTCCCTCCTCGCGGCCACGGCCTCGCTCGCGCCGGCGCAGCAGACGGGTTCCCTGCCGGTTCCCTCGCGCACCACGGTCGTCACGTTGGGGACCGGGACCCCCATCCCCGACCCCGATCGCTTGGGCCCCGCCACCGCGATCGTCGTCGACTCCGTCGCCTATCTCTTCGATGCCGGCGCTGGGGTGGTCCGCAGTGCGGCCGCCGCGGGTCGCGCCGGTGTGGCGGCCTTTGCGGGTCGACTGCCGGGGAGCCAACCGGCGCCGCGCTTCGCCGCGATCTTCCTCACGCATCTCCATTCGGATCACACGCTCGGACTGGCCGACGCGATCTTCACCCCGTGGATCCAGGGCGCGCCGGATCCAGTCCCCGTCATCGGACCGCCCGGCACCTCGGCCCTCGTGCGCGGCATCCTCGAGGGGAACGCCGAGGACATCCGTATTCGAATCGCCTCATCTGGTGGCCCGAGCCGCGATGGCTGGCGCGCTGCGGCGCGCGAGCTGGAACCCGGGGTGGTCTATCGCGACGCGCGCATCACGGTCCGCGCCTTTCGTGTGCCCCATGAGGATTTCACCGCTGCCTATGGGTATCGCATCGACACCCCGGACCGCTCGATCGTGATCTCCGGTGACACCCGCGAATCGGAGGCCGTATCCGAGGCCTGTGACGGCTGCGATGTGCTCGTGCACGAGGTCTACTCCGATTCAGGATTCACGACCGTGCCGCCGCTCCGGCAGCGGTACCACGCCGCCGTGCACACCTCGGCCACCGGGGTCGGGCGCATCGCGACGCAGGGGCGTGCGAAGCTGGTGGTGCTGACGCACCTCTTGTTGTTCGGGGCGTCTGAAGCGCAGCTGCTCCAGGAGGTGCAGCGCACCTACGCGGGTCGTGTGGTGGTAGCGCGCGACGGCGGGCGGTACTGAGGGAGAAACCGTCAGCCGATCGATCTCAGGCGATACGTGGTATCACCCCGCCCGGCCGGGCGTCTTCAGCTACGAAAATCGGTTAGCGGCACAGCTTACTCCCGGCGATCCACGCCTCGCGATTCCCGTGACGCATCAGCTGCTCGGCCACCCACGGGACATCGGCCGATGTGATGACGAGGTCAGGACGCCGCCCACCACGGGAGCCGATCTGCGACAGGTATTTTGTGACGGACGACATGTGTAAATCACAAACCGCTTACGGTATAAACACAACACTGATAATGGTTTGTGAAAATCTCTATCGGTCTCTGGTTCGGCATCCAAGCAAAACAAAGCGGTTCCAACGGAAGCCCCGTCGGAACCGCTTCAACAACCATCACCATCGGGACGGCGGGATTCGACAACAACGATTGTAGGGCAACCACCGAAGGCGGAGGTCGCGCACGATTCACCAGGGCCACGGAGTGCGCCCATCAGGCAACACGCCCGCACGTTAGTTTATGTACACAGCCAGCATTTACGCCGACTGCCCCTTTTACTGAGCGAAGGTCCGTCACAATGCCACATAACGCCAAGCGACGCCGCGCCGCGGCTGTCATCCTCATCACAGCGTTCGCGTCGCTGCTTCTCTCCGTCTGGCTCTGGTTCACTGGGAACCGCGAGCAAGGTCTGTACGTGGGCCTCTGGGTACCGTCGATTCTCTCTTTCGGGAGCGTCGCTCTCCTAGCCAGCAAGGACTGAGATGACCAATACAGCACTGTTTGTAGTGGGGCTTGTCGTGGCCATCCCAGCAGCGGTCACCGTGGTGGGTCTCGTCTACTTTTCGGTCGCCCACGACCGGGATCGACCGGGCTCCTGACCCGCAGATTGCGAGGGTGAGCGTCCGCTTTTAAAACCGATAACCAAAACGAAGATGCCCAAGGCCTGAGAGCTTTGGGCATCTTCGTGATGACAACGCAAACTTCAGATGATCGGGACGGCGGGATTCGAACCCGCGACCCCCTGAACCCCATGGATGAGGCCAGCTTTCGCCTGAGTGCCCCTGAGTTCTTTCTCGCTCGAGAGCCGACGAATGGAATTAGCCCTATCATCAGCCTGGTTCAGGAGAGTTCAGCTGAGTGTGCACACTTTCTGCACACA
>JBEGVM010000143.1:0-3085 GCA_041178365.1 Gemmatimonadota bacterium | reverse complement strand
ATCTGGGATGCGGTCCCCGCGGCGCAGCTCGCTGAGGTCTCCGAGCAGCTCGCGCGCACCCTCGCGCAGCAGGCGACGCGCGGGTTCGGGCTCACCAAGCGGGCGATGAATGCCTCCGCGGCCAATGGGCTCGCAGCGCAGCTCGAGCTCGAGGCGCAGCTGATGCAGGAGGCGGGGCGTACGGCGGATTATGAGGAGGGGGTGCGCGCCTTCCTCGAGAAGCGTGCGCCGCGCTACCGGGGGGCCTGAGGGGATGCGACTCGATCGGACGACGGTCGTCGGGGTGGTGGGAGCGGGCGCGATGGGAGCGGGGATCGCGCAGGTCGCGGCCGCGCGGGGCCACCGCGTGGTGCTCGTCGATACGTCCTCCGAGGCGATCGAGCGCGCGCGACAGGGGCATGTGCGCGCCATGGACCGTGAGGTGGAGAAGGGGCGTGTGAAGCGGCCCGATGCCGATGCCGTGCTTGCGCGCATCTCGTACCTCCCGGAGATGACAGAGGAGTCGTTGCGCGGCGTCGCGGATTGCGGGCTGGTGATCGAGGCGGTCATCGAGTCGCTCGCGGTGAAGCGAGAGCTCGTTCGGGCGCTCGAGCTCATCGTGGATCCGGAGGCGGTGCTCGCCACGAATACGTCATCGCTCTCGATCGCGGCACTCGCCGGTGGCGCACGGCATCCGGCGCGGATCATCGGGATCCACTTCTTCAATCCGGCGCCGGTGATGCCGCTGGTGGAGATCATCCCGTCGATCGTGACTGATGCAGAGGTCACCACGGCGGCCCGAGCGCTGGTCGATGGCTGGGGGAAGACCACGGTACTCGCGGCAGATACGCCGGGGTTCATCGTCAATCGTGTCGCGCGCCCCTTCTACGGCGAGGCGCTGCGGATCCTCGAGGAGGGGATCGCCGATGCGGCGACCATCGATTGGGCGATGCGCACCCTCGGGGGATTCAAGATGGGCCCCTTCGAGTTGATGGATTTCATCGGCAACGATGTGAACTTCGCGGTCACCTCCTCGGTCTTCGAGGCGATGTTCTTCGATCCGCGCTACAAGCCTGCGCTCACGCAGCGTCGCTTGGTCGAGGCGGGATGGCTCGGACGGAAGTCAGGGCGCGGATACTTCTCGTACGGCGAGGGGGCCACGACGCCGGAGCCGCTGGTCGATACGGCGCTCGGCCAGCAGATCGTCGATCGGATCCTCGCGATGCTCGTGAACGAGGCGGCGGAGGCGGTGCATCTCCGCATCGCCTCGCCCGCTGATCTCGAGCGCGCGATGACGACCGGGGTCAATTACCCGAAGGGGTTGCTGGCGTGGGGTGATGCGATCGGGGCGGCGACGATCCTCGCCCGACTGGAAGCGTTGCAGGGGGAGTACGGTGAGGATCGGTATCGGCCGAGCCCCTATCTGCGGCGGGTCGTCCGGTCCGGCGGGACGTTGCTCGGCGGGGTCGTCTGATGGCAGGCGCATCCGTGAGCACGCCGCGGAGTGCGGAGGAGCAGCGCGCCGTCGATGCCCAGGCCCGCGCGGTCGTCGAGCGCATGATGACCCGCGATGCCTTCTCGCGGTGGCTCGGGGTCGAGCTCGTGGAGATCGCCGAGCGTCGCAGTGTGATCCGGATGACGGTGCGCCCGGAGATGGTGAATGGGTTCGGGACCGCGCATGGCGGGATCGTCTTTGCCTTCGCTGATAGTGCGCTCGCCTTCTGCACCAACTCCGATGGGGAGATCAGCGTCGCGCTCGACTGCACGGTGAGCTATCCCACGGCTGTGCGCCCTGGCGATGTGCTCACCGCGACTGGGGTGCAGGAATCCACGACGAATAAGATCGGATTCGCCCGGGTCACCGTTGTGAATCAGGATGCGCAGGTGGTCGGACACTTTCGCGGTACCGTCTACCGCACGCGCAAACCCCTTCCGCTCTGAGTGAGCGGTCGCGACTCTCCTACCACTCGAGCTATGAACCACGCCTTCCTCGTCGATGGCATTCGCACCCCGATCGGGAATCTCGGCGGAGCGCTGCGCAGCGTTCGTGCGGATGATCTCGCGGCGCACGCGATTCGGGCCCTCCTCGCGCGGCATCCCTCGGTCGATCCCGCTGCGATCCACGATGTGATCCTCGGCTGCGCAAACCAGGCGGGGGAGGACAATCGCAACGTGGCACGGATGGCCTCGCTCCTCGCGGGGCTCCCCGTCACGGTGCCGGGGGAGACGGTGAATCGGCTCTGTGCCTCAGGGCTGAGCGCGGTGGCGAACGCGGCGCGCGCCATCAAGAGCAAGGAGGGAGATCTCTATCTGGCCGGTGGCGTGGAGAGCATGACGCGGGCTCCCTATGTGCTGTCCAAGAGCGAGACTCCATTCGGGCGCGATATGCAGCTCTTTGACACGAGTCTTGGCTGGCGCTTCGTAAATCCCGCGATGAAGTCGGCGCATGGGACCGACTCGATGGGGGAGACCGCCGAGAATGTTGCCGAACGCTTTGGCATCACCCGCGCCGATCAGGATGCCTTCGCGCTCCGCTCGCAGTTGAAGGCGGCGACGGCGCGGGCGAATGGTCGACTCGGCGAGGAGATCGTGCCCGTCGAGATCCCGCAGAAGAAGGGCGCCGCGGTCCGCGTGGAGCAGGACGAGTTCCTGCGTCCCGATACCACGCTCGAGACGCTCGCCAAGCTCAAGCCGGCCTTTCGGCACGATGGGCAGGGGTCGGTGACGGCGGGAAATAGCTCAGGGCTCAACGATGGGGCGGCGGCACTGCTTTTGGCGTCGGAGCGCGGGCTTCGGGTTCAGGGACTGACGCCGATCGCGCAGGTCGTCGCCGCAACAGCGGCGGGCGTCGAGCCCCGGGTGATGGGGATCGGTCCGGTGCCGGCGACGCGCCGGGCGTTGGAGCTCGCCGGACTCACCCTCGATCAGATGGATGTGATCGAGTTGAACGAGGCCTTCGCGGCGCAGGCCCTCGCCTCACTCCGCGAACTCGGGCTCGGCGATGACGATCCGCGTGTGAATCCCAATGGGGGCGCGATCGCGCTCGGACATCCGCTCGGGATGAGTGGAGCGAGACTGGCACTCACGGCGGCCCGCGAGCTCCAGC
>JBEGVM010000142.1:0-2688 GCA_041178365.1 Gemmatimonadota bacterium | reverse complement strand
GACGCAACGGTTCCTCATCCTCGACCAGCAGAATGCGCGGAGGCGCCCCATCGAACCGGGCAGTACGGATCTTCGCTGACGGGGGGTCATGGAGCGCGCCGTTGCGCCGAGCCCCGGTCGGTCCCGAGGCGGACGGCGGGTCCATCGCACGATCCCAGACATGTTCGATGGCGAGCGGGACCACGGGCGAACGAGGCACCGGCGGGACCGGGACGCCCGTCGACCCTGTGACCGCCTGGCTGAGGGTCGCCCGGCTGAGTGAGGCGGTCTCCGGCGGCATGCGCATGGTACGACGCGGCGGCGGGGCCATGGCGCCCACCGGCGAGGTCACGGGCGGGACTACCGGTTGGGCCACCGGTTGGGCGACCGGCGTGTAGGGTGGCATCGAGAAATGCCCCGTCACGCTCGCGAATTCCTGACTGGGAGGCACGGGGAAGGGCGTGGCCGGCGACGGATACGACTCCCGATCCATCGCCGAGGGGAGGGCACGCTCCATGGCCGGGGGGAGCGCCGCCACCGGAGAGGCAACGCTCGCTCCCTCTTGAGCGGGAGCGGAGATCGCCATCGAGCGCGCCTTCGCGCGATCCTCTGGCGGGGCCTCGAGCACCCGCAGCAATTCGGCGATCGTCGTGTCGCCACGCTTCACATGCTCCACCCCGGAATCCCAGAGTGAGCGCATCCCAGCCCCTCGTGCCGCTTCGATCAATTGGTCGACTGGCTCCCCTGCGGCAATACGTGCCTGGAGATCCTCGTTGACTGTGAGCATCTCGTGCACCGCATGGCGGCCACGGTAGCCGGTCATTGAGCACTCAGGACACCCCACCGCACGATGGAGTGCGACCTCGGGAGGGAAGAAGGGCAGGAGGCGCTCGGGCGTCTCATCCGGACGCGCTGGCTCCTTGCAGAGGGTGCAGAGCCGCCGGAGGAGACGCTGCGCGACGATTCCCTTGAGCGCCGCCGCGATCTTGTAGGCTTCCACCCCGATGTCGGTGAGACGCGCCACCGAAGCGGCGGCGTCATTGGTGTGGAGGGTCGAGAGCACCAAGTGACCCGTGAGCGCAGCCTGGATCGCGATCTGTGCCGTCTCGCGGTCACGAATCTCACCGACGAGGATCACATCGGGGTCCTGCCGAAGGATCGAGCGGAGCGCGGCCGGAAAGGTGAGTCCCGCCTTCTCGTTCACCTGCACCTGCACGATGCCGGGGAGACGATACTCGACCGGGTCCTCGACCGTGATGATGTTGACCCCGCGATCCTTGATGGTCTGCAGGATCGAATAGAGGGTCGTGGTCTTCCCGGAGCCGGTCGGGCCGGTGACGAGCACCATCCCCTCCCGTGCATCCATGAGCGCCGTCAGTTCCTTGGATTCCTGCTCGAGGAGCCCGAGCGCCTCCATGGTCAGGACGGTATTGCTCTGGTCGAGGATTCGGATGACGACCTTCTCCCCCTGCGAGGCCGGGAGGGTCGAGACGCGGAGATCGACACGATTCCCCTTCACCGCGACACGCGCACGTCCGTCCTGCGGCCGTAGCCGGTCGGCGATGTCGAGCTGCGCCATGATCTTGACGCGCGAGACGAGCGGGACTTTGACGGCCTTGGGGAGCACCATCATCTGCCGGAGCACCCCGTCGATCCGATAGCGCACCGCGACGCCGGTCTCCTCTGGCTCCAAGTGGATATCGGAGGCGCGAGACACCACCGCCTCGGCGATGACTCGATCCACGAGCTGGATGATCGGGCGATCGCCCGCCTGCGTGGCGAGCAGATCGATGCTCTCGTCCTGAATCGTCTCGTCGATCGCCTCGACCTCGAACGTCCCCGTCATGTTGTTCACGAACTGCGAGAGGACGTCGCGAGGCCGGTAGAGCTCGTCCAGCTTCCGGGCGATGGCGATCGGTGGCGCCACGAGCATCCGCACCGTCCGACCAAGGGCGAAGGCGAGGGTCTGCTCACAATCGAGGTCGAGCGGATCGGCGGTCGCCACATCGATCGCCGTGTCGGTGACGGCCAGCGGCACCACCCCGTAGCGGCGAGCGAGCCCCTCGGGCATCGCCTCGAGCGCCTGCGGCGAGACGCGCTCCAGGTCGGCGACTCTCAGCCGAAACCGGCCCGCGACCGCCGCCGCCAACTCCTCGTCTGAGACCAGCCCCTGCCCTACGACCGCCGACCAGAGACTCTCGACCGGCCGTGCCGCGACGAGCGCCAACTCTTCTGCCGAGAGCAACCCCTCCAGGGTCGCTCGTAACCATTCGTCTTTGGCGCGGTGGGGTTGATTCATGCGTCAGGGAGCGGGATCAGGAACCTGTCGGGAAATCTAGCATCGGGCCATGCCAATCAGAGCGCCGGCCAGAAGGCCCGAGCCACATCTACAGAGACGAGCCATCCTCCCCCCCGCAACGGCCGCGCCACATCCAATCGGAGGAGGTCGAAGAGGCCGATCACGCCGATCCCGAGGCTCGGCGCCACCGTCCAACGCTCACCCGTCCGCGCATGGATCACCGCCTGATGGAAATAGGGCGCGAGGGTCAGCGTCGTCGGGACCGAGCCAAACCGTCCGAAGCGTAGCGGAACCGACCCCGCCCGCTGCTGGTACTCGATGCGCTGCGTGAGCGCGGCATCACCACGCAGGGAGTGAAAAGCGTATCCCGGGGCGGAGAGCGGCCCACCGACGAACGCCCCCCACTGCAC
>JBEGVM010000141.1:0-2935 GCA_041178365.1 Gemmatimonadota bacterium | reverse complement strand
GGATCTCCCGCTGGCGCAGTTCCAGGCGGCGCATCCGCAGTTCGGCGCGGACATTCTGGAGGAGCTCACGCCAGAGAAGTCGTTGTCGCACCGTGAGATACCTGGCGGGACTGGCATTGAGGCGGTGAAGGCCCAGCTCAGGGCGGCGCGGGCGTCGATCGGGTAAGGGCGCAGATTTGGTGGCTGATTCGCGTTTTTTGCTTCCGCGGAATAAATTATCCTCAGTCATGAGAATAATTTTGTAGCCGCCAGATGCGCGCGATTACATCCCAAACGGCAGCGCAGGTCCTCGAAATCACCCCAAAACAGCTCGATAACCTGCTGTTAAGGATAGGTCCGGGGGCCCTTGGAGCGTCCGAGGCCTCCAGAAGGCAGGGTCGGGAGCGCCGGATTCCGATGCGGGTGCTCCCAGAACTCGCCCTGACCCTCGAAATCATCTCGGGTCTTGGCCTTGGGGTGCGAGACGCTCATCAAATTGCCTGCGCGCTCGGTGAAGACGGGCAACACAGGGTCGGTGTGCTCCGCCTTGAGGTCGATCTCGAGCGGCTGACGGCGCAGCTCGACCAGCGGCTCGGCACCGCCATCGAGCACCGAGTGCGGGCACGGCGGGGACGACCCCCAGGTCGCCCTAGCGTATTGCCTTAACGGCGGCGGGCGCGTTCGGTCGCCATGATGATCTCCTCCAGCGACATGCTCCGCTGGTCGGGACTCATCCGCGTCATCGCATGGAGCTCCTCCAGGGTGTGTTCGGGCGCTGCCGGTGTATCGGCTCTCGGTGGGGCCCTGATCTCAAAAGGGATCGCCCGCTCCCTCACCACCTGCCGCAAGAGCATCCGAACCGCGTCGGTGAGAGTGAGCCCCATGGCCGCCAGCGCCTCAGATGCCTCGACCTTGAGCTCCTTCTCGATCCGCACACACAACATCACCGTGCGCCCCACGTACGTACCCTCGTATCCAGCGTTGTATATACCGATGCAGTACGCTGTAATGCTCGGCCGCCTGCAAAGCAGGTCACGCAGGAGCTCACAGGCCCCTCACGGGAGCTTAGTCGCGTTAGCGGCGAGGGTCGAACCGAATCAGCGCTGTATGGACCAAAAATGGTTCAAAATGAAGAGCGCCCGGAGCTCGAAAGCTCCGGGCGCTCCCCGATTGTGCCGGCGGTGGTTACGAAACCTTCGAGACGTTCTCGGCGGCCGGACCCTTCTGGCCCTGCACGATGTCGAACTCGACGGTGTCGCCCTCTGCGAGCGACTTGAAGCCGGAACCCGAGATCGCGCTGTAGTGCACGAAGCAATCCTTGGTCCCGTTGTCCGGGGTGATAAACCCGAAGCCCTTCGCATCATTGAACCACTTCACCTTGCCGGTCGTACGCATTCCCTACTCCTGATTTTGTTGATTGCTGCCGGGAGCGGAACGCTCCGACCCTGCACAATCGAGACCGCGGGACAAATTGGATCCCCCGCGCTGGACCGACCCCCGGACAATCCGAGGGACCCTGAGAAGCTAGGGCGAGATCGGCAATGGGGCAAGGGGTCAGGGCAGGGGGGTCACCCCAGGGTCGGCCATCAGCCGGTACCCGGTCACGAAATAGGGGGTGTCCCCAAAACAGGACGTCGGCACCCCGCGATGCTCCGCATACTCCACCGCGACCCGGCCCCGCCCCATGTCAGCCTCAAGGGCGCTGGCGAGCGAGTCCTTGCGAATGGTGAAGGTGAAGATCTGCGGGGAGACCCCGGGGGCGGTCGCCATCGCGAGCTCCCCCTCCCAGGTCTTACAGAGCCACCCCTTCCGGGAAAGCTTCTGCAGATACCCGGTCCGGGTCCCACTGGAATAGGTGTAGGAGAGGGTGATCGTCGCCCAAAGGGCGAGGATAGCAGACGGGATCAGCACCAGCCCGGCGAGGGTGACGGGGATCCAGTGGCGACGGATGAAGCCGGGGGAGGTCATGGTCACGATGAGAGATGAGAGTGGACAGGCAGGCGACGACGGATTGGAGATGACACCGCGTACCCCACATTATTGTATGTCCGGCGCGGGGAGGTCGGATATCCCCACGTCCTATCCCCCACCTCTTCTCGCCCATCTCGCTTCGTGACCACCCCGTTCAAGCCCCGTCGCCAGACCGTCACCGCCAATGTCGGCGGGGTCCTTGTCGGCTCCGCGCACCCGATCGTGGTGCAGTCGATGACGAACACGGACACCGCGGACGCCCCCTCGACCGCGGACCAGGTCGCCGCGCTCGCCGCCGCAGGGTCACAGATCGTCCGGATCACGGTCAACAACGACGAGGCCGCCGCCGCGGTCCCGGAGATCGTGCAGCGCCTCACCGATATGGGCGTGACGGTCCCGATCGTCGGCGACTTTCATTACAACGGCCATCTCCTCCTCCGGAAGTTCCCCAAGACGGCGGAGCTCCTCGCGAAGTACCGCATCAATCCCGGCAACGTCGGCACGCGGCACCGCGACGACAACTTCCGCACCATCGTCCAAGTCGCGGTCGACCATCAGAAGCCGGTCCGCATCGGGGTGAACTGGGGCTCGCTCGACCAAGACCTGCTCACGCAGATGATGGACGACAACGCGAAGCTCGCCGAACCGCTCGACGCCAAAGAGGTCTACTTCGAGGCGATGCTCACCTCGGCACTTCGCTCAGCCGCGCTCGCGGAGGAGACGGGGCTGCGACACGATCAGATCCTGATCTCGGCGAAGATCTCGGTGGTGCAGGACCTCCTCACCGTCTACCGCCGTCTTGGCGCGCGCTGCGATTACCCCCTGCATCTCGGGCTCACCGAGGCAGGGCTCGGCACCAAGGGGGTGGTCGCGACGACGGCGGCGCTCTCGCTCATCTTGGCCGAAGGGATCGGCGATACGATTCGTGTCTCACTCACGCCGCGCCCGGGTGGCGATCGCACCGAAGAGGTCGTGGTCGCGCAGC
>JBEGVM010000140.1:0-4006 GCA_041178365.1 Gemmatimonadota bacterium | reverse complement strand
TCCTCCTGCAGTGGTACCACGCCTCCACCAACGACTTCCTGAACGAGATCGGCGTCGCGCAGCCCGCCTTCGTGATGACCTTCGGGCAGATGATCGAGGTGGGCTTCATGCTCTTGCTCCCGGTGCTGCTGGTGCGCTTCGGGATCAAGGGGATCATGCTCGTCGGCGTGCTCGCCTGGTCGCTCCGCTACTTCGCCTTCAGTGCCGGCGATGCCGGGACGGGGATGTGGTTGATCTACGCCGGGATCCTCCTGCATGGGATCTGCTTCGACTTCTTCTTCGTGAGTGGGCAGATCTACACCGACCAGCGCGCCGGCGAGTCGATGCGCGGCGCCGCACAGGGGCTCCTCACCCTCGTCACCAACGGACTCGGCTTCCTCGTCTCGACCATCGTCGCCGGACGGGTGGTGGGCGCGTACGCCACGCAACATCCCGACTGCACCGATGCGATGCAGACCGCCGGGAGTTGCCTCAAGGTCACGCACGATTGGGCGGCGATCTGGACGATCCCGGCGATCGGGGCGCTCGTCCTGCTCGTCGTGCTCGCTGTGCTCTTCCGTCCCGCCACGCCCTCCACCGCCACCCGCTGAGGATCACCCCCATGGCCGGATCACCACTCGATCGTCGCACCTTCGTCGGAGGGATCGCCGCTGCCAGCGCCGCTGCGGCCATCCCGCGGCCGCTCTACGCCTGGGCGGGACAGCAACCGAGCGACAAGCTCCGCATCGCTTGCATCGGCGTCGGTGGGATGGGATTCAGTGATGTGCGCGGCGTGGCCGGCGAGCAGCTCGTCGCCTTCGCCGACGTGGACGATCGCTCCGCCGAGCGCGCGTATCGGGCCTATCCCTCGGTGAAGCGCTATCGCGATTTCCGTGAGATGCTCGAGAAGGAGCGCAACAACATCGACGCGGTCACCGTCTCGACGCCCGATCACACGCACGCCGTCGCGGCGATGATGGCGCTCAAGATGGGGAAGCATGTCTACTGTCAGAAGCCGCTCGCCCGCACGATCGGTGAGGTGCGCGCACTCAAAGCAGAGGCGGCGAAGCGTCCCAAGCAGGTCACGCAGATGGGGAACCAGGGCCATGCGCTGGAAGGGATCCGCCTGATCCGCGAGTGGGTCGAGGCAGGGCTCATCGGCTCGGTGCGGCGCGTGGAGTGCTGGACCAATCGTCCGATCTGGCCGCAGGCGGTGAATCGCCCCACCGACGCGCACAATGTGCCAGAGACGATGGACTGGAACCTCTGGCTCGGTCCTTCGGCCAACCGTCCGTACCATCCGCGGTATGCGCCCTTCAATTGGCGGGGCTGGCTCGACTTCGGCACCGGCGCCATGGGCGATATGGCCTGCCATATCCTCGACGCCCCGTACTGGACCCTCGGCCTCAAGTATCCCTCGCGCATCACGCCGGAGAGCACCCCGCTCTTCAGCGAGAGCTTCCCGGCGGCGGAGCGGATCACCTATGAGTTCCCGGCGCGCGGCGATCAGCCCCCGGTGACGATCACCTGGCGTGACGGGTCGATCTTCCCAGCCAAGCCCGAGGGGTGGCCGGAGAGCGAGGATTGGCCGCATGATCGCGAGGGAGGTCAGCTCTGGATCGGTGACAAGGGGATGATCCTTGCCGGCATCTACGCCGAGAATCCGCGGTTGCTCGACAAGGCCGTCATGGCGCAGGTCACCGCGACCCCGGTGCCGCAGAAGTATCCGCGGACACGCGGCGTGCATCAGGAATGGATCGAGGCCTGCAAGAACGGGACGCGCGCCGGGAGCGACTTCGCGAGCTACGCGGGGCCGATGACGGAGATGATCCTCATCGGCGTCCTCGCCGCGCGGATGGGACGCACGCTCGAGATGAACCCGGAGAGCGGGGTGATCACCAACGTGACGCCCCCGTCGGAGTGGGTGATGCCGACGTATCGGGCGGGGTGGTCGCTCTGAACCCTCACCCCTGGTACCAGGGCTCAGGTGCCAGGTTTCAGGCACTGCATGATCGTTGAGGCGTACGTCGATCAGCTTGAGACCGCCCTCGCCGCCGAGCGGAACGGGGCGGGGCGGCTCGAGCTCTGCGGACCGGGGGAGGGGGGACTCACCCCGTCTCCCGAGTTGGTACGCGCGGTACTCGATGTGGTGCGGATCCCGGTCCATGTGATGGTTCGTCCGCGGACCGGCGACTTCGTCTACACCGATGCCGAGTTCGTCGCGATGCGAGATGGGGTCGCGATGGCGAAGGCCTCGGGCGCGGCGGGTGTGGTGTTCGGAATCACGCACACCGATGGCGCACTCGACGTGACGCGGATGGTGGAGCTCGTCGATCTCGCACGACCCCTGCGCGTGGGGATCCATCGGGCCTTCGATCGTGCCCCAGATCCCGATGCGGCACTCGATCAGGTGATCGCGCTCGGGATCGATCTCGTGCTCACCTCCGGCCACGCATCATCGGCCGAGGAGGGGATTCCCACCCTCGCGCGGTTGCACCGGCATGCGGCGGGGCGGACGGTGATCTTGGCGGGGGGCGGGATCCGCGCCCACAATGTGCAGCGCATCCTACGCGACACGGGCGTGCACGAAGTGCACGCCCGTGCGTCGGATCCTGAGGTCTTCGCTGCGGTGGTGCGCGCGGCGCGAGCTCGCTGATCGCCCTACGGCTTCCAGGTCCCCTTCGCGACCTTCGGCACGAACCGCTCCAGCCCCGGCGCCGGATAGCGCAGCGTCCGCCCCTCCTCCGCCGAGCGATACGCCGTCATCAGCATCTTCACCACCTCGAGTCCATCCTCGAAGGTGAGCAACGGCTTCTCCTTCCCCAGGAAGACGCGCACGAAGTGGCGATCCTCCCCGGTATACCCGTAGGCGAGATACTCCTCGGGCACCACCGGCATCACCCCCTGCTCGGCGTTCTGCTTCTCCACGAGATCCTCGCCGGCGCGACCGGTTACCTCACGCGAGAAGAAGAGCTGCAGCCCGCTGTCGAGCGAGTTCCACTTCATCGAGTACTCGGGGCCGAGCAACTCCGCCGAGAGCCGGAGCCCGGCGCCGACGAAGCTCCAGCTCGTGCTCGCCTCACCGATCACCCGGTGGCCATCCGCCGTCTCGAACTCGATCATCACACTCGCGAAGTCCTCGCTCGGACGCTTCGCATAGTCGACCTGCGGGCCCATCATCTTCTTGAGTCGCTTCACGTACTCTGGGCGCGACCACTTGAGGGAGGCGATATGCCCCGTGACGCGCGTGGGCTTCACCGTGCGCAGCGGCTGGCCCGGCTCGGTGAGGAGATAGCGCACGACGAGGGCGGAGTGGCACATCATGTCGTTGAGCACCCCGCCCCCCTGGAGGGCTCCCTGCCAGAACCAGGGCATGTGCGGCCCCGCATGTTCTTCAGCGGCACGAGCGAGGTAGGGGCGCCCGGTGGTCGCGGCGCCGCGGGCCCAGAGGAGCTTCTTCCCCGCCTCCACATGGGGGGCGAAGAGCTGATTCTCGAGATACCCGGTCTTGAGCCCCACGCTCTTCACGAGGCGGAGCACCTCCTGCGCTTCGGCCACATTGCGCGCGAGGGGCTTCTCGCAGGCGATGCCGCGCAGGGTGCCTTTCCCGCGCTTGATGGCGTGGACGATCTCCTCGACGTTCTCGATCCGCGCCTGATTCGGGCCGCAGAGCCAGAGGGCATCGATCGCCGGGTCAACGACCATCTCGGTGATGTTCTTGTAGGCTTTCGCGGGCCCGACATCGAGATCCCGTGCGAGCTTTGCCGCGCTCGCCGCATTGGTCTTGTTCGGCGACCAGACGCCGAGCACGTCAGCATCACGCACGCCCTGCCAGGCCTGCAGGTGAAAGCGAGTGTTGAAGCCGGAACCGATGAAGCCGACACCAAGAGAGGCAGGCATGAGGGGTCAGGTGACAGGTGGCAGGTAGTGACCGATTGAGAGATAGCCTCTCCACGCACCGCTCACCAGCACCTCACCCCTGATTCCTGATACCTGATACCTGACCCCTGACCCCTGCCTCTTTAGA
>JBEGVM010000139.1:0-11054 GCA_041178365.1 Gemmatimonadota bacterium | reverse complement strand
GCCCCCCCAAGCCCCACCCCGACCATCGGAACCCATGCCATGCTCGGCAAACCCATGGAGGCACCCCGCAGTTCCGCTGTTCCCTGACACCTGCCCCCTGACCCCTGTATTGTTATATACGCATATATGACCCCCCTCGCCGCCCTCCTCGCCCTCCTCGTCGGGCTGACCCTCGGCCTCCTCGGCGGCGGTGGCTCCATCCTCACCGTCCCCGTCTTCGTCTACGCCCTCGGGATTGAGCCCAAGCGCGCGATCGCCATGAGCCTCCCCGTCGTCGGGGGGGCCGCTCTCATTGGAGCGTGGCGGCATTGGCGCGCGGGCAACGTCACGCTCCGGACCGCCCTCCCCTTCGGCGGCGCCGCGATGCTCGGAGCCTACCTCGGCGCTCGGCTCGCCGCAGGAATCGACGGGACCGTCCAACTCATGCTCTTCGCGATCGTCATGATCGCCGCCGCCACCGCGATGGCCCGGAGCGCCGCGAAGCCGGAATCGACCACACCCCGATCAGCTCCCGCCTGGCCCGCCCTCCTCAGCATCGGGGCCGCCGTGGGTGCCGTCACCGGACTCGTCGGAGCGGGCGGGGGATTCCTGATCGTCCCTGCCCTCGTCCTCCTCGGGGGCCTTCCGATGAAAGCCGCCGTCGGGACCTCCCTGCTGGTGATCGCGATGAACACCAGCGCGGCCTTCATCGGCTACCAGGGCACGGTCGTGATCGACTGGCCTCTCGTCCTCCGCATCGGTGGGATCACCGCCGTCGGCATCATCGCTGGAACGGCACTCGTGCCCCACGTCTCGCAGCGCGCCCTCAAAGGCGCCTTCGCCGCCCTGCTCTTCATCATCGGGACAAGCATCCTTTGGCAGCAACTCGCCGCGTAACCTCTCAGCCGGACCAGACCCATGTTCCTCAAGCGCTTCTATGACGACGGCCTCGCGCAGGCCTCCTACCTCTTGGGCTGCGCCAAGACCGGCGAGGCGATCGTGATCGATGCCAATCGCGATCTCCAGCAGTATCTCGACACCGCCACGGCGGAGAAACTCACCATCACGCATGTGACCGAGACGCACATCCACGCAGACTACGTCTCGGGTTCACGTGAACTGGCCCAGCGCACCGGGGCACAGCTCTTTCTCTCCGCCGAGGGCGGGCCCGACTGGCAGTACGCCTTTGCGAAGCAGGCGGGCGCGGTCCTCGTGCACGATGGCGACATCATCAAGGTCGGCAACATCAAGATCGAGGTGATGCACACGCCGGGCCATACGCCGGAACACATCAGCTTCCTCGTGACCGACACCGCCGTCGCAAGTGAACCGATCGGCATCGCCACTGGGGATTTCGTCTTCGTCGGTGATGTCGGACGCCCCGATCTCCTCGAGAAGGCGGCGGGCGTCGCGCACACCATGGAGGCGGGCGCCCGTCAGCTCTATCACAGCCTCGAGCGCTTCCGTGCGCTCCCCGACTTCGTGCAGGTCTGGCCTGGTCACGGCGCGGGCTCGGCCTGTGGGAAGTCCCTCGGCGCGATCCCGACCTCGACCGTCGGGTACGAGAAGCGCTTCAACTGGGGCGTCGGCACCACCCCTGAGGCGGCCTTCGTCGCTGGCGTGCTCGAAGGACAACCCGAGCCGCCATTCTATTTCGCCGAGATGAAGCGGATCAACCGCGACGGCCCGGCGATCCTCGGCGGATTCCGGGTGCCCGTCGAGGGGGATCTGGCACAGGCCGAACAGGCGATCGCGGAGGGGAAGGTGGTGATCGACACACGCCTAGCGGACGTCTTCGCGACGGCACATATCCCGGGTACGATCAACATCCCGATGAGCAAGACCTTCTCGACCTGGGCCGGTTGGCTGGTGGCCTACGATGTGGACATCGAACTCATCGTGGACGATGCGACGGTCGTGGTGCGTGCGGTGCGAGAACTCGCCATGATCGGACTCGATCGCGTGACCGCCTGGTACGCCCCCCACATCATCGCCAATCGACGCGCCGCAGGACGTCCGCTCGGTACCGTCTCCAAGGTGGATGCGACGACGCTCGCGCCGGAGGTGACGGCTGGGAAGGTGACCGTCATCGACGTACGGAATCGCACCGAATGGGACGCCGGCCATCTCCCTCACGCGATACACATCCCGATTGGCTATCTCCCGCGTCGTCTCGCGGAGATCCCACGGGATCGTCCGATCGTCGTGCAGTGCCAGGGTGGCGCACGGTCGGCCATCGCGACCTCGGTCCTCCAGCGACTCGGTGTCACGGGGGCGCGTGACCTCATCGGCGGCTTCCAGGCCTGGGAGCAGTCGGGTGGCACCGTCGTACGCGGTAGCGCAACGGAGGTCAGATGAAACTCCCCCGTGATCTCGCCCCACCACTGGTAGATCAGCTCTGCGAACGCTTCAAAGCGCTCGCGGAGCCAGCGCGTATCCAACTCTTGGCGACACTTCGCCTCGGGGAGCAGAGCGTGACCGACTTAGTGGAACAGACTGGCCTCGGACAGGCGAACGTCTCGCGCCACCTGCAGCAGCTCATGAGCGCGGGCTTCATCCGACGGCGCAAGGAAGGGACCTTCGCCTATTACTCCTTAGCCGATGAGGATGTGTTGAGGCTCTGCGACATCATGTGTGGGCGTATCGATGCCGACGTTCGGGAGCGGCGGCAGGGGCTGCGCGCGGTCCGCTGATCCCCACTTGCACCTGACAGGAACGAGACGGGGCCCGATCGCTTCAGCAACCGGGCCCCGTCGAGCAACTTCTGTTCTGCGTCTGTCTTATGGCGTCCGTACCAGCGGCGGACCCATCGGGACAGCACCGGCCGGCGCCGCAACCGCTGCGGCACTATCCGCCATCGCCGCAACGGTATCCATCACCACCGGAGCGGGAGGAGTCGTGAATGGCGGCGGGAAGGGAGTCACCCAGTCGGTATGCGTCCCCCAGATCGCCGGGTAGTGCTTCGCCATCTGGAAGCCATAGAGTGGCTTGTACACCCCATTGTGGCAGGTCGAGCACTGCGCCTTCGGGGCATCGCCCATCTTCCCGAGCCGCGATGGGTGATAGACGGAGGCGAGCGGCGCCAGATAGTTCGTGTTCACATCCCGCAACATCTGGATCCCAGCATACGCCGTGACGCGCTGCGGCGGCGCCTGATCCCAACTCGAGAACTGACGCGAGTTGTGACAGAAGGTGCAGTTCACCCCGAGGGAGTTCGACTGACTGATCATCAGCGCATACGTCCACTCGGTCTGCTTCACGCTGCTCCGATTGGCCGCACTCGGCGCCATCGTCTGTGAGATCACCCGTGCCCCGGCCCCGTCGAGATAATGGCGGAGGATCTGGTTCTCATCTGTATAGAACCAGAGCCCGTTCGGGAGCGGCTTCCCCACATGGCAGGTGTAGCAGGTCACGCCGGTATTCCCGACATGCTCCGTCCATTCCGAGTTGATGTTGCGCGTCATCTGGATCATCCGACGCGCGACGGCCTTGGTATAGATCGCCTTGCCATCTGGATAGGTATCCGCGGCGAAGCTGGCCAGGTTATGGCAGTAGGAGCAGTTCCCTGCCCCTCCGGCTACCCAGCTCGACATCGCGATCATCGTCCGATTGAACTCGGCGACGGAGATGTCGTTCAACACCTGCACATTCTGCCACGGGAGCGGTCCCGGAGGCGATGCACCCGCCGGGGGGAGGATGGCCGGCATCTTCGCAGCCATCGCCGCCATCGCCGCCTCCTGATCACGCGAGACGTAGTTCACTTCCATCGCGGTCCCACGATACCCCTTTTGGACCACATCGCGATCGACCGAACCAAAGAACTGGCACCCGGTCGTGCCGACCAGCGCGGCCGCCAAGAGCAGTCGACTGAACTGCGGCATCATGGGGTCCCTCCCGGTGCAGGCGCGGTCGGTGTGATACGTGCGGTCGCGCTGTCCGTCGGCGCGGCCATGCTATCGGTCATCGTCGCGGGTGCCGGCACGATATAAGTGGGGAAGCCGTTGTCGAGGCGGCTCGGATACTGCCCGCGCAACGCCTCCAGCTGCTCCTGCGTCAGGACGTTCTGCGCCGGATACTGTGGCGCCACACCATGCTTCACCGCCCAGAGGTACCAATTATCGACCACCGTGCCGGTGAGCAGGATCCCGATCCCGCCCGTGAGCCCGACGAGCGAGGCGAACCACCAGGCCCAGCGATGGATCGACTCCATCGTGGCGTTCCATCCCATCGTCCAGCGCCAGAAGATCGCCGAGCGCTCCGCGGCGGTACCGCGGTCGGTGATCTGTTCGATCTCACGCTCGCCGCCCAAACGGCTCACGGCGAGGATCGTCGCCGCGTGCATGGCGAAGAGCAGCACCGAGCCGTAGAGGAAGACGATCGAGAGGGCATGGAACGGGTTGTAGTAGAGGTTCCCGTACCGGATGGAGAACGCCGAGGTCCAGTCGAGGTGCGCGAGCAACCCGAACGGCACCATCTCGCTCCAGCTGCCCACCAGCAACGGCTGGAAGAAGAAGGAGAGATAGAGGAAGATCGCGGCGCCAAAGGCCCACGCGAGATGCGTCCCCATCCCGAGCGCGCGTGCCCGGGTGTACGTCCGGATCCACCACGAGATGATCGCGAAGGTGAGGAAGAACCCGGCGATCATATACCACCCACCCTGTTCCAGCGGCGGGAGGATCTTGAGCCCGTACTCCGGCGAGGGCGGCTCCAAGGCGAGCCAGGGGAGCTGCCGAACGAGTTCGATGGGGCTCCACCCCACCGACTTCATCATATTCAGCCCGATGATCTCGAAGGCGAGGAACCCGAACAGGAGCGAGAGGATCCCCCAGAAACCGAGATAGATCGGTCCGATCTGGGAGTCACCGAGCTTCCCCGCCCAATAGCTGAAGAAGCCGGTGCCGTACCGCTGGCCGAAGGTCTCGTCGATCGGCAAGCCGGGATCCGGGGCGGTCCGCACCTGCACGCGAGTGAAGAGATTCTGGTATTCAAGCATGGGAATCTCCGTTAGCGCCAGATGGGAAGATTGAGCCACCAGCCCCACCACTCCGGCCACCCCTTCGTCCAGAACGGGCCGGAGATCACGATGCAGATCGCGCTCCAGAGGCCGGCGTTCAGGGCGAGGAAGAGCCCAAGGCGATGGATGCCGATCGCCCCGATCGAATAGCCGAGGAAATCACGGAAGAAGACGTTCTCATGTTCGCTCGTCTTCACCGGCTCCCCCTTCTTCGGATTGGTCACCGAGAGGATGAGCGAGCCATGCATCGCCAGGGCGAGCGTGGTGGTGAAGAAGAACGTGATGGCGATCATGTGCGCCGGATTGTAGTGGAAGTGCAGGTACTGGTACCCGACATTCGACACCCAATCGAGGTGCGCGAAGATCCCATAGGGGAAGCCATGGCCCCACGCCCCGAGGAGCACGGGACGGATGACGACAAGCGTGACATAGGCGAACACCGCCACGCCGTAGGCCCAGGGGATGTGCATCCCCATGCCGAGCTTGCGCGAGATCTCCGCCTGCCGCAGCGCCCACGACACAAAGGCGCCGATCGCACAGATGGTGATGATCTGCCACAGCCCGCCCTCCGCGAGGGGGGCGAGCCCGAGCCCATACTTCAGGTCCGGCGGAGCGATGTTGATCTGCCAGATGTTCCACGTGGGCCCGATCGCCGCACCATAGATGATGAGCAGCGTCCCGAGCGCCGTGAAGAAGATCGTGGTGACGCCGAAGAACCCCACGTAGAAGGGACCGAACCAGAAATCGAACAGGTCTCCCCCGATGAGCGTCCCCCCGCGCACCCGGTACTTCTTTTCGAATGTGAGCATCGCCATCGCGAATCTCTCCAATGAGGGCGCCTGTGCGTTTCATGCCGGCAGACGCGACCGGCGACCAACGGGTGACGGGTCCGGTGGGGGGGTCGAGGTGCGTGATGCACCCCGGCCCCGCGCCACCAGCCCGGGACTGCCTACCGGCCCGCGGGAAGCGGCGCCATCTCGGCGGCAGCGACCGGGGCCGAGGTGCCCACCGGGGCCGAAGCGGCCGGCAGGGTCCCGTTCTCGATCCACGTGTACCTGTTCGAGCTGAGCAGGATGAAGTGGATGAGCAGTGCGAGCACGCCGAGGAAGCCAGTCATGGCCACCATCACGCGACGCGGGTCGAACATCAACCAGATGCGGTGCATACTGAAAACTCCTGTGAGAAGAAGAGGTACCCGACCCGAGCACACTGGGTGGACGCCGAGCGTGGCCGCCCGATCCCAGGTGACTCAGTCGTCCCGTGGTAGGTCAGCGAGTCGCCGACGCCACCGCAGAGGGGTTGTACTTCGCCTTCAGGTCCTTTGGCCAACCGAACTGACCGAACGCCCAGATGTGCATGACGAGCACGGCACCTGCGACGAAGGTGAAGGTGCCCATCAGGACCTGATGCGGATCGAGGCTTACCCAGACTCTGTGCATGTTTCCTCCTGTAAGTGATGGGGTCAGTGGATCAGAACCACGGACGCCACGACCACGCCAGGAAATGCGCTACGACGGCCACCGCGACCCAGGAAATCGTCCCAAGCATGAACTGTCCGTGGAAACGCCGGGCGTCTTCCTCGTTCATTCCGCCATTGCTGCTCATACGCCACCTCCAAGTGGGTATGTCGTCCCGCGAGTACCCGCGCGGTACGGGGGGGGGAAACCGAGCCCATTCGAGTCCCGGTGGTACTGCTGTTCCATCGGCCTCACGCGCCAACCCCCTGCAGGGCCCGCCGTGAAGCCAACACATGATCCGTCGTCACCATCACATCACCGAGCGCCCGCGCATCCTGCTCCGCCGCATCACGGAGCCGCTTGGCCGCCGAGATGCGGATCAGGATCGGCTGCTGCTCGACCAGTTCATCCAGCAGCGCCTTCGCCGCGTCCTGCCACGCCATCTCCCGCGCCAACCGTGACGGCGTCGCCTCGACCTTGTCGAGATCGGTCCCCAGCGGGAGGATGTGGAAGAGCGCATCGAAGAGCGCGTTGCAAACCTCTTGGATCAGATACGTCGCGCCGGCATAGCCCATGAAGGGCGTCCCCGTCGCACGCCGGATGATCGCCCCAGGGAACGAGGCGGGGATGTACGCCGCACGTCCCCCCACTTCCGCGAGATACATCCGCTCGTTGAAGCTCCCGAAGAGGATCAGCGGCGGCTTCTCGCGCACGAGCTGCCGCACCTCATCGTTCTTGGTCTTCTCTCCGGCCTTCCGAGACACGGCGAAGGTACATGGGAGCCCCATCTCATCCTCGAGGAAGTGGCGTACCCCACGCGCATAGGTCTCATTGGCGACGATCGCAAAGCTCGCCGTCGCGAAGAAATCCTGCGTCACCGACCGCCAGAGATCCCAGATCGGCTTGATCGTCGTGTGCTTCTCCCGCTCGATGAAGGGCTCGGGATCGAGCCCGAGGAGCTCACCCAGCGTGCGGAGGAACTTCGTCGTCGAGTGCAACCCGATCGGGGCCTGGAGATAGGGCATCTCCAACGCCTCGCAGAGCATCCGCCCGAACTCGCGGTACAGGCAGATGTTCACATCCGCATCCACCAACCGCGGCACATCAGCGAGATGGCTCCCGAGCGGGAAGGCGAGATTCACCTCCGCCCCGATCCCCTCGATCAGCCGCCGGATCTCATGGAGATCGCTCGCGGTGTTGAATGTGCCATAGATCGGGCCGATGATATTCACGCGCGGCTTCGCCCCCGGCGCCCGCTCGGTCGCCTTGGGACGGACCCCCTTCTTGAGCCCGTACTCCGTCCAGAGCCAGAAGAGCGCACGATTCGCGCTCTGCCACTGGTCCTCATCGATCGTGCGAGGCAGGAAGCGCTGGATCCCCGTCCCCTCCGGCGTCACTCCACCCCCGATCATCTCGGCGATCGAGCCCGTGACGACGACGCTCGGAAGCTCCGGATCGAGCGTGCTATGCGCCTGCTTCATGTTCCCTTCGGTTCCCTCGCGCCCAAGCTGCTCCTCGGCGAGTCCCGTCACCACGATCGGGAGCTCATGCGGCGGCAGCCCATCGGTGTAGTGCAGCACCGAGGTCACTGGGAGGTTCTCGCACCCCACGGGGCCATCGATCACCACCTGCAACCCCTTGATGGCGGCAAAGACATACACCGATCCCCAGTAGCCACCGGCGCGGTCATGATCGAGGACGAGCATCAGACCATCTCCTCCGCCTTCCGCTGGCGAGCCAGCTTGGCGAGGTGTCGCTTGTAGTGCTCGCGGAACTCGGGACGGTCCTGTGGCACATCCTCCCAGACGCCCGCGGCATAGCCCTCGCCGACCCCGGCGAAGAACGCCTGCATCGTCTCGAAGCGCGCCTTGTTCGCCATCGCGGCGTTGACCACCTGCGCGAGCGAGCCAGCACCGGCGGGGCCCATCAGCGGGCGGGCCGAGATGAGATTCGTGAAGTAGAGCGACGGGATCGTCCGCTCCTTCGCCGCCTGCACCACCGGGGTCGTCCCGATCGCGAGATCCGGCTTGTACTCAGCCATCGCGGCGAGGTCATGTTCGAGCGAGGCGCGGAACTGCACCTGCACCCCATGTGCCTCGAGCCATTCGCGGTCGCGGTCGCTCCAGCGGGTGCGCGGACAGGCGCTCCCCACATAGCGGACATCAGCACCGCTCTCCACCAGGAGCCGCGCGACGAGGAGCTCAGAGCCCTCGTAGCCACTCATCGTGATGCGTCCACGGATCGGCTTCGCGGCCAGGGCCCCCTTGATCGCCGGGAGGATCTTCGCCTTGGCGGCATCGATCCGATCGGCCGAGACATTGGCGGCCGCCCCGATCGCCTCGAGCCAGGCCGCCGTGCCGTCGAGTCCGACTGGCGCTGAGCCGACGATCGGTCGACCCGCAGCCTCGAACTCCCGCACACTCGCGGTATAGAAGGGATGGATCGCCGCAACCACGCTGCCATCCAGCGCGGCGTAGAGCTCACGCCACTCACGGGTCGGGACCACAGGACCCGCCGCGAGCCCCAACGGCTCGAGCATCATCCCGATCCCAACGGGATCGGCTGGGAACATCTCGCCGAGCAAGGTCACCGTCGGCTGCTCGCTCTTCCCGCCACGCGGAGCGGCGACGGGGCCGAGCTCCGCCTCGGTACGCGCATACTTGAGCATCGCACCGCAGAGCACATCCTTCGCCTCCGCATGCGTCGGCACCCCGAACCCCGGGACATCGATCCCGATGATGCGCACCCCATTGATCTCCTTCGGCAGGAGCTGGAGCGGTACACCCGAGGCAGTCGGTACGCAGAGGTTCGTGATCACAATCGCGTCGTACAACGCAGGATCGGCCATCTGGTGCACGGCGTCACGGATATCCTCGAAGAGCTTCCCTGTGACGAGGCTCTCCGAGTTGAAGGGCACATAGCCCACCGTCCGCCGCGCCCCATAGAAGTGCGAGGTGAAGGTGAGTCCGTAGACGCAGCAGGCCGATCCCGAGAGGATCGTCGCCGTGCGACGCATCCGGAGCCCGACGCGCAGCGAGCCGAAGGCGGGGCACATCGACTGCGGCTGATCGTGCGGCCCCTTGGGATAATCCTGCGCCATGCGATCGAGCGACTCAGACTTCCCAGCCGCGCGCGCCGCGGCCTCGAGCTGCGAGGCGCCCGCGTGACACCCGAGGCCGTCACCCGCTGGGGTGGCGGTCGATGTCTCGACGATGGGCAGGGTGGTCGGCATCAGCGTCAGACGGTGTCGTAGACGACTTCGAGGGAGGGCTTCTGCACGTCGTCACGCCCGACCATGTCGAACACGGTCGCGGGCTCGAGGACGACATTCCGACCGACGACATCGCTCGCGAAGAGGCCGAGGAGCTCGTCCTGCGAGAGCGGCTTCGGGCGGACCGGCGGCGCCTCACCGACATTCGTGGCGAGGGTCTCGAACATCGGACCCCACTGCGTCCCCGGAATCCCGACGATCTCGTAGTTCGCGCTCTTGCGACGGATGTCGTCGTGCGCGGGGATCGCCGAGAGGATCGGGATCCCGACCTTCTCCGCGAAGGCATGCGCCTCCCCGGTGCCGTCATCCTTGTTGATCACCATCCCCGCCACGCCGACGTTGCCGCCGAGCTTGCGGAAGTATTCGACGGCAGAGCAGACGTTGTTCGCCACATAGAGCGACTGGAGGTCGTTCGATGCGACGACGATGACCTTCTGGCACATATCACGAGCGATGGGGAGGCCGAAGCCCCCGCAGACCACGTCGCCCAAGAAGTCGAGGAGGACGTAATCGAACCCCCACTCGTGAAAGCCGAGCTTCTCGAGGAGTTCGAAGCCATGGATGATCCCACGGCCACCGCAGCCGCGTCCGACCTCGGGACCGCCGAGCTCCATCGCGAAGACCCCATCGCGCTTGAAGCAGACGTCGGAGATCGAGACCTCTTCACCGGCGAGCTTCTTCTTGGACGAGGTCTCGATGATCGTCGGGCAGGCGCGGCCGCCGAAGAGGAGCGAGGTCGTGTCACTCTTCGGATCGCACCCGATGAGCAGGACCTTCTTCCCCTGCTGCGCCATCATGTACGAGAGGTTGGCGAGGGTGAAGCTCTTGCCGATCCCCCCCTTGCCGTAGATCGCGATGATCTGCGTCTCCTTGGTCACTTTGCCGGTCGCGACCGGGGCAGGCTCTTGGGCGGCCTCATCGCGCATGGCACGGTGCAACTGGACCATGGCGTCTGGCGTCGACGCTGCGGAATCGATCACTGGGGGGATCTCCAATCGAGGACCATCTTGAGACAGCGGGGATCGTCGAAGGCCGCGCGGTACGCTGCCGCGGCATCCGTCGCGGGGGCGACATCGGTGATGAGGTCGTCGAGCGAGAGGCGACCATCGGTCGCCATCGCACGGACCTCGTGGAGATCGGCCGGCTTCCACTCGGCGGCGACGCGCAGCCGCGCCTCTTTCATGAAGGCTGGCGGGAAGGCGAAGCTGATCGGCGTACTATAGAAGCCGGCGAGCACCACCTCGCCCTGCGGGGCAAGGCGTGGGATGAGCGTATCGATGAGCGAGGCATCGCCACTCGCATCGAGGATGCAGCGGTAGTCGCGGCGCGGATC
>JBEGVM010000138.1:0-3779 GCA_041178365.1 Gemmatimonadota bacterium | reverse complement strand
ACGATCACGAACCACTTGGTCCGGACCCGCTCGAGATATTCGCGGCGGATGACCGCCCAGAGCTTAGCCATGTCCACTCATCCCCGGCTCGACACCCGTGGCGCCGACCCGTTCGAGGAAGATCTGATGCAAAGAAGGTTGCACGCGCTCGAAGCGCTGGATCACCGCGCCGGCACTCACCAGCCGTCGCAGCAGGGTCTGCGCATCTGCCCCAGCGCTGAGTTCGAGCTCGAAGGTGCGCCCGTGGTCATCGCACCGCGCCACGAGGGAGCGATCCGCCAGCGCCGCTTGCACCTCGCTCGGGGGATCCGACTCGAGCACGAGGGCCACCGTCCGCCCCGCATGAGCCGACTTCACTTCGGTCATCGTCCCGTCGAGGACCTTGGTCCCCCCGGCGATGATGCAGACCGCATCACAGAGTCGCTCAGCATTGTCCATGAGATGGGTCGAGAAGATCACCGTGCGCCCGCGGCGCCGGAGCTCGACGACGGTGTCCTTGAGCGCCTGCGCGTTGATGGGATCGAGCCCGCTGAAGGGCTCGTCGAGGATCACGAGCTCAGGATCATGCAATAGCGTCCCGATGAACTGGACCTTCTGCTGCATCCCCCGCGAGAGCTCATCGACCTTCGCCTTCCCCCAATCTTTGGCCTCAGTACGAAGGGTGAGACGCTCGAGCCATTCGTCGATGCGGATATCGGCGGTCTTGCGGTCGATCCCCTTGAGTTCAGCGAGGAATCGGAGGACATCGCGGACCATCATCTTCTTGTAAAGGCCGCGCTCCTCAGGGAGGTAGCCCACCCGATCGAGCTGCGTGGCCGCGGTGTGCGGAGCGCCGAGGATCCGGATCGTCCCTGTGTCAGGGGCGATGATGTTGAGGATCATCCGGATCGTCGTCGTCTTCCCGGCGCCATTGGGGCCGAGGAGCCCGTAGACCGTCCCGGCTGGGACGGTGAGGGAGAGGTCGCGGACGGCGGTGTGCGCCGCATACCGCTTGGTGACGCCCGAGATCTCGAGGGCGGGGGTCGACATGGTGGGGCGGGTGGGGGAAAGGGTCCGGCGGGAATATATGAGTGCGCCCGGGTGCGGGCGCTCCTGGGTGTGGTGCCGCTGCGGGGAGTTGGTGATACTACCCCGATGCGGATCCCCCCCTTGTCCCTCTCGGTCCTGGTGTGGGGCCTCCTCGCCTGTGGCGGGGAGCGCCGGGGCGGGACGGAGGAGGTCCTCGTCGTCTACAACGCGGGGAGCCTCGCTCGACCGATCAGGGCCGCGCTCGATACCTTCGCGGCACGGACCGGGGTGCGGATCGAGCAGGAGAGCGCGGGCTCGCTCGAGTCGGCGCGGAAACTGACGGAGCTGGGGAAGATCCCCGATCTGATCGCGCTCGCGGATGCCGAGGTCTTCCCGCGCTTCCTGATGCCGGAATTCCTCGATGGCTATGTGGAGTTCGCGCAGAACCGAATGGTGATCGCCTTCACTGATCGCTCGCGTTTCGCGAAAGAGATCACCGCAGAGAACTGGTGGCAGATCCTCCAGCGCCCTGGAGTGGAGACGGGGCGCTCCGATCCCCAGCTCGATCCCAATGGGTATCGCACGCTCTTGGTCTGGCAGTTGGCCGAACGGCACTACGCGCAGCCGGGGCTCGCGGCCGCTCTCGAGCGGGTGCACCCGGCACGGAACGTACGACCCAAGGAGGCCGATCTCGTCGGGCTCCTGCAGGCGGGAGAGTATGACTACATCTGGTCGTACGAGTCGATGGCCCGGGCGATGGGGTTGCCGTTCGTGCAGTTGCCCCATGGGATCGACCTAAGCCCGCCCGATTCGGCGGAGACCTACGCGCGAGCGAAGATCACCGTGCGTGGGGCACGGTCAGGAGACTCGGTCACCTTCGTCGGTGCGCCGATCGTGTACGGCTTCGGTGTCCCGCGGGAGGCGCCACATCCGGCGGTGGCGGAGCGCTTCGCGCGGTTCCTGCTCTCCCCTGACGGGCGCGCGATCCTCCGGCGCGAAGGGCTCGATGCCATCGAGGTGGCGGTTCCGCAGGGGACGCCGGCGCCCTGGATGGTGCCATGAAGGCGCGTCTCCTGACGGTCTTCGCGGCACTCGCGGGATCGTTCCTCTTGCTCTTTCTCGCGGCGCCGCTCGCCGAACTGGTTGGGGTCGGCGGTGCCGAGGGGCTGAGGCGCCTCGCCTCCGATAGCGAGCTCCGCGCCTCGCTCCTGCTCACCGCTCTCTGCGCCACCGCCGCGACGCTGATCGGGGTCTTCACGGCGACCCCGCTCGCCTACCTCCTCGCACGTCGCACCTTCCCGGGGCGCGCACTCCTCGCGGCGATCCTCGATCTCCCGCTGTTGATCCCGCATCCGGTGGCGGGGATCGCCCTGCTGCTGCTCCTCGGCCGCGAAAGCGCAGTCGGAGGAGCGGCGCTCGAGTTGGGACTCCGCATCGTCGGCACGCCGTTGGGAATCGTCGCGGCGATGCTCTTCGTCTCTGCCCCCCTCTTCGTGAGCGGAGCGCGCGAGGCCTTCGCGAAGGTCGATCCGCGGTATGAGGGAGTCGCAAGGACCTTGGGTGATACGCCCTGGCGCGCCTTTCATCGGGTCACTCTCCCTCTCGCCGGACGTGGCCTCCTCGCGTCGGCGGTGGTGATGTGGGCGCGCGCCGTCAGTGAGTTCGGGGCGATCGTGATCCTCACGTACAACCCGAAGGTCGTGAGCGTCTTGAGTTACGACCGCTTCACGAGCTTCGGCCTCTCTGAGGCGCTCCCCGTCGCCGCGGTGCTCGCGATCTTGGCGCTGATTCCCCTGACGGTGCTTCGAGCTCTCCGTCCTGACACCGGGATGGAGCGATGATCAGGCTCGAGTCACTCTCCGCCACCAAAGGGCGTTTCGCGTTGCACGAGGTGAGCTTCACCCTCGAGCGCGGAGCCTACGGTGTGGTGATCGGGCCCGCCGGGGCAGGGAAGACGACCCTCCTTGAAGTAGTCGGCGGGCTACTCCGGCCGAGTGCTGGTCGACTCGCGCTCGACGGTCGTGAGATGCGAGGTGTGCCCCCGGAAGACCGTGGGATCGGACTCGTCTACCAGCACGCCTTTCTCTTTCCGCATCTCTCGGTGCGTGAGAACGTCGCCTACGGCGCCGCGGATTCCGCCACACTCGACGAGGCCATCGAGCGGATGGGGGTCACCCCGCTTCTCGCGCGCGATGTGCGCAGCCTCTCCGGCGGGGAGCACCAGCTCGTCGCCCTCGCACGCGCCCTCGCGCGCCGTCCGCGAATTCTTCTGCTCGATGAGCCCTTCAGCGCGCTCGATCCCCGGCGCCGCGTCCTGATCCGTCGCGAGGTGCGCGCCCTCCACCGCGCCTGGGGGCTCACCACCCTGCAGGTGACGCACGACTTCGCCGAGGCAGGGATGCTCGGTGATCAGGCGATCCTCCTCGACGGGGGACGCGTGCTACAGGCCGGGACTCCCGCCGAGGTCTTCCGGCGACCGGCCTCTCCCTATGTGGCCGAGTTCCTCGGCGCAGAGAATGTCCTCGCCGGCACCGCGCGTGATCTCGGCGAAGCGGCCCCCGATTGGCTCGATGGCGACCCGCGCGAGTATGCACAGGGGCATCGGGCTTTCGCCTTCGAATCCGAGGGACTCACCCTCTACGCTGTCGGTGATTTCGTCTCAGGCGCCGGTCACGCCGTGATCCGCGCTGAGGAGATCACCGTCGCACGCGGCCAGACGCACGACTCGGCGCGGAATCGCTTCTCGGGGCGCATCGTCGAGCTCGTCACGC
>JBEGVM010000137.1:0-4377 GCA_041178365.1 Gemmatimonadota bacterium | reverse complement strand
GTCGCTGGGATCAGGCGGCGGCGCAGGTCTTCACGCCGACCAATCCTCAGGGGTCGTTGAACGGTCCTTTCCCGGCGCTCACGCCCGAAGAGAACCAGGGGAAGCAGCTCTTCCAGGGAAGTGCGTGTGCGGCCTGTCATGTGCCGCCGAGTTTCTCGCTCACTGCCAATTCCCGGAGCAATGGGCTCGATGCAGGGGAGACCCGTCTCTTCCGCTCGCCCTCGCTGAGGCAGGTCGCGCGAAGCGGGCGGTTCATGCATGATGGGCGGTTCGCGACCCTAGAGCGGGTGGTCGAATTCTATGACAGTGGGATCCAGGCCGGGCCCGCGCTCGATCAGCGACTGATGGCACCGCCCCTGGTCCCGGGTGGGCCGCCGAGTGGGATCCCGCGTCGGTTCGGGTTCACCAGTGCACAGAAGGCGGCGCTGGTCGCCTTCCTCCGCACATTGACTGATGACGGCTTGGTGGCGGATCCCCGGTTCAGCGATCCGTTCCGGCGGTAGCAGAATGTGGTGGCGTCTCGTCTTGCTCCTGTTCGTCGCCGCGCAGGCGCGTGGCCCACTCCGTGAGATCGGCTGGGGGCTCTTCGGCGGGATCACCTTCGGCGCGCATGAGTTCGGCCATCTCTTCTTCGCCCTCTTCGGGAACGAGTTTCTCACCGTCGCCGCCGGCTCGCTGATGCAGCTCTTGGTACCCATCGGGGCAGGCGCGCTGATGTGGCGGTCCCGCGATGGGGTGGGGATCGCGATCGCCGGGCTCTGGCTCGCGGCGGCGATCGGGGACCTCTCGTGGTATGTGGGGGACGCTCGCGCCCTGGAGCTCCCGCTCGTCTCGATGGGTGGGGAGGGGGATGACCATGACTGGAACTACCTCCTACGGACCTTCGATCTCCTGCGGAGCGACCTCGTCATCGCGGCCCAGCTCCGGCGCATGGGGACCCTGATCTGGTTCGGATCGCTCGCCGGCGGGCTGGTTGCCTGCTGGCGACTCTGGCAGGGGAGGCGCATGGCGGAGGCGCCGTCGGCCTGACCGCGGGGTATCTTCCACCTATCCCCTCTCGGTGGTGATCTGGTGCGGTCCACTCCTCTGCGGCTGGTCTTCCTCGCGCTCGTTGCCGGTCTCTCCTTCGCCCGTGAGACCGTGGCCCAGTCCCTTCCTCGGGTGATCGTCATCCCGATCCAGGGAACGATCGACATGGGGCTCGCGCCCTTCGTGAAGCGCGCGCTCGCCGAGGCGGAGGCGAGCAAGGCCGATGCGCTGATCCTCGACATCAATACCTTCGGCGGGCGGGTCGATGCCGCGGTCGTGATCCGCGACGCCCTGCTCGCCTCGCCGGTTCGGACCATTGCTTTCGTGAATCGCCGAGCGATCTCCGCTGGGGCATTGATCAGTCTGGCGGCGAAGGAGATCGTGATGACGGAAGGGGCGACGATCGGCGCGGCGACCCCAGTCCAGATGAGCCCCACCGGCGGCGAGGCGAGCCCGGTGGAGGAGAAGACGGTGTCGTATGTGCGGAAGGAGTTCCGTGCGACGGCAGAGAGTCGTGGGCGCCCGCTCCAGATCGCGGAGGCGATGGTCGACCGGGACGTGGAGATCCCCGGGCTCAATCCGAAGGGGAAGTTGCTCACCCTGACGACGAACGAGGCGTTGGCGCGGAAGGTCGCCGACCGGCAAGCGAACACGCTGGATTCGCTGCTGATGACCAGTGGTCTCACCGGCGCGGAGATCGTGCGCGTGGCCCCCAATTGGGGCGAAGGGTTCGTCCGGTTGCTCACGCATCCGCTCGTGGCCTCGCTCCTCCTCTCGATCGCGACGCTCGGCATCATCATCGAGTTACGCACCCCGGGCTTCGGCGTGCCGGGTGGGCTCGGGATCCTGAGCCTGATCCTCGTGCTCGGCGGGCACTACACGGTGGAGCTCGTGGGGTGGGAGGAGCTCATCTTGGTGGGGCTTGGCCTCACCCTGATCACCCTCGAGATCTTCGTGATCCCTGGATTCGGGATCGCCGGGATCGCCGGGATCATCGCGACCCTGGCTGGCTTCTCACTCAGTCTCGTGGGACATGGGTCCACGATGGCGGCCTTCTTCGGGGCGATGGGGCGCGTGACGCTCTCGATGGTGGTCGCCCTCGTCGGGAGTCTCGTCGCTTTCCGATTCCTCCGACACACCCCGTTCAGTCGCCAGCTCGTGCTTGATGCGGCACTGCCCTCAGGCGTGGGGGATGCCCCGCCGGCGCCAGTAGCGGTACCCCTGACGCATGTCGGGCAGGTGGGGCGCACGGCGACCCCGTTGCGCCCCGCCGGGATCGCCCTCTTGGATGGGGTCCGGGTGGATGTCGTCTCCGAGGGAGAGATGATCGTGGCCGGCGTGCCGATCATCGTGACCCGCATGGAAGGGAACCGGATCGTGGTGCGCCCACACGACCCCTCGATACAGATTTCGTGATGTGTGTCGTGGCGCGCCCCCGCGTGCCGCGGTGTTGGACCTCTGACCTGAGATGACCTGACATGGCTGAAATGATTGGTGGTGGTATCGGACTCCTCCTCCTCGTGATCGCGGGGCTCGGTGTCCTGCTCTTCCTCGTTCCCGTGAATCTCTGGGTCGCGGCCTGGGCCTCCGGGGCCTATGTGGGCCTCTCCACTCTCGTGGGGATGCGGCTCCGGCGCGTGCCGCCGGGGACGATGATCACGGCGCGCATCGGCTCGGTGAAGGCGGGGCTCTCGATCTCCTTGAACGAGCTCGAGGCGCACTATCTCGCCGGTGGCAACGTGGTGCGGGTGGTGAACGCGCTCATCTCCGCGGACAAGGCGAACATCCCCCTCACCTTCCAGCGCGCGGCGGCGATCGATCTCGCGGGACGCGATGTGCTCGAGGCGGTGAAGATGTCGGTCATCCCCAAGGTGATCGAGACGCCGAAGATCGCAGCGATCGCGAAGAACGGGATCCAGCTCATCGCGGTCTCCCGTGTGACGGTGCGCACGAACATCGATCGGCTGGTCGGTGGCGCCGGCGAGGAGACGATCATCGCCCGTGTCGGTGAGGGGATGGTCAGCACGATCGGCTCTGCCGAGAATCACAAAGATGTGCTCGAGAATCCCGATCACATCTCCAAGCACATCCTGAGCAAGGGGCTCGACGCCGGAACGGCGTATGAGATCCTCTCGATCGATATCGCCGACGTCGATGTGGGCGAGAACATCGGGGCCAAGTTGCAGATCGATCAGGCGAATGCGGATAAGCAGATCGCGCAGGCCAAGGCGGAGGAGCGCCGAGCGATGGCGGTCGCGCTCGAGCAGGAGATGCGCGCACGTGTGGTCGAGGCGGAGGCTGAGGTGCCGCGCGCGATGGCCGAGGCGTTCAGGCAGGGGAACCTCGGGATCATGGATTATTACAAGATGAAGAACCTGCAGTCCGATACCGCGATGCGGAGTGCGATCGCGGGGGGTGATGAGCCGCCGACGCCGGCGAAGCCGCGCTAAGCGCCGCGCTACACGAACATGGAACAGCTCCTCGTCATCCTCTTCATCGCCGCCGCTGGTCTGATCGATCTGATCCAGCGGTGGCAGCGGCGTGCGAAGCGGCCGCCGCTGGAGCGCGAACCGGAGATCGAGCGCCCATGGGAGCTCGAGAACGAGGGGACTCGTGACGCGCGCCCCACCCCCGATGTGATCTTCGATCTCGAGGAGATCCTCCGGGGGACCGCGCGTCCCCGGAAGCCAGCCCCACCGCCCGTGGCGCCCGCGCCGGTGGTCCGTCGGAAACCCCTTCCTCCGCCGGCGCCCGAGGGCCCACGTGGCCCGCGCCGCGTGGTCGCACCGATCGTGCGCCCGGCGCATCCGCTGTTGCAGATGTTGCGTCGGCCGGCCGATGTGCGCCAGGCGATCGTCGTGAGCACGGTGCTCGGGCGGTGTCCGGGGATGGAGTGAGGGCGATGGTGCGGCGCATCCGACTCCGGGGTTGGATGCGCCGTACCGTCGCCGCACTGTCTGTGCTCGTGCTGGGCTCCCGCATCGGGGCCGCGCAGGCGAACCCACGGATCCTACTGATCCCACTCGACGACCGCCCGTCGTCGGTGCGGTTCCCCGTGCGGATCGGGGCGATCGCTGGGGCGGAGGTACTCACCCCACCACACGAGCTGCTCGGGCGCTTCACTCGCCCTGCCGATTCCGACGGAGTGATCGCGTGGATGCGGACGATGCTCCGCGCGTCCGGTGCGCCGGGCGGTGTGCCGCGTGTCGATGCCGTGGTCGTCTCGGTCGATCTCTTGGCGTACGGAGGGCTGGTCGCCTCGCGCACTCTGGAGAGCGCTCCGCTGGAGACGGCGCTGGCGCGCCTCGAGATCCTGCGCGCGATTCGAACCCAATATCCCGCCCTCCC
>JBEGVM010000136.1:0-2776 GCA_041178365.1 Gemmatimonadota bacterium | reverse complement strand
CGGTCGGGAGCGTGCGCGGAGACGACGATCTCCTCGATGGTGCCGAAGCGTGGCATCCCGGGTGGGGTCACCTCACGCCAGGTGGTGCCGCCATCCCGCGTAACATGGAGGCGTCCATCATCGGTCCCGGCCCAGAGGATCCGCGCGTCGCGGCGGTCCTCGGCGAGGGCGAAGATGGTGTTGAAGATCTCGACACCGGTGATGTCGTTGTTGATCGGACCGCCACTCGCCTCCTGATGCGCCGGAGTGTTCGTCGTGAGGTCGGGGGAGATCGCCTCCCATGACATCCCGCCGTCTCGGGAGCGGAGGACGACCTGTGCGCCATGATAGACGACCGCGGGGTCGTGTCGCGAGACGAGGATCGGGGCCACCCACTGGAAGCGGTAGCGCAGGTCCTTCGCCGCCTGGCCGAGCTGTAGCTCAGGATAGGCGATCACATTGCGCCGCTCATCGGTCACCGTATCCCAGCGATTGATCGCCCCGCCGTAGCAGCCACCGTAGATCACCCGCGGATTTGTGGGGTCGAGGGCAACCGGACCGGTCTCGCACCCCGAGGCATAGCGATAGTCCGCGAACGGATGCACGGTGTTGGAGGAGGACCAGCTCGGGACGCTGATCGTCGTGTTGTCCTGTTGGGCGGTGTAGACGCGATAGGGGAAGCCCCGATCGGTGATCACATCGTAGAACTCGGCGGTCGGCTGGTTCCAGTAGGTGGACCAACTCCCCCCACGAGTGAGAGAGACTTGGGCCCCACCATCGTTCGCGACCGCCATGAGGCGCTTGTCGGTGGGATTGATCCAGAGGTCGTGTACATCGCCGTGCGGGACGGCGATCTCGGTGAAGGAGACGCCGCCATCGATGGAGCGCCAGAGGGAGGTGTTGAGCACATAGACGACATGCTCCTCCTGCGGGTCGGCGCGCACATGCGTGTAGTACCAGGCGCGCTGTCGGAGCTTGTTCTCCGCATTCGTGCGGCTCCACGTCGTTCCTCCATCATCGCTCCGGTAGACCCCGCCCGCAGGTTCTGCCTCGATGATCGCCCAGACGCGATCGGGGTTCGCCGCAGAGACGGTGAGCCCGATCTTCCCGACGACACCGGTCGGGAGCCCTCCTGCCAACTTCGACCAGCTCTCCCCGCCATCGGTGGAGCGCCAGATCCCACCTTCATTCGATCCCGAGATGAGGGTCCACGGTTTCCGTTCCGCACGCCACATCGCAGCGTAGAGGATCCGCGGGTTCCGCGGGTTGATGACGAGGTCGACCGCGCCGGTGCTGTCATTCAGATACAGGACCTTCTTCCAGGTGACGCCGCCATCGATCGTGCGATAGATCCCGCGATCGGCGTTCTTGCCGAAGGGGCGGCCGAGGACCGCGGCGTAGGCACGGTCGGGATCCGCGGGATGCACGCGGATGCGACCGATCTGGCCGGCGGAAGGGAGCCCGAGGCGCGTCCACTGCCGTCCCCCGTCGGTCGAGCGCCAGGCACCACGCCCCATCGAACTGTTCCCGCGGATATCCACGGATCCCTCGCCCACATAGATGACGTTGGGATCGCTCGGGGCGATCTCCACGGCACCGATCGACCCGCCGAAGGTGCCGTCGGAGAGATTGCGCCAGCTGTTCCCTGCGTCATCGGTGCGCCAGACGCCACCGCCAGTGGTTCCCATGACGTAGGTGTGCGGAGCCGAGGGAATCCCCGCGACGGCGGTGGAGCGTCCCCCGCGAAAGGGACCGAGCATCCGAGTGCGGAGCCCAGTCAGCGCTGCCGTGTCGATGCGTTCCCGGGTGATCGGCGGCGGGCTGGATGACCGTTGCGCCGCGAGGGATGTCGCAAGGGATGCGGAGGAGAGCGCGAGGCCGAGGAGGGCGACGAGGGAGCGGCGAATGGTGAACATGGCGAGTCGGGGCAGGTGAAGAGGGCGCTGGAAGCCAATCGGTCGTGTCGGCGGTGCTGATCAGGGTCGGCGAGGCGCGAGCGCGGGAGTGGTCCCTCCCCCATCCGCTCCCCCGTCACCTCCCCCACCGAACCGCACCTGGTCGATGATGAGGATCGCGGCGGCCAGTCCGAGGCCGGCGGCGACCACCGTTCGGCGAGGATCGAAGGTGCGGCTGCGGAGCGCGGTCAGCTGGCTGGATGCGAGGGTGATCGTGGTGCCCTGGAGAAAGAGGGCCTGACCGTCACGCAGTCGGACCTCACGCACCGAGAGGACGAGGGAATCAGCGGAGGCGCTGAGGAGGATCCCGTCGAGCCGGGCGGCATTCGGTCCGATGGCGCGCGTGAGCTCCTGGGTCCCAGTGGGTGAGAGCTCAGCCTCTACGCTGATCCCAGTGGGGGGGACACCCGTCACGAGCCGGTTCGCATAGCACCCCATGAGGAGCGGCACCGTCAGCAGCGCAGCGTGGATCGAGCGTCGGCAAGAGTGCATGAGGAGGCGGGATGGAGGGGGGAAAACACCGCGGGCCGTGACCCAGAAGGTCACGGCCCGCGGGTCCCACCGCAAGCGGGGCCTCAGCTACAGAGGCGCTGCGTCGTCGGCTGCGGGGCCTGCACATTCGTGAGACGCTCCAAGTAGGTGATCGGGAGGAAACACTTCCCGCGCACCCCGTTGCCGGTGAGCCACCGGGCATCGGCCGCACCGAAGCGGTACATGTCGGCCAGACGGCGTCCCTGGAAGAAGAGTTGGACCTTCCGCTCGTACTCCAGCATCGCGGACCCGTTGGTGACGGCCGGGTAGGCGGGGAGGTTATCGACCGCTCGCGACTTGTTGATCTCCGT
>JBEGVM010000135.1:0-12847 GCA_041178365.1 Gemmatimonadota bacterium | reverse complement strand
ACGGGTGATCTGTCCACCCACGACCTCGAGATACTGCACCGGCGAGAGCTCGCGATACTCAGGACGCGCGAGGGTCTGTGAGGCTGAGGCCCGGAGCTGCGCCCGATCGGTGAGGCGGACGTTGAGGACCACCGCCGGGAGCACATCGGTGTTCTGGAGACGGGAGAGGAATCGCCCCCCGTTGGCGAGCGCGGTATTCACTTCGATGTCCGCCTGCTCGACGCGAGCGCCACCGATCAGACGGAAGCGACCGGCAAAGGGGAGCTCGGTCATCAGATAGCCGGCGCCCAACCGCTCGCCCGCCTCGTACTCCCCGTCGGCAGCGACGTTATAGATCGAGAAGACATCCGCGTCACCCGTGGAGAAGCGCCCATCGAAGAGCTCTTCGGCACGGCGCGCGCGATCGGCGTCAGGGACGCGAGAGGAGAGAATGCTGAACTGCCGGTTGAAGGCGTCGCGGGTGGTGGTCCGGTAGAGACCGCCGACCTTGATCGCAGGCGCCTCAGCCCCCTCGCCGATCGTCCACTTGTAGTTCAGGGCCGCCGACCAGTTCGACTCGCGGAGATCGCTGAAGGTCCGGCGCGCGACGTCGGGGTTGCCATCCGACCACGCGTAGGGGCCATCGGGGGTGAACTGCGCATACACGAGGTCCGAGCGATCCGGCTCCTGGCGACGCACCGAGGCCGCGGCGAGGCTCCAGGTGATCTGGTGCTGGGCATTGAAGGTGTGGTCGGCGGAGAGCTGCGAGCTCAGGACTGCGCGCTCCACGTAGCGGAGCGTCATCCGCTCGATGCTCCCCCCAGAGAAGGCGAAGGCGGGGCCCACGGACTGCCTCGCCTCGTTGTCCGCCGAGCGGCTATAGCTGTTGTTGAATCGCAGCAGCGTGTGCGTCCCGAGCATCGTGCTGGTGTTGAACAGGGCGCCAAGGGTGCTGCTGCGCGTCGCCCCCTGTCCGGACCACGACTCGAGGACCACCGGACGGCCCCCTTCCTGAATGGGGTTCGCCTGCGTGTACCCGCTCTGGATGTCTTGCGTGTTCGAGTACGTCAGCGACGCGAGGTAGCCGAGGTCGAGTCCGAGGATCGGATCCTGCCCACCGATCGAGACGCCAAAGGCACCGTTGGGAATTCCGTTGCGGTTCTCAGGGGTCCAGACATTCCGAAGCGAGTTGACCGCCGCGTTCACCTGCTGCCGCGTCGTCAGCTGGCCGACGGCGGCCGCCGAGCGGAGGGCGCTCGGCAGGGGGCGTGAGGCGGCGCCATTCCCGATCCACTCCCCGTTGGTCGAGGGAGCGGTGACGATCGACTGGCCGGTGGCCCGATCATTTGCCCCGACTGAGGCGGAGAAGGTCACCGTCCGACGGCTGGGATACTCACGGGTCCGGATGTCCACCGAAGCTCCCGAGAAATCACCGGAGAGATCGGGGGTGAAGGACTTGCTCACGTCAATCGACTGCAGGAGCGACGAGGGAAAGAGGTCGAGTGGCACATAGCGCTTCTCCGGCTCGGGGCTCGGGAGCCGCGCCCCATTCATGCTCGTGACGGTGTAGCGCTCACCGAGGCCGCGCACAAAGACGCTCCGTCCGTCTTGCACGGTGACTCCGCTCACGCGCTGGATCGCCTTGGCGGCGTCCCCATCGGGGCTCTTCGCGATCTGCTCGGCGGTCACCGCGCTGACGATCCCCGTCGCGGTGCGTTGCTGATCGAGCGCCTCATTCACCGAGCCGCGCTCCACGGCGGCGGTGACCACGGAGGCGGTGAGCTGCACCGTGGCCGGCGCAAGCGAGATGTCTTGCTGCACCGTCTGTCCGGCGATCACGACAAGTCCCGTCACTGTCTTCGGGCCGTAGCCGATACGGCGCACGAGGAGGGAGACGGTGCCCGGGGCGACCCCGACGAGGGTGAAGCGCCCGTCGACGCCCGATTGGGTCCCCTGGGTGGTCCCGACGATCTGGATGCCAGCATCGGTGATCCCTGCGCCACTTGCGGCGTCGAGGATCCGACCGACGATGCGGCCGGTGGTCGCGGTCTGTGAGGCGACGGGGCCGGAGGCGAGGACGAGCAAGGCGATCAACGACAGGACACGGCGCATGGGCGTCTCGTGGAGAGGTTCGATGCCAACAGGAATCGGAGCTGACTCCGACCCTCAGAACCTCACCTGGACCCGTACCGGACCGACGACATTTGGGTCACGGCTGTGTAACGGCCCGTCGCCGAATCGTGACCTTCGGGGCGGGTGGGTGACCTACGCTGTCAGATCGGGGAAGAGCACGGTGATGGTCGTCCCGCCTCCCACCACACTCTCCGCACGGACCCGCCCGCCATGGGCCTCCACCAAGTGTTTCACGATGGCGAGCCCGAGCCCCGTTCCCCCCTCGTCACGCGAACGCCCTGGGTCGACGCGATAGAAGCGCTCGAAGATGCGCGGGAGATGCTCGGCGGGGATCCCGGTCCCGGTATCACGGACGCCGACCTCCACCCCGCGCCGGTGCCTGCGCGAGAAGAGGACGACCTCTCCCTCGCTGGTGTGGCGGACCGCATTGTCGACGAGGTTCCCCAGGACCTGCCGCACCGCGGTCGAGTCGGCGTAGATCTCGCGTGCGTCCTCCGCGATCTCCGATCCGATATGGAGGCCCTTGGCGTCCGCCGCCTCCTTCGCCGACCCGAACACCTCGACTGCCACCCCGTGGACCGGGATCCTCTGCGGGTTGGGGACCCACCCTCCCGACTCGATGCGCGAGAGGTCGAGAAGGTCGTCGACGATGCGCTGCATGCGCTGGGTGTTCCCGAGGATGCGTGCGACGAACTGTTGCCGCACCTCGCGTGGCACCTCTTCGCCGGCCAGCGTCTCGGCGAACCCCCCGACGATGGTGAGGGGGGTGCGCAACTCATGCGAGACATTGGCGACGAAGTCCCGTCGCACCGCTTCCAATCGACGGACGCGCGTCAGATCGAAGAGCGCGAGCACCGCGCCGCCTTCCGCGAGTGGGCGCGCGGTGATGTTCAGGGTGCGCCCCGCGATGATGACCTCGGTCCCCTCGGTCGTCTCGCCCTCGAACGCCGCGCCCAGTGCGTCGCGGAGCGTGACGTCTCGTGGGAGGAGGTCGACGGGGAAGGGGAGAGGGGCCGTCACGCCGAGGAGGCGACGCCCGGTCTCATTGATCCGCACCACCTGTTGCCGTGTATCGACCGCCATCACCCCTTCATTGAGCGATTCGGTCAGCTGGGAGAGGAGTTGCTCGTCCGCCTCGAGGGCGCGGAGGCGGGCGGAGAGCTGTTCAGCGAGGGAGCGGAGGGCGCGCGCGAGTTCGCCGACCTCGCCGGGGGCGTCGAGGGTGGGGCGCCGAGCGAGGTCGCCATCGGCGATTGCTTGCGCCACATCGCGCAGCTCTTCGACGGGCTTGGATACGGAACGCGAGAAGAGCCAGGCGATGGCTAGGGCGCCCACGAGGGCGAGGAGCGCCGCTCGGAGGATGTCAGCACGAGCGGAGCTGACGACTTCATCGAGGCTCCGCGTGGGGAGCGAGACGCGTGCGACGCCACGGCCGACGACGGCGACCGCGACGTAGAGCTCGACATCGCCTGTTGACGGCGAGGGGCGCCGCGCGATCCCGGTCTCGCCGCGTCTGGCTTGGGCGACCTCGGGTCGCTCCGCATGATTCTGGAGATTGGTGAGGGAGTCGCCATCGAACTCGGAGTCCCCGATGACGACGCCGTCCTCGCGGACGAGGGTGACACGGCGGCCGAGGGCGCGTCCGGTGCGATCGGCGAGGGAATCGGGGAAGGTGGGCTCCCGATCCCAGAGATCCCCCACCAGCCGGGCCTCACGGGCGAGGAAGGTGGTGGCGTCATCCCGCAGTCGCGCGCTGATCTGCCGATCCACGACGGTGAGGATGAGGGCCACGAGGAACCCGACGATGAGAAGGGCGCCGACGAGGAGCCGCTGCGTCAGGCGCACGGGGCGTTCACTCCTCGCGGGTGGCGTCGGCGCGGAGCCGGTACCCGAAGCCGCGCACCGTCTCGATCAGATCGCCCGCCGGATGCAGCTTGGTGCGGAGGCGCTGCACATGCATGTCCACGGTCCGGGTCTGGATATCCGGTGCGGCGTCCCAGACCGTCTCGAGGAGGAGCGCACGCGCTTGGACTCGTCCACGCCGCTCCGCGAGGGTGAGGAGGAGTTTGAACTCCGTGGGGGTGAGCTCCACCTCGTGTCCGTCGACCGTCACCCGATGCGCGGAGCGGTCGATGTGGATGGGGCCGATCCGCAGCTCATTGCCACCCCCGGAATTGGCGCTCACTCGGCGGAGGATCGCGCCGACGCGGAGCACGAGTTCCTGTGGGCTGAAGGGCTTGGTGAGATAATCGTCCGCGCCGAGCTCGAGACCGCGAATCCGATCCGGCTCGTCCTTGCGCGCGGTCAGCATGAGCACCGCTGTGGCGGCGGTGTCGGGATCGGTCCGGAGGTGCTCCAACACCTCGAAGCCCGACATCCCCGGGAGCATGAGATCGAGGACGATCAGCGCAGGGCGCTCGCGTTTGGCCAGCGCGAGGGCATCAGACCCTGAGGTCGCCGAGCTGACTTTGTACTTGGCTTTGGCGAGATGATAGACGACGAGGGCGACGATATCCGGCTCGTCGTCGACGACGAGGATCCGTTCACCTTCGGTGGGGGTCGGCGTCATCCGGTCCGGTCGCTCAGGCGGCGGCTGAGGGAGGCGAGGAGCAGGTCGATCGCCACGAGGTTCTGGCCGCCGCGCGGGATCACCAGGTCGGCATAGCGCTTGCTCGGCTCGACGAACTGGAAGTGCATCGGCTGCACGGTGTTCAGGTACTGATCGAGGATCTCCTCGAGGGGACGTCCACGCACCGCCATATCCCGCCGGATGCGACGGACGAGGCGGATGTCGGAATCGGTGTCGACGAAGACCTTCACATCACAGGCGTCGCGCACGCGCGAATCGACCAGCAGGAGGATGCCGTCGATGACGATCGCATCCGCCGGATCGATGCGGACGGTCTCTGGGGCCCGGAGATGGGAGACGAAGTCGTAGACGGGCTTCTCGATCGCCTCGCCGCGAGCGAGGGCCTGCAGGTGCGTGGCCAGCAGGTCGAGGTCGAAGGCATCGGGGTGATCCCAATTGACCCGCCGCCGCTCCTCAAGGGTCAGGTTCCGATGGTCGCGGTAGTACGCGTCCATGTCGAGGAAGGCGACCCGGGACCCCGGGAGGGAGTCGGCGATCCGCTTGGCCACGGTCGACTTCCCCGATCCGCTCCCGCCAGCGATCCCGATGATGAGGGGCTTCATCCCAGAAACATCTCGTGCGCGGACGAGGGGGGCAACATCGGGGCCTCCCTGATACACGTCTGTGACGAGTAGCTTTCAATATGAAACGATTCCCCCGGGGCCTCGCCCTCGTCGCGGGCGTCACGATCGCCTTTGGTGCCCAGGCCGTGGCCGCGCAGGACCGCGTCGAACTGACGGTGGCCGCCACGACGGATGTGCATGGGCGCCTCCGGGCTTGGGACTACTACGCAGACCGCCCGGATCCGGCGCGTGGGCTCACCCGCGCCGCGACGATCGTCGATTCGCTGCGCCGTGCCGCCCCGGGGCGTGTGGTGCTCGTCGACGCCGGGGATCTCCTGCAGGGGAACCCGATGACGTACGTGGCGGCGCGGATCGACTCGACGCGCCCCAGCCCGGTGGTCGCGGCGATGAACGTCATGCGGTACGACGCAGCAGCGGTCGGGAACCACGAGTTCAACTATGGGCTGCCGACCTTCGACAAGGCGCGTGCCGAGGCGACCTTCCCCTTCCTGGCCGCGAATACCACGCGCCTCGATGGGGGGCGGGCGTTCCCCGCGCGAACCATGGTCACGCGCGCCGGAGTGAAGATCGCGATCATCGGGGTCACGACGCCGGGGTCGATGGTGTGGGATCGCGATCATCTCCGTGGGCGTTTGGAGGTGACGGACATCGTCGCGGCGCTGCCGGCGCAGGTCGCCGCGGCTCGCGCGGAGGGCGCCCACCTGGTCGTGGTCGTCGCCCATGCGGGCCTCGACGGTGAGTCATCGTATGACACGGTCGGGACCGTGATCGCCGCCGAGAACCCGATGGCACGCGTTGCACGCGAGGTCGCCGGCATCGATGTGCTGGTGATCGGACATTCCCATCGTGAGGTGGCGGACTCGACGATCAACGGCGTGTTGGTGATCCAACCGCGGAATTGGGCGACGAGTGTGGCGACGGCGACGATCGCGCTGGAGCGACAGGGCGGGGCATGGCGGGTGACGGGACGCCGCGGTCGGCTCGTCCAGGCCCGAGGCCACGCCGAGCATCCGGAGGTCGTGCGTGCTGTGGCTCGCGCGCATCAGGCGGCTGTTCGGCATGCCACTGAGGTGATCGGGCGTACCGATGTGGCCTGGCGCACCGACTCCGCGCGTGTGCGAGACGAACCCCTGATCGATCTGATCCAGGCGGCGCAGCTCCGCGCCACGGGGGCCCAGCTGAGCATCGCCTCGGCGTTCACCCTCGAGGCGCGACTGGAGCCCGGTTCGATCACGGTGCGGCAGATCGCACAGCTGTATCCGTATGAGAATTCGCTGCGCGCCCTCCGCCTGAGTGGGGCGCAGCTCCGCGCCTTCCTCGAGCACAGCGCGCGCTACTGGGTGGTGGAGGCTGACGGCGCCGGCGGGTTCCGGACGCGTCCCGATCCGACGATCCCCGGCTACAACTACGACATCCTCGCGGGGGCCGACTATGTGGTCGATCTCGCGCGTCCTGTGGGGGCACGAATCACCACGCTGACGTATCGCGGGCGTCCGATCATGGACACGGATTCCTTCACTGTGGCGGTGAACAATTATCGGGCGGGAGGCGCGGGCGGGTATGCGATGCTCCGTGGTGCGCCGGTCGTGTACGAGTCGCCGACGGAGATCCGCGATCTCGTGATCGCCGAGGTCCGCCGTCGGGGGATACTGAAGCCCGAGGAGATCGGTGAGCGGAATTATCGGCTCCTCCCGCCACGTCGTTCGGTGCGGGTCCTCGCCATCAACGATTTCCATGGCGCGCTGACCAAGCGACCGGTGGGGACGCTCGGGAACCGGGGTGGGGCAGCGGAGTTGGCGACGATGATTCGTGAGGCGAGTGCGGAGTGTGCCCCCACCTGCGTGCCGATCGTGTTGCATGGTGGCGACATCTTCCAGGGCACCGCCGCCTCCAACCTGGCCTTCGGTCGCACCGTCGTCCCGATCCTCGAGGCGCTCGGCGTCGCGGCCGGTGCCCTCGGCAATCATGAATTCGATTGGGGGCAGGACACGCTGCGGGCGCGGATGCGCGAGCTACGCCCCCTGATCCTCGGGGCGAATGTCCGTGACCCCGACGGGCGTGACATCGACTGGATCCCCGATGACACCCTCGTGGTGCGCGATGGGGTGCGGGTCGGGATCATCGGCCTCGCCGATCCCGGGACGCCGCGCACCACGATGCCACGCTACGTCGCCGATCTGCGCTTCCTCCCGCCGGCAATCTACGTGCGGGAGCGGGCGGCCGCGCTCCGCGCTCGAGGGGCGGATGCCGTCGTGGTCGTGGCTCACATCGGGGGGTTCTGTGAGATCAACGCCCCCGATCAATGCCGCGGCGAGATCATCGAGCTCGCGAAGGAACTCCCCGCGGGGTTCGTCAACGCGATCGTGAGCGGGCACACGCACTCCGCTCTCACGACGGTGGTGAATGGGATCCCGGTGGTGCAGGCGCGGTCGAGTGGGCAAGCGCTTGGCGTGATCGATCTGCTGATGGGTGGGATTCCCCAGCGACCGGAGCTTCGCGCGGTCGTGAGCGACAGCACCCGCCGCGATCCAGTGGTCGCAGCGCTCGTCGCGGAGGCGGAGGCGGCGGTCGTGGCCCGAATCAGTGCGACGATCACGACGGCGGAGGTGCGGTTCGCCCGGTCCGGGGACCAGTATCCGCTGGGCAATCTGATCGCGGATGCGCAGCGTGCCGCGGGGCGCGGTGACCTCGCGGTGATGAACAATGGAGGGATCCGCACGGAGATCCGACAGGGGGTCGTCACGTGGGGGGATCTCTACGAGGTGCAGCCCTTCGGCAATCGGCTGGTCGCTGTGACGATTCGGGGGGATGCTCTCCGGCGCTATCTCGAGGCGCTCGTCGATGGGCGTGGGATCCGCTACCACATCAGTGGCGCGACGATCGAGTACGATCCCGCCGCCCCGAGTGGGTCGCGCCTGCGGTCGGTGCGGTTCGATGATGGACGCGCGCTCGAGAATGGGCGCCGGTATCGCATCGTCATGACCGATTTCCTCGCGTCGGGCGGTGATGGTGCGGCGCTCTCGCGCGAGGCGCGCGTCGAGGATCTCACCCGCATCGATCTCGATGCCTTCGTCCAGTATCTCCAAGGGCTCCCTGGCGGCCGGCTCACCCTGACGCTGGCATTGCAGGCCCCGCGATTCAAACCGATCCGATGACTGAGTCCATCCGTGTGTTCGTGAATGGTGCTGGGGTGAGTGTCCCGCCGGGGAGCGCGTTGCTCGCGGCCGTGCGTGCCGCTGACCCCGATGCCGCGGCGGCGATCGAGTCAGGCACTCGCGCCATCGCCGATAGCCGGGGCATCGTGGTCGACCCCGCGACTCTGGTCACCGGGGGATTCGTGATGCGCTTGGTCTCCGGGAAGACCAAGACGGGCACCGCCCCGACCGACGACTGATGCACATCACCTCCGAGCTCCTGCGTCGACTCCCGAAGGCCGAACTCCACTGCCACCTCGATGGGTCGGTGCGTCCCGCCACGATGCTCGAGTTGGCGCGGGACCTGCACGTGCCGATGCCGCGCGATGACGCCGAGGCGCTCCGCGACTACATGCTGGTGAAGGATGCGCGGAGCCTCGAGGAGTATCTCGAGCGCTTCGCGATCACCCTCTCGGTGATGCAGCAGGGGGAGGCGATGGAGCGCATCGCCTACGAGCTCGCCGAGGACTGCGCCAAAGAAGGGGTGCGCTATATCGAGGTGCGGTATGCGCCGATCCTCAACACCCGCGCTGGCCTCACCATGGAACAGGCGGTGGAGTCTCCGCTGCGTGGGCTCGCGAAGGCAGAGAAGGAATTCGGGATCGTCGCGCGGGTGATCGTCTGTGCGATCCGGAACATGCCGCCCGCGACGTCGCTGGAGTCCGCGTGGACCGCCGTGGATTTCAAGGGAGAGGGGGTCGTGGGCTTGGATCTCGCCGGTGGTGAGGCGGGGAATCCTGCCGGGCTTCACAAGGCGGCCTTCGATCATTGTCTGGCCCATGGTCTCCCCTGCACCTGTCATGCGGGGGAGGGCGCGGGGGCGGAGTCGATCGCCGAGGCGGTGCATATCTGCCACGCCTGCCGGATCGGGCATGGGACGCACCTGATCGACGATCCCGTGCTCCTGGCGGAGTTGGTGCGGAACGGGATCGCCGTCGAGTGCTGTCTCACGAGCAATGTGCAGACGCATACGATCCAATCGGTCGAGGAGCATCCGCTGCGGCAGTTCATCGCGGCTGGGCTTCAGGTCTCGCTCAATACCGATAACCGCCTCATGAGTGGGACCGATCTTATTACCGAGTATGGGTTGGCGGCCGATCGCTTGGGCTTCACCTTCGAGGAGTTGTTGGCGTTGGCGCGGCAGGGCTTCGTGAACGCCTTCCTGCCCGACGATGAACGGCAGGCGCTGCTCGCGCGGGTGGATCAGGACTTTGCCGCATTGCGGCAGGAGGTACGGCGATGACTGTGGTGACCACCACCCATGGGGCGGCCGATGCGCGTCGAGCCGCCGATGCGGTCCGCGAGCGACTCGCCGTGCGCGCCCCGGTGATCGGGATCGTCCTCGGGTCGGGATTGGGGACGCTGGCCGACCGTCTGACCGAGGCGCGCCGAGTGCCGTATGCCGAGGTGCCCGGCTTTCACGCGCCGAAGGTCGATGGGCATCGTGGGGAGCTCCTCTCCGGGCAGCTCGGCGGGCGCGAGGTGATCTGTCTCGCCGGCCGCTTTCATATGTACGAGGGGTATTCGGCACGCGTCGCCGCCTTTCCGATTCGCGTGTTGCACGCGCTTGGGGTCCCGCGACTCTTCGTCTCGAATGCGGCGGGCGGGGTGCGACGGAGTTTTCGCGCCGGTGAGTTGATGCGGATCGTCGATCATCTGAATCTCACGGGGCAGAACCCGCTCACCGGACCAGTGGAGCCCGGGGATCAGCGCTTCAATGACATGAGCGAGGCGTACAGTGAGGACCTTGGGGCGCGGCTCGATACGTCGGCGCAGGCGCTCGGGATCCCACTGGCGAGCGGGGTCTACGCCGGATTGCTCGGGCCCAACTTCGAGACGCCCGCTGAGGTGCGGATGCTCGAGCGGTTGGGGGCGGACGCCGTCGGGATGAGCACCGTCGCTGAGGTGATCGTCGCGCGGAATCTGGGGATGTCGGTCGCGGGGATCTCGTTGATCACGAATCCCGGCGCGGGGATCTCACCCACGCCGCTCAATCATGCGGAAGTGATGGCGGAAGGGGAGCGGGCCGCGGGTGCCTTCGGCGACCTGGTGGCGCACTTCGTCAGCGGGCTCTGAGCGCCTGAACGGAGGCGGGGTCTCCCATCACGATGAGCGTGGCCCCCGCGCGCACCTGGGTATCGGCGGGAGGATTGAAGGCGTAGTCCCCCGCCTCCGCGCGAACTGCGAGCAGCAAGAGGCCCGTGCCGTACTCGTGGAGCGCGAGGTCTCCGACGCGCTGTGAGGCGAGGGTGCTCCCGAGGCTGACCGGCACCTCTTCGATGCGCAGGTTGCGGTTCGTGTCGCGGAGCATGGTGTCGAGGAACCCGACGACGGTCGGGCGCACCATCTCGCTCACCAGCCGCATCCCGCCAATCTGTGCGGAGGCTACGACGCCGTCCGCACCGGCCTGTTTCAGGCGTGCGATCGCCCGCTCCGTCGTCGCCCGAGCGGTCACTCGTACGGCGGGATTAAGCTGCTTCGCGAGGACGGTGGTCACGAGGGCGGTCTTATCGTCATCGGTGCAGATCACCACGCCGCCGGCACGCTGTATCCCGGCGTTCATCAGGGTCTCATCGTCGGAGCAGTCGCCACGTAGGGTGGGGATGGAGGCGAACTCGACGTCCAGACGCTCCAGTTGGACGTCGCTGGACTCGATCACCACACAAGGGCGCGCGGTCCGCACGAGCTCGCGCAGAACGGTCGAACCCGTCTGTCCTGCCCCACAGACGATGATGTGTCCCGACATTGCCTCGATCGCCTTGCGCATGCGCCGTCTCCGAAAGCCCTGAGTGATGTCTCCCTCGACGACGAAGGCCGTCAGCGTCGAGAGTGTGTACAGTGCCGCAGTCGCCCCGACCACGAGGATGACCATCGTGAAGATCTGCGAGGCGGCGGTCTCGGTCGGGACGACCTCCTTGGTCCCGGTGGTCGTCAGCATGATGACCGACATGTAGAGCGCGTCGATCCAGCCGTACCGGTCGCCACCGATGATCCGGTAGCCCACCACGGCGATCCCGAAGACCGTCACCAGGGCGATGAGCGCCGCGAGGATGCGGCGCTCGATACGGGCAAGATTACCGTCGTCGGCGATCATCTCGGGAAGTTACCGCGCTTCGGGTCGATCCGTGCGCGGGGACGTCGCGCCGCGCTCAGCGCGCTGGCGGGGAGGGCGGCAGCGCCGAGAGCCGCGCCTTGAACGCCTGGAAGTTCTGTGAATCCCGGGTGAGCCCCCGCAGCTGGTCCGGCGGGAGCTGGCCGATCCGCGCCTTCGCCGCCGCGATCCGCGATTCCTCGAGCGGGTGCGAGCGGAACCAGGCATCAAGGGTGCCAGGTTTCCGTGTGCGTTCGTCGAGGAGGATCTGGAACATCTCGGGGATCCCGTTGGGGTCGATCCCCGCCGCGACCATGTACGTCACCCCTTCGGCGTCAGCCTCGTCCTCATCTTGGCGGGAGAAGTTCGCGAAGGCCGCGCTCGCGCCGATGTTGATCATCGCCTGCGAGGCCTCGTTGTTGCAGACGCTGGTGAGCACGCAGACGAGCGTGACGCCGAGGTTGGTCCCCTGCGCCTTCTGCATCTGCTTGATGGAGTGACGCATGGTCACGTGGCCGATCTCATGGCCGATGACCCCCGCGACCTGCGACAGCGACGTCGCCCGTTCGATCAGCCCGCGGTTGATGTAGATGAACCCGCCGGGGATCGCGAAGGCATTCACGTCGGGGCTGTCGACGATCTGGAAGACCCAGTCGAGGTTCCGGGCGTCGGCGATGCGGGCGATCGAATCCCCGAGTACGTTGATGTACCGGGTGAGCTCTGCATCGCGGACGATGGGGAGCTGCCGGTCGATCTGCTGGGCATAGCCCGCCCCCATCTCCACTTCCTGTTGGGTGGAGACGGCGCAGGCGCTGAGACCGAGGGTCAGGACGAGGAGTGGGAATCGAGCCATGGGTTTATTGACCGTAGCAAGGGACCTGACACGCCGCAAGGCGCGCGAGCGGAGCGGACGCTTCGTCGCCGAGGGGGTGCGCACCGTCGAGGCATTGCTCGCCTCGCCTGTCCGGATGGTCGGGGCCCTGACCTGTGACCTCCTCGATCGCACCCCGCGCGGGGCCGCGCTCGCCGCGCAGCTGCATGCACGCGACATCGACGTCCTGCGGGTGAGTGAACGGGAGTTCCTCTCCGCCTGTGATACCGAGCAGCCGCAGGGGATCCTCGTCGTCGCCGAACAGCCCACCTGGACCCTCGACGCCCTCACCCTCGGTGCCACGGCGAGACTCCTGGTGCTCGACGGGATCCAGGACCCCGGAAATGTCGGCACCTTGCTGCGCAC
>JBEGVM010000134.1:0-21749 GCA_041178365.1 Gemmatimonadota bacterium | reverse complement strand
GGCCGTAGACCTTCGCGACGCCGTACGGGGACCGCGGATAGAACGGGGTACTCTCGCGCTGGGGGGTCTCTTGTACCATCCCGAACTGCTCAGAGCTCGACGCCTGATAGAACCGCGCCTTGGGCACCGTGCGCTTCATCGCCTCGAGCATCCGCGTCACGCCGAGGCCGGTGAACTCTCCGGTGAGGACGGGTTGATTCCACGAGGTCGCGACGAAGCTCTGCGCCGCGAGGTTGTAGATCTCGTCAGGGGCGACATCCGCCATCGCGTCGACGAGCGAGGTCTGGTCGAGGAGATCGGCCGAGACGAGTTCGATGCGGTCGATGAGATGGGCGATGCGATCGTAGGGCGTGGTGGAGGAGCGCCGCACGACCCCGACGACTCGATAGCCTTTCGCGAGGAGCAGCTCCGCGAGATACGACCCATCCTGCCCGGTGATCCCGGTGACGAGGGCGGTCTTCATGCAGACACCCATGCGTCAAAACGGGGGGAGCGCACCACGCTCCCCCCGTCGATGTTCACTGGCGCGGCGCCGGTGATCAGACCGCGGCCGCGGCCCCGCGAGGGGCCCGCTGGATCTTCCCCGCATTCAGGCAGCGGGTGCAGACCTTGATCTTGATGACCTTGCCGCCCTCGACGATGCGGGCGACCTGGAGGTTCGGCTTCCAGGTGCGACGCACCGAGTTGTTGGCGTGTGAGCGGGAGTTGCCGTGGGCAACACCCTTGTCGCAGACGTAGCAGCGATTGCGCTGGATGGGCATGGATCAGCCCTCCTGGATGATTTCGATGCGCGCCATGTCCGCCCCGTCACCCTTGCGGTGGCCGGTCTTGAGGATGCGCGTGTAGCCACCCGTGCGAGCGGCCTGCTTGGGCCCGACGTCCTGAAAGAGCTTGTCCGCCGCGGCCCGCTTCTGCACATGGCGGCCCGCGAGACGGCGGTCGTGCAGCGTGCCCGACTTCGCCTTGGTGATCAGCTTCTCCACGAACGGCCGCAGCTCCTTCGCCTTGGCCTCCGTGGTCTCGATCGCGCCCTGCTCGATGAGCGAGGTCGCGAGATTGCGGAGGAGCGCCAGGCGCTGCTCCGAGGTCCGCCGGAGGCTCCGGCCAGCCTTACGATGACGCATCGGTCCTACTCCTCTTCGTCGTCAGGCGCGTTCGCAGCCGCACGGCTCGGCGGGGTGCCCCAATCGACCACCCGGACCCCTGCCGTCGACTCCTCGAACCGCATCCCGAAATTGAGTCCTTCCTTCTCGAGGAGGTCGGCGATCTCCTGGAGGGACTTCTTGCCGAAATTCTTGACCTGCAGGATCTGCGTCTCGGTCTGGCGGACGAGATCACCCAGCGAGCGGATGCTGGAATTCTTGAGCGAGTTGACCGAGCGCACCGAGAGGGCGAGGTCATCGATCGGGGTGCGAAGCAGCTCTGCCAAGCGAGCGGCGTCCGAGCTCCCCTCGGCCCCGGGGACCGCGACCGCCGCAGCGGCCGACGTCCCGAAGCTCGCGAAGTACTGGAAATGCGTCTGCGCGAGCGCCGCGGCGTAGCTGACCGCCTCCTCCGGCGACACGGTGCCGTCCGTCTCGACCGTCAGCGTGAGCCGATCGTAGTCGGTGCGCTGACCGACGCGGGTCTCCGCGACGGAGAAGTTCACGCGCTTGACCGGCGAGTAGATCGAGTCGATCCGGACGAGGTCGACGGGGAGGGAGCGGTCGAGCGGATGCTGATCGGCCTCCACATACCCGCGTCCCTTGTTCACATGCAGTTCGATCGAGAGCTCGCGCGCGTCCTGCAGGGTGAGCAGGTGGTGCGCCCCGTCGACGACACGGACGCCGGCCGGCAACTCGAGCTGCCCTGCCGTCACCGCCCCCGCCTTCTTGACCTTGAGACGGAGAATCGCCTCCTCGACATCGGCGTCGAGCGCCAAGACGAGCGTCTTGAGGTTCCCGATGATCTGGTGGACGTCCTCGACGACGCCCGAGATGGTCTGGTGCTCATGCAGGACGCCATCGATCCGGAAGCCCCAGACGGCGGCGCCGCGGAGCGACGAGAGCAGCATCCGACGCATGCTGTTGCCAAGGGTGTGGCCGAAGCCGCGCTCGAGCGGCTGGAGCCGGAACTCAGCCGCATTGGCATGGTCCTCGCGCTTCGTCATCTCGACGAGCTGCGGGCGGACCAGCCCGCGGAGATCGATCGTGTGTGCCATGGAAAGTGTCCTTAGAGAGAGTGTGTCACGATGGCGATGACGCGCCACCGACGCCGTGCCCCGCCCCTGACGCGCGGCACGCTCGTTCGGTCGTCAGGGGACCGGGACCTACCGCCTGCCTTACTTCGAGTAGAGCTCGACGACCAGCTGCTCCTGCGCCGCGATCGGGATGCTCTGCCGCTGCGGACGCTCGAGCATGCGGCCCGAGCAGGTGTCCTTGTCGACCGCGATCCAGGCCGGCGAGGCCCCACGCGCCGCGACCTCGAGGGCTTCCTTCACGAGCACGAGCTCACGCGACTTCTGCCGCATGCGGATCTCCTGCCCCGGCTCCACGACGAAGCTCGGGATGTCCACCGACTTGCCGTTCACCTCGACATGCCGGTGACGGATCAGCTGACGCGCCGCCTTCCGGCTGGACGCGAAGCCCATGCGGTAGACGATGTTGTCGAGCCGGCTCTCGAGCGCGGCGAGCAGGTTGTGACCCGTCACGCCCGGAAGGGTCGAGACGCGCTCGAAGGTGTTCCGGAACTGCCGCTCGCTCAGCCCGTAGATGCGCTTGATCTTCTGCTTCTCACGGAGCTGCTTGGCGTACTCGCTCATCTTCTTCCGACGCGCTGTGCTCTGGCCATGCTGGCCAGGGGCGTACGGACGACGCTCCACCGGGCACTTCTCGGTGAAACACTTAGTGCCCTTCAGGAAGAGCTTCGTACCTTCACGCCGGCACTGCCGGCAGCTTGGACCAGTGTAACGCATGGATCAGACCCTCCGGCGCTTGGGCGGCCGGCAACCATTGTGCGGGATGGGGGTCACGTCCTTGATGGACTTGACCTGGAGACCGGCGGCGGCGAGCGCCTGGATGGCGGACTCGCGACCCGACCCCGGCCCCTGCACCCGCACATTCACGCGGCGGACGCCCGACGACATCGCCTCGCGCGCACACTGCTCGGCGGCGACGGTCGCCGCGAACGGGGTGGACTTCTTCGACCCCTTGAACCCCGCCTTCCCGGCCGTCCCCCACGACACGGCGTTGCCGTGCGCGTCGGTGATGGTGATCAGCGTGTTGTTGAAGGTCGCGTTGACGTGCGCCACACCCTCGGCGTCCACCACGCGCTTCGTCTTCTTTCCGATTGCCATTACTTGGTCACCTTCTTCTTGCCCGCGATCGCGCGGCGCGGCCCCTTCTTGGTGCGGGCGTTGGTGTGCGTGCGCTGCCCACGGACCGGCAGGCCACGGCGATGCCGCGTCCCACGGTAGGACCCGATGTCCATCAGGCGCTTCACGTTCATCGCGACCTCGGTGCGCAACGCCCCCTCGACGCGATACTGCTTCTCGATCTCCTGACGGAGCTTGTTGACGTCGGCGTCCGAGAGGTCGCGGATCCGCTGCTCCGGGTTGACCCCGGTCGCCTCGAGGATGCGACGCGCGAGGACGCGGCCGATGCCGAAGATATAGGTGAGGCCGATCTCGACCTTCTTGTCGCGCGGGAGGTCCACGCCGGAAATACGTGCCATGTGTGGATTACCCCTGCCGCTGCTTATGCTTGGGATTGCGCTTGCAGATGATCCGCGTCACACCCGCCCGCTTGACCACCTTGCAATGCTCGCAAATCGGCTTCACGCTGCTGCGAACTTTCACTGAAGGACTCCAGAAGGTCTGAGGGCCAGACGGCCCGCAAATGCTTGAACTGCCCCGTTTTGGGCAGACCCTGAGGATAGTCGGCGGAGACCCTTGACACAAGGCCCCGGACTGACGTGTACCAAAGGTGCGGAAGGCTGGAGGCCCGGGGCGGAACGCGTCGAGCCCTCAGCCTCCAGCCTTCAGCGTCTCCCTGATCCCCGCCAACGCCGCCGCCGGGTCCGAAGCCCCCGTAACCGCCCGCCCCAGCACGAGATAGGCCGCGCCATCCGCCGCCGCCCGCTCCGGGGTCACCACCCGCGCCTGATCATGGGTGGCTCCACCGGCCAACCGGATCCCGGGGACGAGCGGGCTGAGCTGCGGGTAGGTCGTCACCACCGAGGCCACCTCGTGGCCCGAACAGACGATCCCATGCGCGCGCGCGACGCTCGCCGCCCCCGCGAGCCGGAGGACCTCGGCCCCCATCTCCGCCACCTCGCGCCCTAACGCCACCCCGAGCGCCTCACGATCGAAGCTCGTCAGGACCGTCACGACGAGGATCCCCGTCCCCGCCCCCGCGCCCTCCACGGCAGCCTCGACCATCGCCACCCCGCCATAGCCATGCACCGTCAGCAGCTGCACATCCATCGCCGCCGCCCGCTGCGCCGCCCCCTTCACCGTGTTGGGGATGTCGTGGAGCTTGAGATCGAGGAAGACGCGCCGCCCGTCGCGACGGAGCCGGTCCACGACGCGCGGCCCCTCGGCGGTGAAGAGCTCCAGCCCCACCTTCACGAAGTCGGCATCCGGGCCGAGACGGTCGAGCAACGCAAGCGCAGCATCCAGCGATGGCACATCGAGGGCGATGATGGGCTGCGCGCGCAACGCGGACGGAGCGATCGATCGATCAGCGGTCATGCGGGCCACGCCAAGGTGCCCGTGAGATCAGCGAGCCGCGCGACGCCGTGACGGTCGCACCACCGCGCGAGGTCGCGCACGATGCGTTGGGGGAGCTTGGGGTCGGCGAGCCCCGCCGTCCCGATCGCCACCGCGGAGGCGCCGGCGATGAGGAACTGGAGAAGATCCTCGGCGGACTGCACCCCCCCCGCCCCGATGATCGGCACACGCACCGCCTGCCGCACGCGCCAGGTCGCCAGCACCCCGACGGCGAGCAAGCCGGGGCCGCTCACCCCACCGGAGCCGAAGCCGAGCACGGGGCGCCGACGCGCGACATCGACCACCAGTCCTGGGATCGTGTTGATCACCGTGATCCCATCGACCCCGAGGTCAACCGCCTGCTGCGCGACCTCGCCGATGCGCGGGAGTGTGGGCGAGAGCTTCACGACGATCGGTTTGCGCGTCGCGGCGCGCGCGCCACCGATCACCTGCGCGAGCGCCGCAGGATCGGCACCGAACTCCATCCCCCCCTGCTTCACATTCGGGCAACTCACATTGAGCTCGTAGCCGTGGAAGCCTGGGGCATCATCGAGCCGCGCGACGACCTCACCGAACTCGTGCGCCTCCTTCCCCACCACATTCACGAGCACGCGCGGGCGCGTCACGTGCGCGGCGATCCAGGGCAGATCCTCGGCGCGCACCGCCTCGACGCCGGGGTTCGCGAGTCCCACCGCGTTGATCATCCCGCCGGGGAAGTCGGCCACGCGCGGCGCCTTGGCGCCGACCCGCGGCTCGAGGCTCACCGCCTTGGTGACGAATCCCCCGAGGGATTCGAGATCCATCACATCGGCGAGCTCACGCCCGTAGGCGGCCGTCCCGGAGGCGAGGAGGACCGGGTTCTGGAGCTCGAGCCCAGCGAGGGTGACGCGCAGGTCACTCATCGCGAGGCCGTCCGCGTCCGGCGGTCGTAGTCCTTGAGATACTCGAGCGCCGCGTCCGCGATCGCCTCCGCGGCCTCTTGCTGTCCACGGCCGGACCCCATCCACCGAGCCTCCGCCGGATTGGTCCCGAAACCGAGTTCGACGAGGACGGCCGGCATGTACGTCCGCACCAGCACCGAGAAGAGCGCCTGCTTCACCCCACGATTCGGCCCTGGGTGCACGCCCTGCATCTGCCGCTGGATCGTGGCCGCGACCTCACTCGACTCGCGCAGATGCTCGTTGCGCGCCAGATCGTTCAAGATGAAGCTGAGCGCATCCCCTTGGTGGGCCCCATCGACCTCGGTCTCGAACCGCACGACCTCGTTTTCCATGTTCGCCACGTGGGCTTCGTCCTCCGTCCGTGCCGTCGAGAGGAAGTAGGTCTCGAAGCCGCGCGCCGCGGCAGGGTTCGACCACTTGGGGTTCGCGGCGTTCACATGGATCGAGAGGAAGAGATCGCCATTCGCGCGATTCGCGATGGGGCCGCGGTCGCCGAGGGCGATGAGGGTGTCCCGCGTGCGGGTCATCACCACCCGGATCCCGCGTGCCTCCAGCGCCTCCTTCAGGCGGCGAGAGACCTCGAGGGTGACGCGGGCCTCCGAGAACGACACCCCATCGACGAGAGGACCCTTCATACCAGGATCCTTCCCGCCATGGCCGGCGTCGACCACGACGGTGTAGCGACGCGAGAGTCCAGCGGGGACCGCACTCGACGTCGGGGTCGAGATCGGAGGCGCGGTCCCTCGGGCCATCACGGTCGGTGCACGCCGCACCAGTGACGGGATCGCCCGGAGCTCCGACCGGGTGCGATCCCAGGCGATCCCGAGCTCGAGCCGCGGGAGCACGTCCGAGAAGAATTGCAGCGGCACCCAGGGGGCGCCGTCCACGATGCGCATCGGCTCCAGGAGGGGCAGTGTCGTGGTGTCGAGCGCCGCAAAGGCGGAGCCCGGCATCAGGTCGATGGTGGCCCCATGGAGGGTGAGCCGCCACTGCCCGTCCGGAAGGGAATCGAAGACCCCGCCGATGAGGCGGGCCACGACGTCGGCACGCACGAGCCCACCGAACGGGGTGGGGAGCACCTGCACGAGCGTGTCACCCGCGGAGCGCTTCACGCGGAAGACGTCACCGGGCGGCAGCGCCCGAGAGACCGTCGCCGCTGCGGAGGATCCGATGCCGAGCACCGCTCCGCCCACCATCGCCAGTCGAAGGAGCCCGCGGCTCATCGCACCTTCATCGCGCGCTGGATCTCACGCAGGTCATCACGCTCGCGCGCGTCGGCGCGCTTGTCGTGGAGTTTCTTGCCTCGGGCGAGTCCGATCTTCACCTTGGCCCGCCCCTGCTTGAAGTAGAGGTCGAGCGCCACGAGGGTGAGCCCCTTCCGCTCGATCGCGCCGATGAGGCGCGTGATCTCCTTCCGCTGGAGGAGGAGCTTCCGCGTGCGCAGGGGGTCATGGTTCCAGACATTGCCGTGCGTATAGGGCGCGATGTGCGCATTGAGCAACCAGAGCTCGCCGTCCTTGACCACCGCGTACGCGTCGGTGATCTGCGCCCGCTTGTCCCGCAACGACTTGACCTCGGTGCCGAGCAGGACGATCCCCGCCTCCCACGTCTCGAGGATCTCGTAGTCGTGTCGGGCGCGGGCGTTCCGTGCGATGGGAACGATCGCATCATCGGCGGCTGGTGTCCTCATCTCCCCATGAAGCTAGACGACCCAACGTTGACTTGGGTATCGCGGGGGACTTACGTTGCGAGTCTTGCCGGAGTGGTGGAATTGGTAGACGCGCTGCGTTCAGGGCGCAGTGGGCGATAGCCCGTGGGGGTTCGAGTCCCCCCTTCGGCACTTGCAGGTGATCTACGTCAGCACCGGGAGCCCGACACGCTCCCGCACCTGGGGCTCCGCCGCGAGCAGGTCGCTGAGCCGGACCCCGTCCAGGACCTCATCGATGCGCTTCTGCAGCATCACCCAGACGGGGCGGATGCTGCAGTCGCACGACTGGGAGCACCGATCCACGTCGAGCGGATGGGTCACACAGTGCAGGTCAAAGGTCACGAGCTCGGCCGCCGCGATGATCTCCCGCACCGTGATCTCGTCGGACGGCCGAGCCAGCCCGTAGCCTCCCTTGGCACCCCGCGTGCTCTGGACGATCGCCGCACGGCGGAGGCGGAGGAGGATCTGCTCCACGTAATCGCTGGGGAGCCGCTCGCGGGCCGCGATATCGCGGCCGGTGACCGGCCCCTCCTCGGTGCGGCGCGCCAGGTGCAGCGCGCAGATCAGTCCGTACTCGGCCCAGGTCGTGATGCGCATCGTGCGCTCAAGATGGGCTCAGGTCCCCGATGGGGACAAGGGCGCTCGGGACCTGCGCGCCCCGACCGTCCCCCGATCACCGACCGCCGAAGGCCGCCGTCGGGATCCCGAAGCTCGAGATCACGGTCAGGGTGTTCTGCGGATCAATCTGGAGCTCCTTGGAGCGCAGTCGGATGATCCGCGTCTCGCGAAGGGTCGGCGCCGCGGTGCGCCATCCGATGAGGAGCGCTGCGCGAATGGTACCGGCGCCGTCATCGGTGAAGCCACAGAAGACCTGCTCGTTGAGTTGCCCGTTGCTGAAGGCGTTCCCGTAGCGGAGGGAGACCGTCATCAGCGAGCCTGCGACCGGCGCTGCGGTCCACGAGAGTGCCAGGTCCTGATCCCCCTCGGGGATCCGAACGGAGTCGGCGGTGAAAGCCTCCGCGGTACGCAGAGCAACCGTCGCCGCCGGGAATCCCGTCGTGCTCCCCGGGATCTGCACCGAGACGGTGTCCCCCGGGGTGAAGGGGATCCCCGTCTTCCGTACGGGGCGGTAGACGAAGGCCCCGAACTCCACTAGCCCGCGCATCGAGTCCCGCTGGGCACCGACCTGGGTCAGCAGGAACTCCCCCGCGCTGAGCGTGGGGAAGGATGAGCCAGCGATCACCGCGGGGGTGTACGCCGCCAGGACACACGAATCCGCTGGGGGCGGCGTGTAGCGGAGGTCCGTGCGGTCATAGAAAACCGCCTCCGGGTCCATGACGAAGCCACGCACTTCGTCCCTGAACGCGGTGTACGAGACGAGCCCGAAGCGATTCTTGGATGGCTCGAGCGTGTCGACACAGGCCGCGGTGAGGACGGTCAGGGCGACGAGGGCGAACGACGTGGTGGCACGAGTGAGAGAGGGCATGAGAGGAATCTACCCGCGGACGAGGTAAGGGTTCGAGGCGCGCTCGGTCCCGATCGTGGTGGATGGACCATGCCCCGGATGCACGATCAGCTCTGGCGGCAGCGTGGCGAGTCGGCGGAGAGAGGCGGCCATCGCCGTCCGGTCACAGAGGGGGAGGTCGGTCCGCCCGATGGACCCCGCGAAGAGGAGATCTCCCCCGAAGACCCGGTCCGTCCCGATGAAGGCCACATGCCCGGGCGCATGGCCGGGGAGATGCCAGATGGTGAACGCATGCGCCCCGAGGTGGACGACCTGCCCCTCGGTGAGCTCGGCGTCGGGCGGGGCCGGCTGCTCGAAGGGGAGTCCGTATCCCGCGGCGACCCGCGCCGCGTGGTCGTAGACGGGGCGGTCGGCCGGGTGCAGATGCACCGGGACGCCAGGAAAGCGCCGACGCACCCCCTCGATCCCCCCGACATGATCGAGATGCGCATGCGTCAACCAGATCGCCGTGAGGCCCCCTCCCTGCTCCGCCACCGCATCGCACAGACGGTCTGGCTCGGCGCCGGGATCGATCAGTACCACCTCCCCGGAGACGGGGTCGTGGAGGATCCAGCAGTTCTCCTGGAAGGCCCCGACGACGAGGGAGGTGACCTGCATCAGACCGGGACCGAGGTCGCGCCCATGAGCATCGGGGGGGGCACCGGGAGGGGCTGCCCGTTCTTCCGCGCGGTGAGGTACTTCTCGACACCGATCGCGGCGGTCGTCGCATCCCCGACGGCGGTCGTCACCTGCCGCGTGAGTTGCGCACGCACATCACCTGCGGCGAAGAGCCCCGGCACCGAGGTCTGCATGGTCGCGTCGGTGATGAGGTAGCCCGACGCATCGTGCTCGATGTGTCCACGGAGGATCCCCGTGTTCGGCTTGAAGCCGACGAAGATGAAGATCCCCGTCGCGATCAGATCGGAGGCGGCCCCCGTCTTCGCGTGACGGATCGTGGCATGGGTCATCAGCCCGTCCTTCCCGACGATCGCGTCGACCACGGTGTCCCAGATGACCTCGATCTTGGGATTCGCGAAGACGCGCTGCTGCACGATCTTGGAGGCGCGGAAGCTATCGCGCCGATGCACGAGATAGACCTTCTCTGCGTAGCGCGTGAGGAAGTCGGCCTCCTCACAGGCGGCATCACCGCCGCCGACCACCATGATGGTGTGCCCCTTGTAGAAGGCCCCGTCGCAGATGGCGCAGTAGGAGACGCCCTTGCCGGCGTACTCGATCTCCCCGGGGACATCGAGCTTCACGGGCGTCCCACCGGCGGTGACGATCACCGTCGGCGAGAGGTAGATGTCCCCGCTCTCCACGACCGTCTCAAAGAGCCCGTCGTCGCGCTTGGTCACCGACTCGACCGGGGTCGAGGTACGGATCTCCGCCCCGAACTTCTCGGCGTGCGCCTGGAACTTGCTCGCGAGCTCATGGCCGAGCACATGCTCGAAGCCGATGTAGTCCTCGATCACCTCGGTATTGAGGAGCTCCCCACCGGGGAAGCCGCGCTCGAGCACCACGCTCTTCAACATGGAACGGCCCGCGTACAGCCCGGCACACATGCCGGACGGGCCCGCCCCAACGATCACCACTTCGAATTCATGCGTCGCCACCGACTTGCTCCGGGGGAATGGAATCGGTGGAAGCTAGGGGTGTCGCGGGGCGGGTGGTACTCCCGCCCCGCGACGTCGCCTCCCTGAGGCCCTGCCCCGTCGCCTCAGCGTCCGCCGCGCGCCTGGCGCTGCTTGACCCCCATCGCCTCGACGTCAGCGAGCAACGCGCGGGCATCGTAGACGATCCCATCCTTGATCGTCCAGCGCACGCCCCCCACCTGCTCCACCTTCCCCGTGGCGTCGTTGAGTCGGGGCCACCCCGTGCCGTACAAGACCTTCAGGTTCTGCACGGGGTTCTCCGGGACGATCACGAGGTCCGCGAGCATCCCGGGCTCGATCACCCCTAGCTCGATCGGCTTCCCCGTCGGCTTGGCGAGGGTGAGCGCGGCGTGGTAGGTCCCGGCGCGAATCACCTCGCCCGGATAGAACCCCGCCTCCTGGAGGAGCTCGAGCTCCTGGATGGTCGAGAAGCCCGGGGTGTTGTAGATGAAGCCCGCATCGGAGCTCGCCGTGACCCGTCCCCCGAGGTTCTTGTAGTCATTGATGAACTGCATCCAGACGCGGTAGAAGTTCCGCCAGTTCACCTCGTCGTCCGTCGTCCAATCGAAGAAGTACGCGCCATGGTTCGAGCGATTCGCGATGTAGAAATCCCATTGGGTCGGGATTGTGTACTTCGCGTGCCAGGGCGCCTGCATCCGCGCCATCACGTCTCGCCCCGTGAGATACGTGGTCATCGTCGGGTCGAGCGTGACGTCGTTGTCGAGCAGCGTCTTGAGGAACGACTTCCACTTCTCGCTCCCGGGCGTCACCAGGCTCCACTGCCGCGCCACCTGCGCGAAGCGCGTCTGCTCGTCGTTCAGGTTGGCGTCGAGCGGCCAGGGCTGCACCTGGTGATGGTCGTACATCGACTCGAAGATCCCATAGAAATGCGTGATCGCCCCGAGCCCCATCTGCGCGGCCACGCGGCCATTCACCTGCGCGACCCCACTCTGCTGGAGATGCGCGGTGGTGCCGAGCCCCTGCTTCTTGGCCTCATCGATGTAGGCCACCATCAGGTCCGGGCGCTCGGCGCCAAGCTTGAGCCCGTCGGCGCCGTTCTGCTTCGCCCAACGGACCCACGCACGGGCCTCCTCGGGGGTCCGCGGCGTCGCCCGTCCCCACCCCGTCCCTGGGCGCTGATAGACGACGTACCGTGGCGCGGCGATCTCATTGGAGGCACTGCGCGCCCGCTCCCGGATCGAATAATCGAAGCTCGCGAAGGGGACGCCGCGGACCGTCGTGATCCCGTGGGCGAGCCAGAGCTTGTTGTAGTACTCGCTCTCCGGCGCCTTCTGCTGGGTCCCCTGATGGACGTGCACGTCGATCAGGCCCGGCATCAGGTACATCCCTTCGGCCTCGATCTCACGAGTCGCCCCGCTGGGCCGTCCCTTCGGGTCGATCGGCACCTTCGGGTTGCCCACGCCGACCACCTGCGCGATCCGATTCCCCTCGATCACCACGTCGTAGGGACCGCGCGGGGCGCTCCCGTAGCCGTCGATGAGGGTCACCCCGCGGAGGATCAATCGGGTGAAGGGCCCCTCCCCCTCCCGGCGTGCCGGAGCGGGGTTGGGGTCCTCACGCCGCTCCCGCGTGAGTCGCTCCTGCACGGCCGCATCGACCGCGGTCGCCGCTGTGGGGCGCGGGGGCCCCTGCGCGACGAGCAGGGAGGAGGCAAGGCAGGCGGTCAGTATCGCGGTCGGACGGATCGTCAGGGACATGATGGACGTGGGGCGGGTGAAGTGGCGGAGACCGAGCTTCTTATGTACGCTCCGCAGTCCATCGTGCGCTAGACCGCATCCCGCTCCTTCCCGCCCAGACCCTCGTGCCTCGTTCTCCGCGCCTCGTCGCCACCATGCTGTGCCTCGGCGCGCTCCGTTTGTCCGCGCAGACGGTCGATTCCGTCACCGTTCCCACTGACGAGACGCGCCGCCACGCCATCGCGCGGCGCGCGACCGGTGCGATCGTCCTCGATGGGCATCTCGACGACGCCGCCTGGAGCGCCGCCGCCCCCATCGGCGACTTCGTGCGCGTCCGGCCCGACTTCATTCGGACGACCGACTTCCCGAGCATCGTGCGCGTCCTGTACGACGACGAGCATCTCTACATCGGTGCCTTTCATGCCGATCCCGCGGGGCGGCGCGGGCTCCGGATGCCGGATCTCCGTCGCGACTTCACGCCCCCCGAAAGCGATGTCTTCGGCATCACGATCGGCTCACTCGGCGACCACCGGACCGTCTACCAGCTCCAGGTGACACCCCTTGGCTCGCAGGGTGACGTGCAGGCCTTCGACGGCGGAGCCACCTTCAGCTTCAGCTGGGACGCGATGTGGCGCGTCCGGACCACCCAGTCGGACTCCGGATGGGTGGCCGAGATCGCCGTGCCCTGGACCTCGCTCCGGTACGCCCCGGGACTCACCACCTGGGACATCAACTTCGTGCGGAACAGCCGCCGCGTCGCGCAGTGGACCGCCTGGGCCCCCTATCCGCGCCAGTTCTCCTCGTGGCGACTCGCCTACGCGGGCGTGCTGGATTCCATCCAGCCGCCCCCGCCGCGCACGAATATCCGTACGCGCCTCTACGGGCTCTCCAGCGCATCAAAGGACGCGACGGCCGGCGCGCGCGACGGGACCACGGGCGATGTGGGCGGTGAGGTCATCTGGGCGCCGACGGCCAATGCCCTCGTCGAGGCGACGGTCAACACCGACTTCGCACAGGCCGAGGTCGACCGACAGGTCGTCAATCTCACGCGGTTCAGCGTCTTCTTCCCGGAGCAGCGCCAGTTCTTCCTCGAGAACGCTGATCTCCTCACCGCCGGCGGCGGCGCGAATGGCGCGTCCTTCGCGGGGGGAACGATCAACCCCTTCGTCGTGCAGCCGTTCTTCTCGCGCAGCATCGGGCTCGGGGCGGATGGGACTCCCCGCCCCATCGTCGGGGGCCTTCGCTACGGATACCGCACCGGCCGGACGGCCGCCGGCGCGCTCCTGATGCGGCAGGCGGGGGCCGGCGCGACCGACGCGGACGCCGCCGACTTCGCCGTGGGGCGCCTCACCCAGTTCGTCGGACGTTCCACCCGTATCGGCGGGCTCGTCGCGTATCGGGACGACCGCGGCGACCGGCGCAACCTGGTCACCACGGTCGATGCGCTCACCCGCTTCGGCGAGGCGACCCAGCTCAGTGCGATGCTCGCCACCTCGGCGGACACCGGCCGCACCGGTGTCGCGGCGACCTACGCGATCAGTCGCAACACGCCGTCGTCGAACCTCGGCCTCTCGGGGGCCTACGTCTCCGCCGAGTTCCGACCGCGCACCGGCTTCGTCTCACGTCCTGACGTCATCATGACCGGGCCATTCGCGAGCCGCACCTTCCAGCCGGCGTGGCGCCCGGCGGAGGTGGTCTGGTTCCGACCGGAAATCTTCTCACTGTTCTTCCATGATCCGCAGTCGAAGCGCCTTCAGGAGGGGAGCATCGCCCTCCGCGGGGAGGTGCTGCGCCGCACCGGCGGGACGCTCACGCCGTACGTGCAACAGAATTATCAGCGGCCGACGAGCGCGCTCCCCATCCTCCCCGGGGTGACCATCGCCCCTGGGGCGTACGACTACGTACGCACCGGCGTCGATCTCACCACCGACCAGAGCGCGCCGCTGGCCGGTGCCGTGAGTGCCTCCACCGGGGGGTTCTTCGACGGCCGCCAAGACCAGCTCGCACTCTCCGGCCGCTGGTCACCGAGCCCGTATCTCAGCGTGCGCGCGACGGTCGAGGTGAACGTGCTCCGCGACCTCGGCCCCGCCGATACCTCGCTCGTGACGTACCTCGCGAGCCCCGAAGTGCGTCTGTTCGTCAGCCCGCGGCTCCAGTGGAGCGCCTTCTATCAGTACAACGCGTTGATCGAGCGCGGGACGCTGAACGCCCGCTTCAGCTGGGAGTTCGCTCCCCTGTCGTTCCTCTACGTGGTGTACAACGATCGCCAACCGATCCTCGACGGCCTCACCCCGCGCGCGCGTCAGCTGATCGTGAAGCTGAGCTGGCTGCGGCAGCTCTGACCGGCGACCGGCGTCTGCCTCCACTCAGGCGCCGAGCCCCCGGCCCCCATCGACGCGGAGCACCTGACCCGTGACGAACGGCGCATCGAGCAGATAGCGGACCGCCCCCGCGACATCCGACGGGGTACCGATGCGGCGGAGTGCGGCCTCGGCCGCCAACCGCTCCGCGAGCCCAGGCGGCCCGTCGTCGGGGAGGAGGACCACGCCGGGGGCGACGGCGTTCACCCGGAGCCGGGGGGCCAGCGCCCCCGCGAGTTGCCGCACGAGCGCGTGCACGCCCGCCTTGGCGGCTGCATGCACCGCGAACCCAGGGGTCGCCTCATCCGCGAGATGATCACCGATGACCACGATCGCGCCGCCCTCGGCGAGCCGCGAGGCGCTCGCCTGCGCGAGGAGGAAGGGCGCGCGCAGGTTGAGCGCGAGGATGGTGTCGATCGTCGCGGCGGTGGTCGAGCCGATCGGGGTGCGCGTCATCCCAGCCGCCGACGCCACGAGGGCATCGAGGCGCCCGCTCCACGCCACGACGGACGGGAGCAACGCCTCGATCGCCGCGGGATCGGTGAGGTCGGCAGCGAAGGCGTGCGCCTTCCCTCCGGCGGAGCGGATCTGTTCGACCACTTCGGCCGCCCCCGTCGCCGAGGAATGGTGATGCACGGCGACGGTCCAGCCATGTGCCGCGAGGTCGAGGGCGATCGCACGCCCCACGCGGCGCCCCGCCCCCGTCACCAGCGCGACGCGCGACACGGCAGCGTCGCTCATACCGCTCACGCCGCGAGGCGACGCGCAGCGAGCCGCGCGTCCTGTCGCTCGAGCCACTCCATGGGCACCTGCATCGCGCCCAGGGTGCGGGGCCCCATCATCGCCCCGTGCCAGTCGGAGCCACCACTCGGCACCAACCCAAAGTGATCGACGAGCGCCAAGATGCGCTTCATGTCCTCGGCGGAGTGGCTCGGATGTTTCACCTCGACCCCATCGAGCCCAAGCGCGACCAACGGCTCGATGCGGTCCCGGCGCCCGTCAGGCCCAGGGTGCGCGATGATCGCCAGCCCGCCGAAGCGATGGATCAGCGCGATCCCCTCCGCGATCTCGAGGCGCGCCTTCTCGACGTAGGCGGGACGCCCAGCGGCGAGATACTTGTCGAATGCTTCGCGATGATCTCGCACATGCCCCGCGGCGACCAGCGCCTTGGCGACATGCGGGCGACCGATGGCGCCCCCAGCCGCCGCGGTGAGCACGGCTTCGAAATCGATCGGCGCACCCGCCACCACGAGGCGCTCCACCATCGCTTGCGCGCGCGCACGGCGCCCGTCACGAAAGGTGATCAGCGCCTGTTCCATCCCAGCGACATCGGCGATATGCAGCCCGAGGAGATGGACCTCCACCGCGTCCTGATGGACGCTCAGCTCGACGCCGGGGATGAAACGCAGTCCGTGCTGATCCGCCGCCTGCTGCGCCGGGGGGATCCCCGCCATCGTGTCGTGGTCGGTGAGCGCAAAGGCGGCGACCCCCGCCTTGTGCGCCAGCTCGACCGCCGCCGCGGGGGCGACCGACCCATCCGACGCGGTCGAATGCGCATGCAGATCGATCGTCCCCACCGAGGGGTTCACGACACGCTCACGGTGCGTAGCCAGCCTCAGGCGAGCGCGGGCTGGGTTGCGACAGGGTGAAGAGCCGGAGGAGCTCCGCATCGGACAGCATCGCCAGCGACTGCTCGCGGGACTTCACGCCCACGGGGGCGTAGCGCGTCACACGCACCTCGCGCTCCGCGCCGGTGCCCTGCAGGAAGAGGAGTCCGAATTCATCGGCGGTCGACTGGGTGATGTATCCGCTCGGATACACCTCCCAGCTCCGGCCATCGACCTCGAGACGACGCGTCGGCATGTCAGCTGAGCTCCACGATGGAATAGATGCGATCGGTATCGATGGTGCGGCCCGGCGCATCGGCGTGCGCCGCGCGCAGGGCGGGAAGATCCGGGGCCTCGCAGAATTCGATGAAGGCCCCAGCGAGGGCATGCTCCTCGAAGACCCAGTAGTGGCAGCCCGCCGCACGGAAATGCGCCTCGCGCGTCCGGCAGGTCTCGAAGAAACGCGCCCGGTCCGTCGGGGTGACCACCGTCCGGTGCATGGTCAGCGAACGCGGCATCTCACCCGACCGATTCGAGCGTCTTCTTGAGATCGGCCATGAAGCGATCGGCGTCGGCGCCATCAACCACGCGATGGTCGAAGCTGCAGGAGAAGTAGGCGCAGGTCCGGATCGCGATCGTGTCCTCCCCATCGGTGCCGGTGATCACCTTCGGGCGCTTCTCGATCGCGCCAAGCCCGAGGATCGCCGTCGTCCCGACCGGGATGATCGGCGTCCCCATGAGGGAACCGAAGACGCCGGGGTTCGTGATGGTGAAGGTCGCATCCTGCACGTCCATGGGGCTCAGCTTCTTGCTCCGCGCCCGGGAGGCGAGATCGTTTGCACCACGGGTGAGGCCGGTGAGATTCATCCCATCGGCATCCTTGATCACCGGGACGATGAGCCCCGTCGGCTCGAGGGCCACCGCGATCCCGATGTTGTAGCGCTTGCGGAGGATCACATCCGTGCCGGAGACGGTCGCGTTCATCACCGGGTGGCGGCGCAGACACTCCACCGTCGCGCGGATGATGAAGGGGAGGAAGGTGAGCTTCTGCCCTGTCTCCGCCTCGAACTCCGCCTTCATCTGTGCGCGCATCCGCGCCACACGGGTGAGATCGACCTCGAAGAAGCTGGTGACATGCGCCGCCACCTGCTTGGCCTGCCGCATATGATCGGCGGTGAGGCGCCGGATCTTGGACATCGGCTCGACCACGTCGCCGGACCAGGGATGGAACGTCGGATCGCCGTGTGATGCCACGGGGATGCTGACCGCTCCCGGGAGTCCACTGGGCATCGCCGCGGGCGTGGCACCTGGCGCGGTGGGGCGCCCGACACCCTGTTCGAGATAGGCGACGAAGTCGCGCTTGGTCACGCGGCCGGCGATCCCTGAGCCACTCAGCGTCGAGATATCGACCCCCGCCTCGGCCGCCATGCGGCGCACGAGCGGGGACGACTTGGTGCGGATCCGCTCCTCAAAGGAATTCGGGGCCGCCGCCGGACGGGCTGGGGCCGCTGGAGCCGGTGCCGCCGACACCGAGGCTGCCGCCGCGACCGGCGGGGCCACAGGGGCCGGAGCGGTTGCCGCTGGTGCAGGAGTGGCCGCTGGGGTTCCGATCGCCGCCCCCTTCTCCGTCTCGATCCGCGCGACCACTGCGTTCACCGGCACCGTGGTCCCCTCGTGCACGATGATCTCGGCCAGCACCCCAGCGCTCGGCGCCGGGATCTCCGCATCGACCTTGTCGGTGGAGATCTCAAAGATCGGCTCGTCGCGCTTCACCTCATCGCCGACCTTCTTCAACCAGCGCGAGAGGGTGCCTTCCGCGATCGACTCCCCCATCTGGGGCATGATGACGTCTATACGGGCCACGACAATACCTCGATCAGATCAGGACTTGGACTCAGGCGCAGCGGGCGCCGGCGCACGTCGCAGCGCCGAGACGACCAACCACGGGAGGGTGAGCGCGCCGATGGCGGCCCCCACCCCGGCATAAATGTACCAGTTACACGTCGGGATGCCGTCACAGGCAGGCGCTTTGGCGAAGAACGCGACCCCCTTCGAGATGAGGACCCCGACCATCGCACCGGAAAAGGCGCCGATCCAGAGCATGAAACAGCCGATCGCGATCTGGCGGCCGGTCGAGGGGGGGGTGAGCGAGGGAGAGCTGGGGGTCGTCATTGGGTCACCAGGCCACGAGCCGGCGCGCGGCTACGCAGATGTCGTCGACCTGCGGGAGGACGAAGTCCTCGAGCGAGGGGGCGTACGGGAGCGGGATATCGTGCGCGGTCACGCGGAGCACCGGCGCATCGAGGTGGGCGAAGGCGTGCTCATTGATCCGCGCCGTGAGCTCGCCGGCGATCCCCCCGGTGCGCGTGTCCTCGTGCACGATGAGGACGCGGTGCGTCTTTCGCACCGTGGCGAGGATCGCCTCGTCGTCGAGCGGCGCAAGCGACCGGAGATCGATCACCTCGACCGAGAGACCGTCCTCCGCCTGCAACCGCTCTGCCGCCTCGAGGGCCTTATGAACGGTCGCCGCGTACGTGATGATCGAGAGGTCGGTCCCCTCGCGCGCGGTCCGCGCCTTCCCGATGGGGACCACGTGGTCCCCCGCCGGCATCACGCCCTTGATGCGACGATAGAGATACTTGTGCTCGAAGAAGAGCACACAATCATCATCGCGGATGGCGGCCTTCATGAGCCCCTTGGCGTCCTCCGCGGTGGCCGGGTACACGACCTTGAGCCCCGGCGTGTGGATGAAGCCCGCCTCGGGGTTCTGGGAGTGGAAGGGCCCGCCACGCACGTAGCCACCGCTCGGCCCACGCACCACCATCGGGCAGGGCAAGAAGGCGCGATAGCGCGCCGTCGCCACATAGTTGGTGAGCATGTCGTACGCGTTCGCGATGAAGTCGATGAACTGCATCTCGACCACCGGCCGCATCCCCATATGCCCCGCCCCGGCCGCCGCCCCGACGATCGCGATCTCGGAGATCGGGGTGTCAATCACGCGCTGCTCCCCGTACTTCGCGAGCATCCCATCGGTGACCTTGAAGGCCCCACCGTAGGCCCCGATGTCCTCCCCGATGAGGAAGACGTTGGGATCACGCGCCATCTCCTCATCGAGCGCCTCGCGGATCGCCTCGAGATAGGTGATCTCCGCCATCAGCGGGCCCCTCCCTTCGAGGCATCCCAGGTGCCCCACCCTTCAGGCCGCTCCTTGCCGAGCGCGGAGACATCGGCCCCCTCGCGGAACCAGAGGGGTCGTTCGGTCGGGGGATCGGCATAGACGCCACGTAAGGCGTCGAGCGGATCGGGGACTCCGGAGCGCTCCGCCTCATCCGTCGCGGCATCGATCTCGCGGACGATCCGCGCATCGATCTCGGCCAGCGTCTCCGCGCTCACCCCTTCGCGATCGCGCAGGACGCGCACATAGCGATCGATCGGATCGTTCTCTGCGGCCCAGCGCTCGATCTCCCCATCGGGGACATACGACTGATTGTCGTGCTCCGCGTGGCCCTTCCGCCGATAGGTCATGAATTCGAGGAGGGAGACCCCCTCCCCCGCGCGAGCGCGATCGACGGCGCGCTTGGTGCAATCGTAGACCGCGAGCACGTCATTGCCATCGCACTGCTCGCCGTACACCCCATAGCCGATCGCTTTATCGACGAACTGCTTGGCCGCCGTCTGCTTGGACGTCGGCGTGGAGTAGGCATAGCCATTGTTCTCGATGATCACCACGAGTGGGAGCCGCTGGACGGCGGCGAAGTTGATCCCCTCGTGAAAGGCCCCGGTGCTCGTCGCGCCATCGCCGACGTAGACGAGACCGACACGATCCTCGCCACGCATCTGGAAGGTCAGCGTCACGCCGGCCATCACCGGGACCATGTCGCCCAGTGGGGAGATCTGCCCGAGAAAGCCACGGGTGGTCCCCGCCGGCCCGATATCGCCGAAGTGGATGTTGAGTTCGCGACCGCGCGTCGGGGAATCCGCCTTCGCCATGTACTGCTTGAGGATCTCGAGCGGGGTCGCCCCCTTCACGAGCATCGCCCCCATGTTCCGGATGAGGGGGGACATCACATCCCGCTGCTCGAGGGCGAAGCACGATCCGACCGCGTCGGCCTCCTGCCCCAGCGAACGGAAGAGCCCACCGACCACCTTGGTCTGGCGATACAACGCGACCAAGCGCTCTTCCAAGGTGCGCGTCATCCGCATCCAGTAATACAGCGCAAGCTTCTGCTCGAGGGGGAGCGCCTCGCCCAGATGCCCTGCGCCCCCCTCAGGCGACCGGCGCCGTCGCGCGGCCATCAGTACGAGGGCGCGAAGGTGTGCGCGGTGTCGACCTGCGTGTGCACGCGGACGAAGAAGGTCTTCACGCCACGGTCGAGGCGGCTCTCCCCCATCTGATCGGTGTGCGCCTCGATGAAGGTGTAGTGGCCACCCTCCATCTTCACGCTGAGTTCGAGGAGCGCGGGAACCTCTGGGGTCCCGACCGTCCCCTTGAAGGTGCGTGTGCGCGCCCCCTCGGCGACCTTCTGCATCCCAATGGTGGGGAAGAAGGCATCCGCGGTCGCGAGGATCTGATCGGGGTGGAGCGAGGTGCGATGGAAGTGCTTCATAACCAGGTGACAGGTGTCAGGGGACAGGTATCAGGGTGACTGCGTGGAGTCGACGAGCTCGTTCAGCACCGTCTGGCGCCAATCGAGGGTGCGCTGCAGGGCCTGGGTGGAATCACGGCGGAACTGGATGCCGAGCGCCCACTCGCCGGCGGTCAGGAACTTGAGGCGCGCACGATAGGTGCCGGGCTCGGGGCCATACTGGAATCCGTCCCAGACGCTGACGCGATCGCTGTTGGTGGCGAAGATGCGGCCCTGCCCATCCGCGACGGGCTCCTTGGTCTTGGCGTCCTGCACCACGATGGTGTAGGTGATCACATCGAGGGCACGGGGAGGGATCTGATCCCCCGTCACGCGGAACGAAAAGTCATCGGTGCCCAGCCGCATGACCTGCTCGCGCGGCTTGCCGCTGCAGGCGGCGAGCACCAGCACGAGGAGGAGTGGGACGAGCCGAGCGCGAGGGGACCGCATGCAACCTCCGGCACCGCATCAGGGAATGACCGCGCGCCCCGCGAACGCGGTGCGACAGATGTCAGGAAAGATAGAGCGCCCGCCGCACATGGCGAAGCCGTTGCCCGACCGTCACGACCGCGGCCAGGGCGAGCAGGAGCACGACGCCATCGAAGACCGCCCACTCCCAGCGCAACCCGAAGAAAGCCTGTGGGGCCGCCAGGAGGGTGATCCGCTCCGGCCGCTCGAACCACCCGACCCCCGCGAGATCGACGCCGAGGAGATCGGCCTTGGCCCGCGTGTAGGAGGTCAGCTGGATTGCCACGAGCGCCACGAGCGCCACCCCGAGCATCAGAGGCCCTCGGCCCGCCGGATGCGCATGATCGGCGTAGAACATCACGATCCCACCGAGGAGTGCTCCGTCGGCGACCCGGTCCATCGTGGAATCGAGGAAGCCGCCGAAGCGTGAGGTGCGGCCG
>JBEGVM010000133.1:0-4458 GCA_041178365.1 Gemmatimonadota bacterium | reverse complement strand
TTCACCGTGATGTATTCCGAACCGGCTGAGGCCCCGATGGACCCACCGACCCCTTCGATCGCGGCGGCGATCTGATCGGCCGAGCGCGACCCCGCCCCCTTGGTGAGGAGCCCCGCCATCATCTCGGAGAGGCCGACACGGGTGGCGGGGTCGTAGACCCCACCCGCCGGGATCGAGAGCGTGAGCGAGAGGACGGGCTGCTTGCGGTTCGTCACCACGAGGAGCCGCATCCCGTTGGGCAGGGTCGCCTCCGCGAAGGGCGGGAACTGCGCCGGCTGGATCGGCATCGCGGCCGGCGGCTTCGTGGGATACTGCGCCGCGAGGTCAGGCGTCGCGGTGAGAACCATAGTGAGCGCCGTCGCGACGGCGCCCGCGAGGAACGGGAGCGTACGCATCAGCGGGCCTCCGGGACGATCAGCAGGGAGAGGGAGTTGTCAGCGCGGAGATAGTTCGCGGCCACACGGCGGATATCCTCGAGGGTCACCGCCTCGTAGCGCGCCGCGTCGCGGTTCACCGCGTTCACGTCGCCGAGGTAGAGCGCGGCATAGTGCACCGCCTCCGACATCGCGAGCGCCGATTGGCGCCCGAAGATCGTCTGCGCGCGCCACGAGTTCTTGGCCTTCGTGAGCTCCTCGGCGGTCACGCTGCGACCGACCTGCGCCATCTCACGGAGGAGGGCGACACGGATCGAGTCGGCGCTCATCCCCTGGTTGGCGATCGCGAGCGCGCCGAAGATCCCGGCGCCCCGCATCGGGCCGAAGGGATTCACCAGCGTCTGCGCGCCGGCGGCGAGCTTCTGCTCGCGCACGAGGGAGCGGTTGAGCCGCGATCTCTCGCCACTCCCGAGGATCGTCCCGAGGAGTTCGAGTGCGGGGAAGTCGGCGTGGGCCGGCGGCACCGCGCGATACCCAATCAACACCGCCGGGAGGGTCGCGTTCTTATCCGCGATCCGCTTCACCTGCTCGCGCCCCGTACCCTGCTGCGGCGCACAACTCACCGCCGGCGGGGTCTGCCCCTTCGGGATCTCCCCGAAGTACTGCGTGATCAGCGCCTTGGCCTGCGCCGGCTGGAAGTCCCCGGCGATCACGAGCGTCGCGTTGTTGGGGGCGTAGTAGAGATCGAAGAAGGCCTTCACATCCTCGACCTTCGCCGCGTTCAAGTCATCCATCGACCCGATGATCGAGTGCGCATAGGGGAAGCAGGTCGCGCGATCGAAGATCGTGGGAAGCGAATCGACCAACCCCGCGGAATAGGGCTGGTTGTCGACGCGTAGGCGCCGCTCCTCCTTCACCGCCTCCTGCTGGTTCTTGAGGTTCTCCGCCGTCACCGCGAGCGACCGCATCCGATCCGCCTCGAGCCAGAGCGCGAGGTTGAGACGGTTCGAGGGGAGCACCTCGAAGTAGTTCGTGCGATCGGGCTGCGTGGAGCCGTTCATCTGCCCGCCGGCACGCTCCACGAATTGAAAGTGTTCCGCCTTCTTCACGTTCGCCGAGCCCTGGAACATCATGTGCTCGAAGAGATGCGCGAAGCCGGTGCGCCCCTCCCGCTCGTTGCGAGAGCCGACATCGTACCAGACGTTGACGGCGACGACCTGCGCCGAGTGGTCCTCGACGAGGTGGACCTTGAGGCCGTTGGGGAGGGTGTACGACTCGATCGCGACGGGCGCGGGGGCCTGCGCGTCGATCTCTCGCGCGGGGAGCGCGAGCGCGCCGGCGACGAATGAGAGAGTGAACCAGCGAGACAGCGACATCGGGGATCCTCAGGAAGGGGTGTGACGGGTCAGGACAGGTTCAGCAGGCGTTGCAGGGTCGGTCAGCGACCGGTGGACCCGAATCCACCGGCGCGTGTGGTGCTCTGCGTGACGTTCCCCATCGCGAAGGGGAGCGCGTCGAAGCGGGCGATCACCATCTGCGCGATCCGCTCACCATGCGTGAGGGTGAGTGGCGCAGCGCCACCATTGCCGGCGGGGACGCACCACTCGTCCGGATAATCGGCGTCGATGGTGCCGGGGCTATTCACGATCACGAGGTCGGTCTTGAGGCTCGTCCCCGAGCGGGGGCGCACCTGCGCCTCGTACCCCTCGGGGAGGCGCGCCTTGAAGCCGAGTGGAAGCAAGGCCTTCTCGCGTGGGGCGAGGGTGATGCGACGCGCATCGCCGAGGACCTCGACGGGGCGCAGTTCCATCGCGCCGTCACGGAAGATCCGTACCGTGGGCGCGGCGAGGCAGAGCACGAGGTCATGCCCCGCGCTCTGCGCCGTGGCGCGCTGCGGGGGGACGACGCCGGGATGCAGGGGCTCGAAGAGGATCTCAGTGGGCACGGTCATCTGAGAAATCTGGCACGCGGTCGGGACCAATGCCTCACGGCGTGAGCACGATCGTGGTGTAGAAGACCGCCCGCTTCGCCGTCGGGCCATCGAGTGGCATCGCCACCCCGAACTTGGACCGGATCCCAGGGAACCGTGCCACCGGCAGTGCCGGCGTGGTCACCGCACTCTCGAAGCCGACGAGCCGCCGCACCTCTCCCGGCCCTCCTGAGCCGACGCGGTCCACCTGCACGAAGGGGGAGACCGGCCCCGTCAGCGCGGCGCGCGCACGGAACGCACGCGTCCCCGTCAGCGCGCCGAACGCCTGTCCCGGCGCCGCCCACCGCCCTTGGAGCACGAGCGGATCTACATAGGGCGACTCCGCCCCACCCAACGCGAAGTGCTCGTACGCCGGCGCATCGCCACTCACCGTGCCCGCCATCGCCTGCAGATCGAGCCCCGTCCCCGCCCAGCCAGCGATCGCGAGTCCGCCCTGCACCTGCGTGCGGCGCCACGCGACATCGAACGAGCGCCCGGCCGACGCATCAAACGCGAACGACGGGGTAATCCGCATCTTCCCCTTCGGCGTATAGAGTCGCGACCCACTCACCTGCATCGCGGCGAGTTGGCGGGTGCTCTCCCCCAACGGTGCCCAGATAGCGAGACATTCGAGGCATGGCGGGGGGAGCGCGGCGAGCGAGGTCACGCGCCCGGTGGAAAGCCCTCCCCGCACCGAGAGCGAGCCACCGGTCCCCTGCACCGAACGGTCTGCGACCATCGAGGCTCCGGTGTACTCCGCATCGAACCCGCCGATCGCGAGGGGCTCGATCCGCTGCTGGGTGGGGAGATGCCGCGTGGAGAAGCCCGCCACCGTCACACTCGGCCGGACCCCGCGCCAGATGAGGGCGAGACTCCCACCGCGCCAAACCGCCGGTTGCCCATAGCCACCCTGCAGCACGGCACCGTACCGCCCCACGGCGTCTGAGAGCGAGAGCGCGCCCCCCTGATCCTGACCTTCAGCCGAGACGTTCACGTTCGGGAGCCAGGTCGCACCCAGTCGCCCGAGACCGTAGGGCTTCGAGGTGACCTCCGAAGTCGGGAAGGGCCGCGCATCGGCGGTCCGCTGACGCGGAGCCACCGGTGCGAGCGAATCGGTGAGCGCCACCGTCGCGCCGCGCGCCGCACTGTCGAGCGCCACGGTGCGGAGGTCATATCCGCGCGCATGGAGCGTGAGGAACCAGACCGTCCCGTCGCGACTCACCTCAGGCTGGCCCGTGAGCCCCGCGAAACGCGTCACCGGACGCGTGGCGCCGTCGAGCGCGAGGCGTTCCAGCTGCGGCGTCCCCGCCGCCTCGGAGACCACGATCAGCGCCGACCCATCGGGAGTCCACGTCGGCTCGTAACGGCTCACCCCATCCGTCGGCGAAACCACACGCACCGCACCGGTCGCCGCATCGATCGTCACGATCTGCCAGCGGCCATTCTGCTGACGCGCCGTCGCGATCGACTTCCCATCAGGGGAGACACGCACCCCGGCGAAGTTCGCTTCGAAGCTCCCGGCGGCGAGCGTCGTGAGCTCCCCTGCATCGCCGCGGTCCAACTCGACCGTCACCACATCACAGGTTCCCGCGCGACACCGGATCCCCGCGGCCTTGGTCCCATCAGGGAAAGGATCCGCGGAGCGAATCGCGGCGCCATGCGTCACACGGCGCACATCCTTCGACTCACGATCCCAGATCCAGAGGTCGCGCGCACTCGTTCCATCCTCGAAGGTCTCGGCGCGCAGCGCCAAGATCCGCTTCCCATCGGCGAAGAAGCGTGGACGATCCCACCCCGTCCCCTGCATCGGGGCGAGCGTGGCGATCGTATCGCGCGGCGCGGGGAAGATCCGCTTCGCCGCCACATCCTCAGGATCGCGCTTCGCCGCCTCTTCTCGCGCTTTCTTCGCCTTCTCCGTCTCCGCCTTGGGTTCCATCGCGAGGATCACAACGCGCGCGGGCTTCCCCGGCGCGCTCCGCTGCACCGCGACCATCTTCCCGTCGGGGGAGACCGAGGCGCCGCTCGTGAACCAATCGAGCTGCTGGAAATACGCCCCCTTCACCTCCCCCGCCGCCGCCATCACACGCTCGGCGGCCACCGCCTTCGCCGTCACCT
>JBEGVM010000132.1:0-3046 GCA_041178365.1 Gemmatimonadota bacterium | reverse complement strand
GCATCGGCCCACGGCCGACGTGGGTCACCGGTGGCAATCCGCGCATTGACGATCAACACCAGCGTGGACACGATCGGGACGACGCGAGCAACGGCGTTTAGCCGCGCCGCTCCAAGACATCCCGCACATCGAGGAGCACCTCGAGATACAGCTGCTCGCGACGATACGCGAAGTCGAGCGACGCCTTCTGCGCCGCATCGTCAGCGTCAGCGGCACGCTGGAAGGCCTCGCGATAGAGCTCCTCGAGGTTGGACAGGATGCGCTCACGGGAACGGGACATCGAGATCTTCTCCAAAGCGGCAAGGGTCAGACGCGGCGGATCGAAGTCGTCCGACGCAGGAGTCGCGGGCGCTACGGCCTTGGCCGGCACCTCGAGCAGGAACTTCTTGGCGGCGCCGAAGAGCTCGCGGCGCGCATCGAAGGGGGAGGGCAACGGCTCAGCTCACTGCCAGATGACGGACTGCCCGGACGCGTACCAAGCGTCCACCTGCGGAGCGGCCAGCGCCTCGATACGGGCCCGCTTGATCTTCATCGTCGGCGTCAGGGTCTCCGACTCGATCGACCAGGGCTCCGCCGCGACGACGAACATCTGGAGCCGCTCGTACTCCGACACGTGACGATTCACGACCGCGAGCCAGGCGGTGAGCGTCCGGTCAAGCTCCGCACGGACCGCCGGATCACGCATCTTTGGGCGTAGGTGCTCTGCGAGCACGATGATCGCGTAGGCCGCGGGCTGCCCGACGCCACTCACACAGGACAGCTCGATCGCCTCATGCTCGTTGATGAAATTCTCGATCGGTGCCGGCGCCACGTACTTCCCCTTCGCCGTCTTGAAGAGCTCCTTCACGCGCCCGGTGATCCTGAGCAGCCCATCAGGACGCCGCTCGCCACGGTCTCCCGTGCGGAAGAACCCGTCCGCGGTGAACGACTCGGCGGTGAGCTCGGGGAGCTTGTAGTAGCCGACCATGCACCCCGGCGACTTGATGAGCACCTCCCCCGCCTCACTGATCCGCACCGCGACATCGGCATAGGGCACGCCGACATAACCGGGCAACTTGTGCGTCTCGGTGGAGAGGTGGCTGTACGCGAAGTCCTCGCTCATCGCGTACCCCTCAAGGAGATTGAGCCCGAGGCGGCGGTACCAGGCGATGAGCTCCGCCGGGATCGGCGCCGAGCCGGAGCCGGCGAGCCGCACCTGATCGAGCCCGAGCCCCGTGAGGACCTTCTTCCCGATCAGCTTGTTCAGCAGCGGAATACGAAGAAGCCGGTCCAGCTTCTGCGCCGGCATCTTCGCGAAGACGCCCTGTTGGAACTTGAGCCAGAGACGCGGCACCGAGATGAAGATCGTCGGACGTGCCCGCTGGATGTCGGCGACGAAGGTGTCGAGCGACTCCGCGAAGAAGATGTGGCCACCGGCGACGAATGAAGCGCACTCGATGTACGCGCGCTCGAAGACATGCGCGAGCGGGAGGTACGAGAGGGCGCGATCCTCCGGAGAGAATTTCACGCCGCGCACGATCCCCTCCGAGGCCGCGGTGACGTGCCCGAAGTCGTGCATCACCCCCTTCGGCGTGCCAGTCGACCCACTCGTATACAAAAGGAGGGCGAGATCCTCGGCCCCGCGCGCAGGCTGCCCGCCAAGGGGCGCGACCGTCGCGATGACCTCATCCCACGCCGTACCGATGACCTGAGGGGCCAGGGGAAAGCTCAGACGATGCAACCGGTCAGAGATGCCCTGCAGCTGCGCCTCCCACCCCGCATCGAGCTTCCCGATGAAGATCGCCTTGGCCTCGCTGTGCTCGAGGATGTAGGCGATGGTGTCAGCCTTCTCGGTCGGGAAGATCGCGACGGTGGTGAACCCCCCCATCCAGATGGCCAGCTCCGCCATGAAGAAGTGGGCACAGTTCTTCGAGAGCATCGCCACGCGGTCACCTGGCTGGAGGCCAAGACGTCGCAGGTGCGATGCCATCCGACGCGCTTCGTCGAGGACCTGGCGCCAGGTATAGTCGATGACCTGCCCACCGCCGACCGGCTGGGTCAGGTAGACGCGGTCGGGGTGCGCCGTTTCCTTCTCGTAGATGTAGTCGAGGATCAGCTTCTTCGGGGCCATGGCGGGACCTCGCAAGGGGGATTGAGCAGAGTATAGGGCGAGGGAGGGCTGGGGGGGAGGCCTCCGCCCCCCCCTCTGGCACACCCCTTGCACCTCTTGGGTATCATGTCTCGTGTCGTCCCGCCAAAGTGGCGGGGGCACCCTGCCTTTTTCTTCGGAGCCTGCAATGAACAACCTGAAGGTCTTCCTGCTCATGGCCGGACTGACGGCGCTCTTCGCGTCGGTCGGCGGCGCGCTCGGGGGTCAATCGGGGATGGTGATGGCGCTGGTCCTCGCGGCCGGCATGAACGTCTTCATGTACTGGAATTCGGCCTCGATGGTCCTCCGGTCGTACCGCGCGCAGATCATCGACCGCTCGCAGGCCCCGGATTTGTATGACATGGTCGATCGGCTCCGACAGCGCGCCGGCCTCCCGATGCCGACCATTGCCGTAGCCCCGCACGACCAGCCGAACGCCTTCGCCACCGGCCGCAATCCAGAGCACGCCGTGGTCTGCGTGACCGAGGGGTTGATGCGTCTCGTCGACCGCGAGGAGCTCGAAGGGGTGATCGCGCACGAGCTCGCGCACATCAAGAATCGCGACATGCTCCTGCAGACCATCACCGCGACCTTCGCCGGCGCGATCTCCACGATCGCGAACATCGCCCAGTGGGGGCTGATGTTCGGTGGGGGCCGCTCGAACAACGGTGAACGCGGGCACCCCGCCGCGGCATTGATCAGCATCATCATCGCCCCCCTCGCGGCGATGTTGATTCAGTTCGCGATCAGCCGGCAGCGCGAGTACAAGGCGGATGCCGTCGGCGCGGAGATCGCGGGTCGCCCGCAGGGGCTCGCGAGCGCGCTGCGGAAGCTCGACGCCTACTCGAAGCGGATCCCGATGCAGGTCTCACCAGCGGTCGCCCCGCTCGCGATGGTGAACCCGCTGGCTGGCGTACG
>JBEGVM010000131.1:0-9095 GCA_041178365.1 Gemmatimonadota bacterium | reverse complement strand
TGCGCATCGAAGATCACGATCGCGGTCGGTGCCGGCCGGAGTTCGAGCAGGGGATCCTCGATGATCTCGACTGGCTCGGGCTCGTCCCCAATGGACTCACGACGGCCGACTTCCGCGCCGGGCCGGTGCCGCAACGCCAGAGCGACAACACCGCACGCTATGCGGCACGCCTGACTGAGCTCGACGCGCGAGAGCTCGTCTACCCCTGCGCCTGTTCGCGGGCCGACATCGCACGCGCTACGCGAGATACGTCCGACTCACCCGACGATCTCGAACTCGTCTACCCCGGCACCTGTCACCTGACCCCTCCCACCGGATCCCTGCCTCTCTCCCGCCGCGTGCTCATGTCCGGTGACACCCCCGAACACTTCGACGATCTCCGTCTCGGCCCACAAACGCAGGACCCCATGACGCAGTGCGGCGATCTCCTCGCTCGCGATCGACTGGGACAGTGGACCTATCAGTTCGCCGTCACCGTGGACGATTGGGAGCAGGGCATCGATCTCGTGATTCGCGGTGAGGATCTCCTGCGATCCACCGGTCGGCAGCTTCGCCTCGCGCGTCTGCTCGGACGCCCAACGCCACCGGCATTCCTCCACCATCCGCTCCTGCGGCACCCGGACGGACGGAAGCTCAGCAAGTCGGCACAAGACACCGGGCTCGCGGAGCTCCGCGCCGCGGGATGGACCGCCGAACGCGTGCTCGGGCTCGCGGCCCAGCTCAGTGGGCTCCAACCGGAGCCGACCGCGCGGCCGGCGGCCACGCTCGCCGACCTGTTCGAACCACAGTGATGGTCGCAGATTCCCGCACCATGGCTGCGCCCTCGCACGTTCCGACGTGACCACCCCCCTCCTGGCGCTCCTCGCCTTCCTCGGGCTTCAGCTCGGGATCGGCATCTACATCTCCCGCCGGATCGTCTCCGAGAGCGACTACCTCGTCGCGGGCCGGCGCCTCGGCCCCCTCCTCGCGACCTTCTCGATCTTCGCGACCTGGTTCGGCGCAGAGACGGTGATCGGCTCCTCAGCGACCGTGTACGGCGAAGGGCTCTCCCTCGCCTCGGCGGAGCCCTTCGGCTACGGGCTCTGCCTCCTCCTCATGGGAGCGATCCTCGCACGCCCGCTCTGGAACCGAGGATTGACCACCCTCGCCGATCTGTATCGCACGCGCTTCGGCACTGGAGTGGAGCGACTGGCCGCGGTCCTCCTCGTCCCGAGCTCCGTGCTCTGGGCCGGTGCACAGATTCGTGCCTTCGGCCAGGTACTCGCCACGGTCAGCAGTCTCACCCCATCGACCGCGATCGGGATCGCCGCCCTCTTCGTCATCGCGTATACGATGTTCGGTGGGATGCTCGCCGATGCCATCACCGATGTGCTCCAGGGTATCATCCTCTCGGTCGGTCTCGTCATCATGCTGATCGCAGTCGTGCAACAGGCCGGCGGGGTCACCGCCGCACTGCAGCTCGTGACGACGAGCGGGAAGATCAACCTGGCCCCCGCCGCCGCCGGCCCCTGGTACGCCACGCTCGAGGCCTGGGCGATCCCCGTCCTCGGCTCGGTCGCGGCGACCGAGGTGATCAGCCGCGTGATCTCCGCTCGCTCCGCCGACGTGGCGCGTCGCGCCTCGCTCACCGCCGGTTGGCTCTATCTCGCCATCGGGACCATCCCCATCCTGATCGCCCTCATCGGCGGATCGTTCGTCGGCCCGATGAGCGATCCCGAGCAGCTCCTCCCGACCATCGCCCGCGACCTCCTCCCGACCATCTTCTTCGCCATCTTCGCTGGGGGGCTCATCTCGGCGATCCTCTCCACCGTCGACTCGACCCTCCTCGTCGCCTCCGGCCTCGTCTCACACAACCTCATCGTCCCGCTCGCGGGGATCACCGATGAACGGCGCAAGGTTCTCCTCGCTCGAGCCGGCGTGGTCACCTTCGGTCTGATCGCCTACGCCCTCGCGCTGAACGCCGAGGGGGTCTTCGCGCTGGTGCAGGAGGCCTCGGCCTTCGGCAGCGCGGGGATCGTCGTGACGGTGGGCTTTGCCCTCTTCACGAACGGAGGCTCCCCGCGCACGGCGGCCGCGACCTTACTCGGGGGCATCGTCGGCTACATCGGCGCGCACGCCCTGGGGATCCCGATCCCCTTCCTGACCTCGCTTGGTCTCGCCCTCTCCTGCTGGGGGATCGGATGTCTGATCGACCGCGCTCCGCGCTGATCGGCGCCGCCTTCCTGATGGCGACCTCGGCGATCGGGCCAGGGTTCCTCACCCAGACCGCGGTCTTCACTGAGCGACTCGGCGCGAGCTTCGGCTTCGCGATCCTCGTGAGCATCATCATCGATCTCGTCGCGCAGCTCACGATCTGGCGCGTGATCGCCGCCTCGGGACGCCGCGCCGGACCCGTCGCGAATGCGGTCCTCCCCGGGCTCGGCACGCTGCTGACGGTCCTCGTTGTCCTCGGTGGACTCGCCTTCAATGTGGGGAACGTCGCTGGCGCCGGACTGGGACTCGAAGTGGTTGGCGGAGTCTCCGTGAAGGTGGGTGCGGCGCTCAGTGCCGCGCTCGCGATCGGACTCTTCGTCGTGAAGGAGGCCGGGCGCGCGATGGACCGCTTCAGCATCTGGCTGGGCTTCGTGCTCATCGGGCTCACCGTCGCCGTCGCGCTCTCCTCCAATCCGCCCCTCGGCGAGGCCCTCGTGCGCTCGGTGGTCCCGGAGACGATCGACATCCTCTCCGTCGTGACGATCGTCGGTGGGACGGTGGGAGGATACATCACCTTCGCGGGGGCGCATCGCCTCATCGATGCCGGCATCGCCGGTCCGGCATCCATTCCCGAGGTCACGCGCTCAGCCACCACGGCGATCGGCGTCGCGAGCCTGATGCGGATCGTCCTCTTCCTCGCCGCGCTTGGGGTGGTCCATCAGGGCATCGCACTCGATCCGGCGAACCCACCCGCGTCGGTCTTCCGCGCGGCGACTGGGGAGCTCGGCTACCGACTCTTTGGCGTCGTGATGTGGAGTGCGGCAATCACCTCGGTGGTCGGCGCGGCGTACACCTCCGTCTCCTTCCTGCGCAGCCTCCACCCGACCCTCGAGCGCCACTGGCCGCGTCTTGTCATCGCGTTCATCGGGCTCTCGACGATCGTCTTCGTGCTGATCGGTCGCCCGGTCAAGACACTGCTGCTCGTCGGCGCGCTGAATGGGATGATCCTCCCGCTGGGACTCGCCGCGATGCTCGCCGCGACCTATCGACCGGAGATCGTCGGCTCGTATCGCCATCCGCGCCTGCTGGCCGCCCTCGGCATCCTCATCTCGCTGATCATGACGGCGGCGGGAGGCTACGTCCTCATACGGGACCTCCCGGCGCTGCTCCGCTGAGGGACTGGCCTCTTAGGGACCGATGGGGGGCACCGCGGTCGTGCTCGGCGGCGCGGCAAAGTGCACACCGGATGCGCGGAGCAGACGGAGGATGCCGAGCAGGTGCTGTTCCCGCACCCGTTTGAATTCCAGTCCGAGTCGAGTCTGCACCAAGCAGACGACCTCAAGGTCGAGCGAAGCGGTGGTCATCCCGACGAGACGGACCTGCACGCTTTCAGGCCAGGTCTGCGGGTGAACGCGCAGGAGCGATTCGATCGCATCACGCAGAGACTCAATCGCCTCCGGCGGCGTGGCGACATCCAGGGCGACCACCGTGCGGAATCGGAACCGATCGCGCTCCCCGAAGTTCTCAGACCGCATCTCGGCAAGCCGCCCGTTCGCGAGACTCACCACCGTGCGCTCCGCCGTCCGGATCCGCGTGGAGCGCAAGCCGATCGCCTCCACCTCCCCATCGATCCCCTCGATGTTCACCGAATCGCCGACCCGGAAGGGCTGGTCGACCCCGATCGAGAGGGAGCCGAAGAGGTTCTCGAGGGACTTCTGCGCCGCGAGGGCGAGCGCGATCCCTCCGATCCCGAGGCCGGCGAGGATCGTGACGACCGGATACCCAAAGACGGTGAGGACACTCAGTCCCGCGAGCACGACGAGCAGCATCCGCGCGATCCGTGCCCCGAGCGGGATGAGTGACCGCATCGCCGGATACTGACGGACCCAAGCGCTTCCGGGGGCGGATCGCTCGACGACACCGACCAACCGCAGGAGGATCCAGAAGAAGGCGACCACCAACAGTGCCTGTTGGAGAAGGACCACATGTCCGAGCGGTCCATTGGCCAGCGCAACCCATCCGACGAGGATCCGGGAGGCCAAGACACCGACCAGGAGGATGATCGGCCCCCGCGACGCCTCGACGAGGCGGTCATCGATCTCGCTGGGAGTGGCCGCGACCAACCGACGAAGACCCGCCTGCACCGGGCGGACGAGGAGATACCCGAGGGTCGCCCCTGCCGGGATGAGAAGGGCGAGGGCGAGCCACTGCCACCAGGAGACGCCGAGGGGCCCCATCCCCTGCATCGCGGAGGGGAGATGATCGCGGACCCAGGCGACGGAGGCGACCCCCCCCTCCTGAACCGCCTGGAGCTGTGCGTGGACGGTGATCGACATACTCGGAACCTCAGCCCACAGGACCCGGCACGCAACCCGTCGCTCCGGGTACTTTTCATCTAACCCTCCCGTCGACTCCGTCATGACCACCGCTGCCCCTGCTCCCGCCGCCTCGGCGACGCATCTCGCTGACCCCGACCATCACCCCTCGTTCACCCGCGGGGTCTTCCTGGGCGAGATTCGCGAAGCGCTGGTCTTCCCCTTCCCCGAGCCTGCGCCGGAGGAGAAGGAATCGCTCGCGGCGATCCTCGACGCCTTCCGCACCTGGGCCGCCGACACCCTCGACAGCGCGCAGATCGATCATGACGGGCGCTTCCCCGATGCGGTGCGCCAGGGGATGGCCGAACTCGGACTCATGGGACTCAACATCCCTGAGCCGTACGGCGGCTTTGGGGCCTCGGCGATGGTCTTCAACCGTGTCTTCGGGGAGATCGGCGCGCACGATGCCGCCCTCGCGGTCTACTTCGGCGCGCATCAGAGCATCGGGATCAAGGGGATCATCCTCTTCGGCACCGAGGCGCAGAAGCAGCAGTGGCTCCCCAAGTGCGCGAGCGGCGCATGCATCGGCGCCTTCTGCCTGACTGAGGCCGGCTCCGGCTCGGATGCGCAGGCGATGCGGACGACGGCCGTCCCGAGCGCCGATGGGTCACACTATGTGATGAATGGGGCCAAGATCTGGATCTCCAACGCGGGCTACGCGGGCGTCCTCACGGTGTTCGCGAAGGTCCCCGTCACCATCGATGGCGTGGTGAAACAGCGCGTCACGGCCTTCCTCGTCGATGCGCACGCCCCTGGCATCTCCCTCGGGAAGATCGAGGAGAAGATGGGGATCAAGGGGAGTGATACCCGCACGATCACCTTCGAGAATGCGCAGGTCCCGGCGGAGAATCTCCTCGGGGAGGTCGGTGGCGGCTTCAAGATCGCGCTGGAGATCCTCAACTCCGGGCGCCTCGGCCTCTCGGCGGGCTCCACGCGCGGCACGCGTGAGATGATGAAGCTCGCGCTCGCCCATGCGAAGGAGCGAGAGCAGTTCGGGCGCTCGATCGGGTCGTTCGAGATGATCCAGCGCAAGTTCGCCGTCGCGGCGGCCGACTGCTATGCGATGGATTCCGCCTGGATGCTCTGCGCCGGGATGGTGGATCGTGGCGGCGTGGACTTCTCGCTCGAAACGGCCGCATGCAAGATCTACGCCTCCGAGCTCGCCTTCCGCACCGCGAGCGAGGCGATGCAGATTGCCGGCGGGATTGGCTACTCCAAGGAGTATCCGTACGAGCGCGCCCTCCGCGACTCCCGCATCAATATGATCTTCGAAGGGACCAACGAGATCCTCCGCGCCCTCATCGCGCTCATGGGACTCCAGCAACCCGGCGAGGAGCTCAAGGCGGTGGGGAAGGCCTTCAAGGACCCCCTCCATTCCCTCGGCGCGATCTCGAGCTACCTCACTGGGAAGGTGAAGCGCACCCTCGTGAAGCCGAGCTTCAGCCAAGTACATCCCTCGCTCAAGGACGAGGCGGAGCTCGTGGCGGAGAACATCCACGCGCTCGCGCTCGCCGTGGAGAAGGCGCTGATCGAGCATGGCAAGACGATCATCGAGCGGCAGTTCCTGCAGGAGCGGATGGCGAATGCGGCGATCGATATCTACCTCTCGACGGCGGTGCTCTCACGCGTGACCACCGTGCTCGGGCGCGTCGGAGCGAAGGACGCAGCCGCCGACCTCGAAGTGGCACGCTTCTTCATCCCGATGGCGATGCGGCGCACGCGGCGTGCCATCCGGGCCCTCGACCGCAATGCTGATGACGCCGCGCGGTCCATCGCGACCCGCGCACTCGAGACCGGCGATCTCACCGTCCCGACCCCCACCGATACATGAGCGTCCTCTCGATGTCGGGCGTCGGGATCTCCTTCGGCGCCACGGAACTCCTGAAGGACATCACCTTCACCGTCGGCACTGGCGATCGGTGGGGGATCATCGGCCGCAATGGCGCCGGGAAGTCCTCGCTCTTCAAGGTCATCACGGGGGACCTCACCCCCACGGCGGGGAACGTCGCACGGAAGCCGGGCCTGCGGCACGCCCTCCTCGACCAGTACCGCGCCTTCGAGGGCGCGACCACCGTCTGGCAGGCTGCGGCCGCCGCCTGGCGTGAGGTGATCGCCCTCGAACAGTCGATTGCGGACCAGGCGATGCAGCTGGGGGAGATGGGGGAGAAGGTGACCGAAGAATTCCTCGAGAAGTTCGGTCACGATCAGGAGCGCTTCGCCGACCTCGGTGGCTATGTCTATCACGCCCGCGTCGACGCCGTGCTCCAAGGGTTGGGCTTCGACGCGGAGGAATCCAAGACGCGCCTCGTCTCCTCGCTCTCGGGTGGTGAGCGTGGACGGGTCGGGCTCGCGGCACAGCTGATCGCGCCCGCTGATCTCCTCATGCTCGACGAGCCGACCAACCACCTCGATCTCGACACGACCACCTGGCTGCAGGACTGGCTCCGCGAGTGTGATGAGACGATCCTCGTCGTCTCACACGACCGGGCCTTCCTCGATGCCATCTGCACAGACATCCTGCACATCGAGGGACGGAGCGGGGAGTGGTACAAGGGGAATTACTCGCAGTTCGTCCCGCAGCGGGCTGAGCGTCGCCTCACCCGCGAGCGTGAGCTGCAGAAGCAGATCGCCTATGTGAAGAAGGAGGAGGAGTACATCCGGCGGAACCTGGCCGGCGTGAATTCCTTCCAGGCCAAGGGGAAGCGCAAGCGCTTGGAGCGCCTCCCGCGGCTCGCTCCGCCACCTGGTGATCCCGCGGCGATGTCCCTTCGCTTCGAACCGGCGGAGCGCGGTGGCGATCAGGTGATCGCGGTGAAGAATCTCCATGTCGAGGTCCCCGACCGCCTGCTGGTCGAGGATTTCACCGCCGTGGTCCGCCGCAATGACGTCGTGGCGCTCGTCGGGCCGAACGGGGCCGGCAAGACTTCCTTCATCTCAACCGTCCTCGGCGACCGCTCGCCCGCCGCGGGCGAGGCGAAGGTCGGCTCCTCGATCACCCCCGCCTGGTTCCGACAGGATCTTGCCGATCTCCCGCTGCGAAAGTCCTTGATGGACGCGATCCTCGATCAGCGTCCGCTCTGGAGCCGAGGATCGGTGCAGAACCATCTCGGGGCCTTCGGCTTCAGCGGTGACGAGGTCTTCCGCGAGATCGGCACCCTGAGCGGTGGTGAGCGGGCTCGGATAGCGATGGCACTCATCACGCTCTCCCATGCGAACCTGCTCGTCCTCGATGAACCGACGAACCATCTCGATGTCGAGAACATCGAGGCGCTCGAAGATGCGCTGGACGAATACGAAGGGACGGTCCTCCTCGTGAGCCACGATCGCGCCTTCCTACGCGAGGTGGCCACCCGCGTCTGGTGGTTCGACGGCACGCGGCTCCGTGACTTTGATGGTCCGTTCGTCGAGTGGGAGGCGGACCGGGCCGCGCGGATCGCCGACGCCGCCAAGGCCGACGCGGCCGCCACCGAAGCGAGGCGCGCGGCGGAAAAGTCCAAAGCCAGACGGAACGAGACGAGCCAGGACGACCACCACGCAGCGCGGCGAGCGCAGCGGCGCGCCGCCGACGATGCGGAGCGCGCGGTCCAACGCCATGAGGGCCGGGTTGCAGAACTCGAAGCACAACTCGCGGATCCTGCGTTGTACGATGGGAGCGCGGAGCAGGCCCGTGAGGCGGCGCGCCTCGATCAGGCGCTCGCTAAGGAACGTCAGGCGCTCGTAGCCGCCATGGCCGCCTGGGCTGAGGCGACCGAGATGGCGGCTACGCCGCCTCGGGCCTGATCGCGAGGTAGCCGGCGAGCGCTTGGCGCAGAGCCATCCGCGCGGAGAGTTCGAGCTCGTACTCCATGCTGATCTCGCTCAACTGCTTGGCCCCATGCTTCTTGAGTCGGAGGGCGACCGCATCGCTCTGGGCGTGACGCCGGCAGTACTCGCGCGCCGCCATCCAGAGCGCGTTCGCCGCGCGCCACCAGGGTTCGTCGCGGGCCCGGCCATCGGCGGCCACCATCTCATAGCGCGCCGTCGCCTTCACGAGGATGCCATCGCAGAGGTCGACGACCTCGGCGACGCCCTCGAGCTCGAGATCGTCGAGTCCGTGTTTGAGAACACGCACCAATCGATCATGTTGATGGCAACTCTCCTGCGCCGCGCGACAGAGCGCATCGGCGGCATCACGCACAGGGTGATCGGAGGACGCGGCGGCGCGTGGAGCGGACGTGGGGGGCATCGGGTTCACGGGGGAAGGGGTGATCAGGGCATGCCGGGGTCCGCTGCGACGAAGGCGATGCGGTCCCCGGTGGGGCTCAGTGTGAGACGGGAGATCCCGCGCACCCCGTCAGCAGAGAAGTCCGCGAGCACATCCCACTGGTCGCGCACGCGGATCAACAGGCGTGACCCCGCAGTGATGATGAGCTGCCCAGACGGGGTCCAGAGGTGGTATTCCGATCCCTGAGGCAACGGTGCCACCCGCCGCTGGGTGCGCGTCCGCGTATCGACCTCGCTGATCCAGCTGGTATCGCGCGCGAGCTG
>JBEGVM010000130.1:0-12679 GCA_041178365.1 Gemmatimonadota bacterium | reverse complement strand
CCATGCCCTACCCCCTGCGCGTCTCGGTCCAGCGCGAGCGAGATCAGCTCCACGACACTGGGGCTGTACTCGTCGAGCGCCACACATCCGATCACCCCCCCGTTCGCATCGCGGAGCACGCGGTAGTCGGCCAGGTGATTCGCGGCGAATTCCGCCGACCGCACGAGGGTGAGCCCTGCCGCCGCATAGCGATTGTTCAGCGAGAGGAGCGCGGGGATATCGGTCTCGTTCGCACGGGTGATGCGTAACGTCATCGTTCGACAGCCTCCAGACGGGTGAGGGCGATGCGGATCGGGACCACGGTGACCGCGATGCAGAGGAGGGCGGCGGCGCCGAACCCGAGGACCATCTCGGTGGGATCGGCGGGCGTACCAAAGGCCTGCGCCGACAGGTACCCATACACCGGGCGCGCCTCGAGGATGATGACCCCGGCGATCACCGCGATCGACGCCATCATGTACAAGAGTCCCCCGAAGCTCGTCGGGATCTGGGCGGCATTCTCTGTCTCGAACTGCGGGAAGAGGGTCCCGAACCCGATCGCCATCGCCGCGAGCGCCAAGGTGAGCAGGGTGATCGTCCCCAGGGAGACGATGACCATGAAGTCGCTCACCTGCAGGAGATGATTCGTCACCCCCACGATGCCGAGCGCGAGAATCAACAGTGGAAGCGTCCCCACCCAGTATTTCGCCCAGAGCAGGTCGCGCACCCGCATCGGGCTCGAGCGGAGGAGCCAGAGGGTGCGCCCCTCGAGCGAGACAGCCGGGAAGATGAAGCGCGCCGCGATCGACGCGAGCACGAACCCCGCCAACGCGAGATTCAAGAAGGGAACGATGTTCACGAGGAGGAAGGTGATCCCAGGCCCCGTGAGCGGGAGGAACTTGATGTTGTAGACATAGACCACCACGAGCACGCCCAGCAGGATCAGTTGCGACCACTGCGTGGTGTCGCGGAAGAAGACGCGGATCTCCTTGAGGAGGAGCTCGCGGCGGAGCACCCCGAGAGGCGCCAGCCCCCGATGCAGCAGTCGCGTGATCGATCCACGCTCAGCGACCTGCCGATGCGCACTCTCCTGCGCGCGGCTGAAGCCCGCGAGATACCCGCGTCGGTGGGCGAGTGCGCCCAAGACCAGCACGCCACCCATCGTGCTCCAGAGGAGGTAGAGCGAGAGCCAGCTGAACTCCCCGGTCAACGCCCCCATCACCACCTGCTGGGCCCATTCGCTGGGGAGGAGCGGGGAGGTGGGGGTGCGGAGCAAGGCGATGAATTCCACGAGGTCACGGAACCCCTCGGGCCGGGCGAGCTGCTCCGGACGCAGGAGCCGGAAGAGCAGGACCAACCCTCCCGCCGAGAGCACCGCGATCACGGAGAGGATGTCTCGCGTCCGGCGGGCGGGGAAGACATTCACGAGGATCAACGTGACCGCCGTTCCCACGGCCACCGGAATCACGATCAGCGGGAGCATCGTGGCGATCACGATCAACGGAAAGCGCAGTCCGCCGTCGTACACCAACCCATAGGCGGTGAAGAGCGGGATGGAGACGAGGATCACCATCCAACTCGAGGCGACGAGGGTCTCCAACAGCTTCGCCCCGTAGAGACGCAGCCAGTCGACCGGGGCGGCCACCAGCGTGTCGAGATCGCGCGCCAAGAAGAAGCTCGAGAGCGCCGTGATCACACTCGAGAGGAGGAGCAACGAGGTGAAGCCGAGGAGGACGAGCCCTAACAACTTGCCGGCGAGGAGCTCGCCGATCTCCTGGACCCCACGGAAGTAGGTCAGCAACCGGGCGAGCACGCCGAAGACGAAGGCCCAGAACAGGACCCCCGTGAGGGCGAGCACGGCGATGCGCGCCCCTTTCCCGCGCGACTGTGCCGTCGCCCGCGCCCGCGCCGTCAGCCACTTGGGAAGCAGCAGGTGCAGGAGTGGCGGATCGGGGAGCCACTCCGGCGTCTGCTCCGCCTCGCGCGCGGTCGCCTCAGGCATCGAGCACGTCGACGAGGTCGCGGGCCGCATTCTCCCCCGTGAGACGGAGGAAGATCCGTTCCAACCCCTCCTCGCCCCCCGACAGGTCGCGTCGAAGCTCTGGCATCGTCCCCGCCGCACGGATCGTCCCCTGCGCGATGATCGCGACCCGGTCGCAGAGCGACTCGGCCACCTCAAGTGTATGGGTGGAGAAGATGATCGTATGGCCGCGCCGCGTGTATTCACGGAAGAGGTCCTTCAGGATGCGCGCCGCCTTGGGGTCGAGCCCCACCATCGGCTCGTCCACCACGATCACCGCCGGCCGATGCACGAAGGCACTCGAGATGATCAGCTTCTGACGCATCCCATGCGAGTAGCTCTCCACGAGCTCATCGCGCCACTCCTCGAGATCGAAGAGGCTCATGAGCTCGCGGGCGCGGTGCTCGACCTCCGGTCCGGCCTGGTCATAGAGCCCCGCGACGAATCGGAGGAACTCCGCGCCGGTGAGCTTCTCATAGATGAACGGCCGATCGGGGATGAATCCGAGTTTCGATTTCGCCGCCACCGGATCCTCGAGCAGATCGATCCCCGCGATGCGGATCGAGCCGCTCGTCGGCTGAAGGATCCCCGCGATCATCCGGAGCGTGGTCGTCTTCCCGGCCCCGTTCGGCCCCAAGAAGCCGAAGAGTTCTCCCGAGGCGACCGTCAGGTCGATGCGATCCACGGCGGTGAACTGACCGTAGCGCTTGGTGAGTTGGCGGAGCTCGATCATCGGTCGTCCAGGACCTCGAGACGAAGGGGACCCATCAGTCGCAGGAGTTCGGTCTGTCGCGTGAGGCCCCCGGTGATCACGCGCAGATGCGCGGCATCAGCGGGGAACTGCCCGAAGGTCGGATCCACCGCGACCCAATCGCGCAGCCAGATCTCCGGCCAGGCGTGGTAATAGAATCGGCCATTCACGAACGCGAGCCCCGTCGCGATCCGCGTCGGGATCCCCACCGCACGCGCGAGCGCCGTGAAGAGCTGCGTGTGTTCATTGCAATCGCCGCGCCGCGTGCGCAGCACCTGCGTCGCACTCGGGATCGAGAGCGTCACCACCTGCTCCAGTGAGTCATGCACCCAGCGGCCGATCCGCGCCGCCACGGTCGCTGGATCACGTGAATTCCCCGCGAGGCGCACCGCGAGGGCCACGATCGCGGGATCCCCCGTCTGCAACAGCGGCTCGGCGGCCAGCTCCCGCGCGAAGGTCCGGCGGAACTCGGCGGGTGGGCCAGCGAGGCTCCACGACGCCGTCAGCGCCTCACCACGCTCCTGCCGGATCTCGACCGTATCCCCGCGCACCAGCTGTCGTCCACCGGCGAGGTCGAGTCCCGCGCGATCCACGCCGAGGAAACGGAGGCGCAGCGTAGCAGCCCCCTCGCGGGTCGGCACGACACCCGCCGCGATCGCCGTCGCCTCGATGAGGTCGGTCGGTGGGACGGCTTGGTCCGCCCGGGCCCCGCGCGTCTTCGCGGTGAAGTTCATGAAGGAGAGTTCGAATGCGGTGCGCGTGAGCCTGATCCCGCCCGGCTGCGTGGCCTCGATCACGCGCCCCTGCGCATCGACCCAGCCGGTGAAGCCGGCGCCACTCGTGGGGATGAGCTGCCATCCCCGCACCGTATCGGTGCGCGCCGCGACGAAGGCGCCGGCGGTCGAATCGAAGGCCGCGCTGTCCACCACGGTGAAGAGCGACTCGGCCGCGATGCGGAGGTCGATCGTGGTCGGCGTCATCGTCGTCGGATCGATGCTCGCCAACGAGATCCGCCGCCCGACCTTCGGCGGGCGCACCAGCACGGCAGCCGCAGGGACGAGCGCCGGGAGGAGGATCGGACCGGTCACGGCGATCCGCTGGCTGTCCGCTGGCTGACCGGGGACCTCGAGCACGAAGGCCACGGCGCTGTCCCCCTCGGTCATCCCTCGGACCCGAAGCGGCGCCGCGGGGGACTCCATCGCGACGTCGAAGGTCCGCAGGGCGAACCCGCGCGAGAGCGTCAGCACCGCTCGCGCACTCGCCGGGATGCGTTGCCCCGCGACGGTCAACTCCGCCGTCAGTTGATCGACCACCTCGAAACCCGTCGACGTGGTATCGATCTGGGTCGAGGCGTACCCGATCTGCCGCCCCCCCTGCTCGACCATGAAGTACGTCGTGCTCGGCCCCACGCGTAGGGCGGCCTCGGCGAGCACCGCACTCCGCTCACGAAAGAAGTTCCGCTGGACCACGAGTCCGATGCCGAGCCCCCACGCAGCGAGAAGGACCGCTGCGGTGATCGTGCGCTGCCGTCCGCGCGTGCGTCGAGTGGAGGTCATGCCCGCTGCGCGTCCCGCGCGCGGCGGTAGTAGGGCGCGGCCTGCTCGGGCTTCCCGAGCCGATCGTAGATGATGCCGACCCCCTTCAAGGCGCGCCAATGGGTGGGCTCCAGCTCCGTCGCTCGCTGATAGGCGACCAAGGCCCCGGGGAGGTCATCGCATTGGTTCAATGCCTCGCCGAGGTGGTAGTGCGCCCCCGCATGGTCAGGCAGACGACCGACCGCCGCACGCAGGGGGACGATGGCGTCCTTCCACCGGGCCCGACGGCAGGCGAGGACCCCGGTATAGAGTGAGATCTCAGCGGCATCGGGCCGGAGCGATGCCAGCTCGCGCAATGCCGTCGCCGCCTCGGCGTAGCGCAGGGCCGACGCGAGTGCCTCGATCCGTTCGCACAGGGCACCAAAGGGATCGGAGGGGATCGGCGCTGGTTGCGCGCGCGGAGCCGGAGGTGCCGCTAGGGGTGCCGGTGCTTCCGCGGGTGGTGCCGAGACGGGGACCGCCACCGGAGCCGGTGCCGGAGGCGCCGCCGCCACGGGCCCGACCGCAGGACGCGTCACTGCCGTCAACACCGTCCCCCCTGGCTCCTCGAGCTCCCGGTCGTCGTACGACCACTCGCCACAGACCGGGGGTTCCCGCACCGCGATCACCATCGCGGTCGCGTCGGGACCGTACGCCTCGACGGGGACAAGGGGCACCCCCTCCGCGGCCCCGAGGAGGAGCTGCGCTGGATCGCGAGGTCGCGGGGAGGAGGGAAGTGGGAGGGTGCTCATATCGGTGCTCGTGCCGGTGACGGCCCGGAGGCCATCCCCCTTCCCAATCTAGTGACACGCCTCCCTTCCATTCATCCGTCGCTCCCTCGAACTTGCAGGACTATGTCCGGTGACGCGCTGATCATCCGTGGGGCCCGCGAGCACAACCTGAAGGGGATCGACGTGACGATCCCGCGGGACAAGCTCACGGTGATCACCGGGCTCTCCGGGAGCGGCAAGTCCTCCCTGGCCTTCGATACGATCTTCGCCGAAGGGCAGCGTCGCTACGTCGAATCGCTCTCAGCCTACGCCCGCCAGTTCCTCGGGCTCATGGAGAAGCCCGACGTCGACGTCATCGAGGGGCTCTCCCCCGCGATCTCCATCGAACAGAAGACCGCCGGCGCGAACCCACGGTCCACCGTCGGCACCGTCACCGAGATCTACGACTACCTGCGTTTGCTCTATGCCCGCGCCGGCACCCCGCACTGCTCGCAGTGTGGCCGCGGCGTGGCGCGGCAGACCCCGACACAGATCGCCGATGTCGTCCTCGCGTGGCCCGCCGGCACGAAGCTCGAGGTCCTCGCGCCCCTCGTGCGCGGTCGGAAGGGGGAGTTCCGCGAGCTCTTCGAGCAGGTGCGCAAACAGGGGTTCGTGCGTGCGATGGTCGATGGGGCCTTGATCGATCTTGCCGAGCCCCCGAAGCTCAATCGCAAGCTGAATCACGATGTCTCCGTCGTCGTCGACCGTCTCGTGGCGCGCGACGAGGATCGCGGCCGCCTCACCGACTCGCTCGAGACCGCACTCCGGCTCTCGGAAGGGCTCGTCGAAGTGATTCGACACGGGACCAAGCCGGTCACGCAGCTCTTCTCCGAGCGCTACGGCTGCCCGGACTGCGGGATCTCGATGCCCGAGCTCGAGCCGCGGCACTTCTCCTTCAACTCCCCCTTCGGCGCCTGCCCGACCTGCACCGGGCTTGGCACCAAGCGGACCGCGAGCGCGGAGTTGGTGCTCGGCGATCCCTCCATCTCGATCCTCGAGGGCGTGGTGCTCCCGTGGGGCGAGCCCGATGGCTACCTCCGGCGCACCATCCTGCCGGGGCTCGCCAAGCAGTTGAGGTTCGAGCTCAACACCCCGTGGGGGCAGCTCCCGGACCGCGTGAAGTTCGAGCTCCTCTTCGGGACGGCCAAGAAGAAGGGGGAGGATGCGGCGAAGTGGGAGGGGATCCTCGCGAATGTGCAGCGACGCTACACCGAGACCACCTCCGATGCGATCCGGACCGACCTCGAGGCGTACATGGTCGTCGCGGAGTGCCCGGACTGTAACGGACGCCGTCTCAAGCCCGAGTCACTCGCCGTCACGGTGCATGGTCGGAACATCGGGGAGTTCACCGCCGCGGCGGCCATCGACGCCCTCGCCTTCGCCGAGAGCGTCCCCGTGCGCGGCTCCGCAGGGCCAGGGCTCGACCCGGGGATCGCGGGGCCGATCCTCAAGGAGGTCCGCGAGCGTCTGCGCTTCCTCGTGGACGTCGGGCTCGACTACCTCACCCTCGATCGCGCCGCGGAATCCCTCTCGGGTGGCGAGGCGCAACGCATTCGGTTGGCCACGCAGATCGGGTCACGCCTCGTCGGGGTCCTCTATATCCTCGACGAGCCGAGTATCGGGCTGCACCAGCGCGACAACGCGCGGCTCCTCGAGACCCTGAAACGGCTCCGCGACCTCGGGAACACCGTCCTGGTGGTCGAACATGACGAGGAGACGATCCTCGAGGCCGATCATCTGATCGACCTTGGGCCGGGCGCCGGGAAGCACGGGGGAGAGGTGATCGCCGAAGGCACCGTCGACGAGGTGAAGCGCGTCGCGCGATCGATCACCGGGCAGTATCTCAACGGCACGCGCACCATCCCGACGCCCACGGCCCGCCGTCCGCGGAACCCGGATCGCGTGCTCCGCATCGAGGGCGCGCGCGAGCACAACCTGCGGCGCGTGGACGCGGAGTTCCCCCTCGGCTGCTTCGTGGCGGTGACCGGCGTCTCGGGCTCGGGGAAGAGCACGCTCGTCGAGGACATCCTGCAGCGGACCCTCTCGCGGCATTTCTACCGCGCGCGCGTGCTCCCTGGCGCACATGATCGCGTCGTCGGGCTCGAACACCTCGATAAGGTCATCGATATCGATCAGACCCCGATCGGGCGCACCCCGCGCTCCAATCCGGCGACCTACACCGGACTCTTCACCCCCATCCGTGAGCTCTTCGCCGAGATGCCGGAGGCAAAGCTCCGTGGGTACGGCCCGGGACGCTTCTCCTTCAATGTGAAGGGGGGGCGCTGTGAGGCCTGTCAGGGGGATGGCCTGGTGAAGATCGAGATGCACTTCCTCCCCGATGTCTACGTCACCTGCGAGCAGTGCCGCGGGAAGCGCTACAATCGCGAGACGCTCGATGTGCGGTTCCGCGGGATGAACATCAGCGAGGTGCTGGACCTCACCGTGGAGGACGCCCTCCCGGTGTTCGAGAACCAGCCGCGGATTCATCATAAGCTGCAGACGCTACACGGCGTCGGGCTTGGCTACATCCACCTCGGGCAGAGCGCGACCACCCTCTCCGGCGGTGAGGCACAACGGGTGAAGCTCGCGACCGAACTCGCCAAGCGCGACACCGGACGCACCCTCTACATCCTCGACGAGCCCACCACTGGACTCCATTTCGAGGATGTCCGGGTCCTCCTCGAGGTGTTGCATACGCTGGTCGACCGTGGGAACACCGTCCTCGTGATCGAGCACAACCTCGATGTGATCAAGACTGCGGACTGGATCGTCGACCTCGGGCCGGAGGGCGGCACGGGGGGCGGGACGATCGTCGCCGCCGGCACCCCAGAGCAGGTGGCCACGGCCCCGGGGTCGCACACGGGGGCCTACCTGAAGAAGCTCCTCACCTCGCGTTAGCTTCTCCGCATGGTCTCCCTTCTCGACATCATCGGCCCCGTGATGGTCGGGCCCTCCTCCAGTCACACGGCGGGGGCCTGTCGGCTCGGACTGATCGCCCGCGACCTCGTCGCTGGGACGCCGGAGCAGGCGCTCATCGAACTCCACGGCTCGTTCGCCCGCACGGGGGAAGGGCATGGCACCGACAAGGCGATCGTCGGCGGGCTCTTGGGCTTCCGCCCCGATGACGAGCGCCTGCGCGATGCGCTCCAGATCATGGAGCGCGAGGGGCTCGACTTCCGCTTCGAGAAGACGACGCTCGGGGAGGAGCCCGCGGTGCATCCGAACACCGTGCGCATCACCGTCCACCGCGCGCATCGCCACCATGTGATGCTCGGCGCCTCCCTCGGCGCCGGGCGCATCAAAGTCTCGGAGATCGATGGCTACCCGGTCGAGGTCGATGGCTCGCACCACGCCATCGTGATGGTCGCCGAGGATATCAAGGGATCGATCGCGCGGATCGCAGGGATCTTGAGTGAGGCCGACGTGAACATCGCGACGCTCCGGCTCTCTCGGAAACATCGTGGTGGGGATGCCTTCATGGTGATCGAGGTCGACGAGCGGCCCGCAGAGGCGGTGGGCGCCGCGCTCAAGGCCCTCCCCTGGGTGCGCTGGACGCACCGCATCGAGAAGGTCGGCGGCTGATGTATCACAGTCTGCATGAGGCGATCGCGGAGGCTGAGGCGCGCGGTGTCTCGTTGGCCACCGCGGCCCTCGACCTCGAGTCGCGCGATCAGGGGCGCCCCGTCGCGGAGATCCGCGACGCGCTGCTCCGCGCGCTCACCGTGATGCGCGGGGCGGTGGAACAGGGGCTCACAGGAGACCTCCGCTCCAACTCGGGCTTGGTCGGTGGCGATGCCGCCAAGTTGCGCACCGGTCCCAAGGGGCCGCTGGCCGACACCGTCTTTCGCGAGGTGCTCATGCGTGCGATCGCCGTACAGGAGGTCAACGCCGCGATGGGGATCATCGTCGCAGCGCCCACCGCAGGGGGGGCTGGGGTCCTCCCGGGCGTCCTCTTGGGTCTCGCGGCGAAACACCAGTTCACCGATGAGGCGATGATCGATGCGCTCGCCACGGCGGGGCTCATCGGCGCCGTCGTCGCGCAGCGAGCCTCCCTCTCGGGCGCCGAAGGGGGGTGCCAGGCGGAGACTGGAGCGGCGGCCGGGATGGCCGCTGGGGCCGCGACGGAACTCCTCGGTGGCACGCCCACTCAGGTCGGGCATGCGGTGGCCCTCGCGCAGCAGGGCACGCTGGGGCTCGTCTGCGATCCCCTCGGCGGACTCGTCGAGCTCCCCTGCGTCTTCCGCAATGCGACGGGGGCGGCGATCGCGCTGGCCGCCGTCGAGATGGCGATCGCGGGGATCACCTTCGCGATCCCCGCGGACGAGGTGATCGATACCATGGGCGAGATCGGACGCGAGATGGATGTCCGGTATCGCGAGACCGCTGGTGGCGGGCTCGCCGCGACGCCGACGGGGCGTCGCCTCGCCAAGGAACGCCTGACGCAGATCAAGCGCGCGTGAAAGGCCATCTCCGCGCACCCTATCTCCGATCCTCCCGATGAACGACGCGCTCACACGAAAGGTCTGGATCCTCCCCGGGTTCACCGCGATCCTCGTCACCATCCTCCTGGTCTGGCTCGCCGGATCGGTCGCGGATCTGCTCCTGCTGCTCTTCCTCGCGGTGCTGATCTCGGTCTACCTCTCGTGGGCGACCGATCTGCTGGTGGAGCGCACGCGGGCCCCTCGGGCGCCCGCCTTCGTGGTCGCGCTCCTCCTCTCGCTCGGGGGGCTCGTCGGGATTGGTGCGCTCCTCATCCCGCCGGTGATCGATCAGACGCGGCAGCTCGGGGCGGCGCTTCCCTCCCTCGTCCCCGCGTGGGAGCGTGGGCTCGAGCGGCTCCTGCAGCGCATCCCCGGGATGGCCGATGCCTACGTCACCGGAGAGCATCGGATCTTCTCCGTCGCCCTCGAGGAGGCGGAGAAGCTCGTGGCGGGGATCGTCCCACGCCTCTTCGACACCCTGCACCTCGTCGTGAACCTCGTCGCGGTGCTCGTGATGGCGATCTATCTCGCCCTCGCGCCACAGCGCTATCGCGAGTTCCTCCTCTCCGTCACCCCGCCTCGTCACCGGGCGACCGCCACCGAGGTGCTCGATGCCCTCGCGGAGACGTTGCGCGCCTGGACCATCGCACAGCTCATCGCGATGACGACCCTCGCGGCCCTCACGGCGGCGGGGCTCTGGCTCCTCGACGTCCCGTACTGGCTCGCCTTCGGGATCTTCACCGGCCTCGTCGCGGTCGTCCCCTTCTTCGGGACCTTCGTCTCGACCCTGCTCCCGGCGCTCTTCGTCCTCCCCACGGATGGGGGGGGCGTACAAGCCCTCCTCGTGATCCTCCTCGGCACGGTGATCCACGTCGTCGAGAATCAGTTCGTCATCCCGGTCATCATGCATCGGCGCGTCGATCTCCCCCCGGTGCTCACGATCATGAGCGTGCTCATCTGTGGCCGATTACTCGGGCCCTTCGGTCTGCTCGTGGCGGTGCCCACGCTGGCGGTGGTGATGGTCCTGGTCCGTCGCGTCCTGATCGCTCGGGTGTATGATGATGTCGACGCCGCGCCGGCCGTCGTGCAGCCCGTCATCTCGCGCCGACAGCGGAAACGGATGCGGGACGCGATGCCGTGATGATGGGGTCGGGCACATCGGCGCCGATCATGGCGCCATGTCTGATCACGTCACGACCGCCAGGGCCGCTTCGCCCACCGCTTCGCCCGCTGCTTCGCCCGCTGCTTCGCGCCCCACAGCCCCCGTCCTCGAACTGCTGAACGTCTCGCGACGCTGGCGTCCGGGGATCCTCGGCGCCAGCTCGGAGGTCGACGCGCTCCGCGGTGTCACGTTGCAGCTCTTCCCTCACGAGTTCGTGGCCCTCACCGGGCCGGCTGGCGCGGGGAAGACCTCCCTCCTGGCCCTCGCCACTGGGGAGGCAGTGCCCACCTCCGGCGCGGTGCGATGGGGCGATCGGCATGACCCGAGCGTCGCGCGACCGCAGCGCATCGGTCCGCGGCCGTGGGAGTACACCTTCCTCTCCGTCCGACAGGCGATCGCCTTTCACGCCGACCAGCTCCTGTTGCAGGACACGCGTCTGCATCCGCCGACGCGTTTCTTGCCGCTCCTCCGTCGCGTCGGGCTCCAGGGGCGGTCCCGACAGCGCCTCGGTGAGCTCTCCGCCCTGGATGCCTTTCGCGTGGTCGTGGCGCAGGCCCTGCTCGCCCGACCCGCGCTCCTGTGTTGTGACGAGCCCTTTGCGTTCTGTGGGCCGCAGGAGCGAGCGCAGGCCGCTCGGCTCCTGTGGCGTCTCGCGGGCTCCGGGATCGCGGTCCTCGTCGCGTCGCGCGACGCCGAGGCGATCGCCGGGATCTCTGGGATCGATCGTATCGTCCGGCTGCGGGCCGGACGCATCGTCCCCGAGACCCGCGCATCGGTCCAGCGCCGCGTCCTTCGCCTGCCGAGTCTCGAGGGGAAGACCCGTCGCCGCGCGCTCGGTGCCTCGGTGCCCGCCGTGGCATCGACCATCACGCCACCGGTCGCGCCACCTGTCGCGCCACCTGTCGCGCCACCTGTCGCGCGGGTCGCCGAGGAGCCGCGACCTATCTAACTTTGCATCGATGGCTCCGTTCCGACTGTTCAATACGCTCTCGCGCACCGTCGAGCCCTTCGCTCCGGCGGACGGGAGCCTCGTGCGGCTGTATACCTGCGGGCCGACCGTCTACAACCCGGCGCACCTCGGGAACTTCCGCACCTTCCTCTTCGAGGATCTGTTACGGCGCGCCATCCGACTGCGTGGGTGGCAGGTCGAGCAGGTGATGAATCTCACGGACGTCGACGATAAGATCATCGTCCGGGCCTCCCAGCAGGGGAAGACGATCCGTGAGATCACCGATCCGGTCGTCGACGGCTTCCACGCCGATCGGCGCTACCTGCGAATCGAGGATGCCGAGCACTATCCGCGTGCGACCGCCTACATCCCTGAGATGATCGCGTTGGTCGAGCGACTCATCTCCAACGGGGTCGCGTATCAGGCGGAGGACGACTCGGTCTACTTCGCGATCGACAAATTCCCCGCGTACGGGCGGCTCTCGCGGCTCGACACGCGCGAGATCCAGAGTGGCGCGCGGGTGGCCCAGGACGAATATGCCAAGGAGAACGCGCAGGACTTCGCTTTATGGAAGGCGGCCAAGTCCGAGGACGAGGCCTGCGGTGCCGCGTGGGACTCACCCTGGGGTCGTGGTCGCCCGGGCTGGCATCTGGAGTGCTCCGCGATGGCGATGGCGATCCTCGGTGAGACCCTCGACATCCATGCGGGAGCGGTGGATCTGATCTTCCCGCATCACGAGGATGAGATCGCGCAGAGTGAGGCGGCCACGGGGAAGCCGTTCGCTCGGTGCTGGTGCCATGGCGAGTTCCTCCTGACCGACGGCACGAAGATGGCCAAGCGGGTGGGGAATGTGCAGAACGTCGCTGACCTCCGGACCAACGGGGTGAGTGGGGCGGCGGTGCGGCACTTCGTCTTCTCCACCCACTACCGCAAGCAATTGAACCTCTCGGCCGAGGCGCTCGAGGGATCGATCGAGGCGGTGCGCCGGTTGCG
>JBEGVM010000129.1:0-11673 GCA_041178365.1 Gemmatimonadota bacterium | reverse complement strand
CGCCGAGGCGCGCGCACGGTGGGGGTTCCCCGCGAGTGCGACGGTGCTGCTCGTCTTCGGTGGTTCGCAGGGCGCGCGCGCGATCAATCGGGCGGTAGCGAGCTGGGTGGAGCAGGGGATCCCCGAGGGGCTGTGCGTGCTCTGGGCCACCGGGCGCGCACAGCACGACGCCTTCGCGCATCTCGATCGCCCCGATGTGCGCGTCGTGCCCTATCTCTCGCCGATCAGTGACGCCTATGCCGCAGCCGATCTCGCCCTCGTGCGCGGCGGGATGATGGGGACCAGTGAACTCTGTGCCTGGGGGATCCCGATGGTGATCGTCCCGCTGCCGACGGCCGCACAGGACCATCAGACGGCGAATGCGCGGGTCCTCGAGGCGGCAGGGGCGGCGCGGCATCTCCCTCAGGGAGAGTTGACCCAGGCGCGCATCGACGCCGAGGTGCGGCGCCTGCTCGACGATCCCGCAGCACGCCGCGCCATGGGTACGGCGGCGCGGCAGCGCGGACGTCCCACCGCCGCGGTGGATATCGCGCGCCATATCGCGGAGCAGCTCGATGCGCCGCGGCTCGATCGTCGGTCCGCCTAGATTCCTCGTATGCCACTGCTCGATCCGCACGATCCACGGCCGGTCCACTTTCAGGGGATCGGGGGCGCTGGGATGAGCGCGCTCGCCGAGTTGCTGCATCGTCGTGGGGCGCGCGTCACCGGGTGTGACCGTGATCCCGCGGGGGCAGCGGATCTCATCGCCTTGGGAATCCCCGTGCAGACGGGGCACGATCCCGTGCATCTCGAAGGGCATCGCGCCCTGGTGGTGTCGAGTGCGATCCCCAAAGATGATCCGGAGGTGGCCCGCGCTCGAGCCCTTGGGCTTGAGGTGGTGCGCCGCGCCGAGGCGCTCGCGGAGGCGACGGCGGGCGGGGTGTTGATCGGGGTGGCGGGGACGCATGGGAAGAGCACCACGACGGTGATGACCACCGAGGCGCTCGCCGCGGCGGGGAAGGATCCGACCGGTGTGGTCGGCGCGCGGGTGACGGCGTGGGGGGGGAACCTCTCGCGGGGCGGGCACGAGCTCTTCGTGGTCGAGGCCGATGAGTACGATCGGTCGTTCTTGGCGCTGACGCCGACGGTGGCGGTGGTGACGAACGTCGAGGCCGATCACTTGGACATCTACGCGGACCTCGCGGACATCGAAGCGACCTTCGCGACCTATGTACGCCGTGCGCGCTATGTGGTCCTCTGCGCCGACGATCCCGGCGCGAATGCCTTGCCCTCGCCCGCGACAGCGGAGGTGATCCGCTACGGCATCACGAGTCCCGATGCGCGGCTCGTCGCACGAGACCTGCGGCATCACGATGGCGGCTCGACCTTCACCGTGGTCTACGATGGGAAGCCGCTCGGCGAGGTTCATCTCGGCGTGCCGGGGCAGCACAATGTGCGCAACGCCTTGGCGGCGCTCGCCTGCGGGATCGGCCCGTGGGGGCTCACCGTGGAGGCGATGGCGCCGGGGCTCGCGCGCTTCGTCGGGGCGGAGCGGCGTTTTCAGCGGAAGGGGACCGCGCGTGGGGTGACGGTGGTCGATGACTATGCGCACCACCCGACCGAGGTGGCCGCTACGCTTGCGGCCGCGCGCGAGGCCTATCCCGATCGCCGCATCGTCGTCGCCTTCCAGCCGCATCTGTTCAGTCGCACGCGCGACTTCGCGGCGGCGTTCGGCGTGGCGCTCGCTGCCGCAGACCTGCTCTGCCTCGCCGAGATCTACCCAGCGCGTGAGCAGCCGATCCCCGGGGTGACGAGCGCGCTGATCGCCGAGGCGGCGACGCGCGCCGGTCGCGCGCCGGAGTGGATGGGACCGCGCGGGGCGCTGGCCGCCGCGCTCGCCGCGCTCGTGCGCGAGGGGGACGTGGTGCTGACCGTCGGGGCGGGGGATATCACCAAGACGGGGCCGGAGCTCCTCGCGCGGTTGGCGGGCTGATGGAGGAGGCGGGGTGGCGCGATCGCCTGCGGCGGCGGCTCCGGTGGGTCTGGCGTGGCACCCTCCTCCTGGTCCTCGTCTCGAGTCCCTGGTGGGGGCGCGCGGGGCTCCGGCGGATGGAGTTCTTCCGGGTGCGGCGCGTGGTGATCGAGGGCACGCGTTACGCGGCCCCTGATGAAATCGTTTCGAGGTTGAGGGTCGACACCACCGCCTCGATCTGGGACGCGGTGTCGCCTCTGGTGGCGCGGGTCCGGGACCATCCGCAGGTGCGCGAGGTGCGTATCCGCAGACGACTCCCGGGGACGCTCGTGGTCGAGGTGACGGAACGTCCGCCGGTGGCGCTGGTGAACATGCCGACCGGGCTCGTCGTCACCGATGCCGACGGGGCGACCCTGCCGGTGGACCCGACCGCCATCGATGTCGATCTCCCCGTGTTAGCGACCCGTGACACCCTCCTCTTGCGTCTGTTGAGTGAGGTACAAGCCGCGCTCCCCGCGCTCTACGCGCAGGTGAGTGATGCCCGTCGCGGAGTGGGTGGGTCGGTGGTGCTGGACCTGGCCGCCCTCCGTCTCCTCGCTGGTGCGGATGTGTCAACGGCACGCCTCGCCGAGGCGCTCGCCGTCCAGCAGGACCTCGTCACCCGTGGGCGTTCGGCGGTGGAGCTCGATCTCCGCTTCCGTGACCAGGTGGTGGCCCGACTCTCGATCTCGCCATGAACCCAGCACGTCTCGTCGCCGGCCTCGACATCGGATCCGCTAAGACCACCGCGGTGATCGCGGAGGTCGTGGGCGATCTGCCGAAGCACCCCACGGTGAACATCCTCGGGGTGGGGCAGTCGCGCACGACAGGGCTTCGCAAGGGCGTGGTGGCCGATATCGAGGAGACCCAGCGCTCGATCGCCAAGGCGTTGCAGGACGCCGAGCGGATGGCGGGGGCCAAGGTCGAGACCGTGTATGCCGGGATCGCTGGCGAGCACATGCAGGCGATGACCTCCACCGGGATCGCCTCGATCACCGGGGCGGAGATCACCAAGGCCGATGTGGATCGCGCGAACGCGGTGGCGCGGGCGCAGAGCATCCCGCAGGACCGCGAACTCATCCATGCGATCCCGCAGGAATACACCGTCGACAAGAACATCGGGATCCGCGATCCGATCGGGATGATCGGGACGCGCCTGGAGACCGAGATGTACCTCGTGACGATCGGTGCCTCCCCGGCGATGAACCTGCGGAAGGCGGTGGAGCGCGCGGGGTATCGGGTGGGCGAGCTCGTCTTGGAGCCGCTGGCGAGTGCGCTCGCCGTGCTCACGGACGACGAGAAGGAGCTGGGCGTCGCCCTCATCGAGCTCGGGGCGGGGACCACCGACGTCGCGGTCTTTCACGAGGGTAAGATCCGGTATCTCGGGACGGTGCCATATGGTGGGATCAACGTCACGAGCGACATCGTGCACGGGCTCGGCGTCACGCAGGCTGACGCGGAGCAGCTGAAGGCGACCTATGGGGCGGCCTTCGAGCCGCTGGTCTCGCACGAGGAGCGGTTGCGCTTGCCGAGCACGGGCGCGCAGGGGGAACGGGAGATCCCGCGGTCGTTGCTGGCGCACATCATCCACCAGCGCACGCAGGAGATCTTCGAGCTCGTGCTGCGCGATGTCGAGGCGGCGGGGCTGATCCCCAAGTTGGCGGCGGGGGTGGTGGTGACCGGTGGGGCGGCGGCGCAGCCCGGCACCGCGGACCTGGCGAGCGATGTGTTCGGGACCGGCGCGCGCCTCGGCTTGCCTGGCGAGTCGCTGGGTGGGCTCGCTGATGCGGTGCAGTCGCCGCGCTTCGCGACGGTGACGGGACTCGTGCAGTACGGGGCGCATCGCGTGGCGATGGGGGCGGGTGCGCCGAAGAGCGGGCGCCGCCTCGGGCTCTCGGCGACCCCCTCAATGGATCAGTTCGCTGGGAAGGTCAAGACCTGGCTGCAGGACTTCTTCTGATTCGTCCGCGTCGTCCGGCGGTCCGGTGACCAGTGGCGAGCCCCCGTTTCCACGACGGGGGCTCGCTCGTCTACGGGATATCAGCGGCTCGGCGGCCCGTGGTATATTCCCTCGTCGTCGCTGCCGTCCCACGTCCCCTCCGATGGAGTCCGCCGCGCCATGAACATCTTCGAGCTCGAGGATCACGCCGCACAGAACGCCCGCATGAAGGTGGTGGGCGTCGGCGGCGGTGGCGGGAACGCCGTCAATCGCATGATCGAGGAGCAGCTCGATGGCGTCGAGTTCATCTCGGTGAACACCGATGCGCAGGCGCTGATCAACTCCAAGTCCGATGTGAAGGTCCAGATCGGGAAGAAGCTCACGCGCGGACTCGGGGCTGGGGCGCGGCCGGAGATCGGCCGGCAGGCGATCGAGGAGAATCGCGATGAGGTCGCGCGGGCGCTCGCTGGCTCCGACCTCGTCTTCGTGACCTGTGGGATGGGGGGCGGTACCGGGACCGGGGCCGCGCCGATCATCTGCGAGATCGCCAAGGAGGTCGGCGCCCTCACCGTCGGCATCGTCACCAAGCCCTTCCTCTTCGAAGGGCGGAAGCGGATGCGCCAGGCCGACGAGGGGATCGCGGAGATGGCGAAGCATGTGGACACCCTGATCGTCGTCCCGAACGAGCGGCTGCTCGCGGTCGTCGGGAAGGGGATCCCGTTCCAGGATGCACTCAAGAAGGCCGACGAGGTGCTGCTGCAGGCGACGGGTGGCATCTCGAGCATCATCACGAAGGCCGGCGTGGTGAACGTCGACTTCGCTGACGTGCGCACGGTGATGAAGGACGGGGGCTCGGCGATCATGGGGACCGGGGTCGGGCGCGGGGAGAATCGCGCGGTGGACGCCGCGCGCATGGCGATCGATTCGCCGCTCCTCGACAATGTCTCGATCGCGGGCGCCCGCGGCGTGCTCATCAACATCACCGGTGGCGTGGAGCTCACCCTCGGTGAGGTGACGACGATCTCCGACATCGTGAAGGAGGCGGTCGGGGAGGAGACTGAGATCATCTTCGGCGCGGTCCACGAGCCGGCGATGCAGGGCGAGGTGCGCGTGACGGTGATCGCCACCGGATTCGATCGGAAGGTGACGGGGGCGGCGCTCATCGGTCGTGCGGCGTCGACGCCGGTGATCCCGATCGATCCGGCGATCCGTGCCGCCCGGCAGACGCCGACGCCTACCCCTGCGCCGTTCGTGACCGGGAACGCGATGCCGGCGGCGCGGCCGCGTCCGGCCGCCCTCCCGCTCGAGGACCTCGGGGACATGGAGATCCCGACGTTCATCCGGAGGCAGATGGATTGACGCCGCGGGCGGGGCGTCTCCTCATCGGTGCGGTGGTCGCGGCGCTCGCGATCGCCGCACTTCGTTTGCCGGCCCCCCGGGTGGGCCGGCCCGGTGCCCTCCTCGATCCCACGATGGTGCGCCGATGGTCGCGCGCGGACACCCTGGGCCGTGGGGAGACCCTGACCGCGCTGCTGCAGCGCCGCGGCTTCGACGCGCTCGAGGCCGCGAAGATCCTCGAGGTCACCCCGCTCGACTCGCGTCGAGTGCCTGCCGGCATGACGATCGAGGTGAGCGGGGATTCCGCCGGATCCCCTGGGGATGAGGTCCGGTTCTTCCTCGGCGTGGATCGGATCATCGTCGTGCGCCGCGACGAGGGCAGTGCGTGGCGCGCCACGGATGAACGTCTCCCATGGACCACCGATACCGTCCTCATTCGCGGGACCGTGCGAAGCAATCTCTATGCGGCGATCGATGAGGGTGGTTCGGATTGGCTCTCGGGCAGTGCGCGACGGGAGCTCGCGTGGACGGTCGCCGACATCTATGAGTACCGGGTCGACATGTCGCGGGATCTCCAGCAGGGGGATCGGCTACGGGTCGTGTTGGAGCGGGAATCCCTGGAGACGGGGGCATCGCGGATCGGTCGCGTGTTGGCGGCTGGGCTCGAGCGCGGAGGGAAGGAGGTGCAGGCGATTCGGCTCGAGGGGAGTACCGGGCGGAGCCGCTACTACGATCAGGAGGGGCGCTCGCTCGCGGCGACCTTTCTGCGCGCCCCCCTCTCCTTCCGGCGGATGTCGAGTGGATTCGGGGGCCGGCGACACCCCGTCCTCGGGACCTGGCGCGCGCACAAAGGGCTCGACTACTCCGCTGCCTCTGGGACCCCGGTGCGGACCATCGGCGACGGGACCGTGACCCGAGCCGGACGACAGGGGGGGTACGGCAACGTGGTCGAGGTCCGGCATATCAATGGCTTCGTGACACGCTACGCACATCTCCGGGGGTTCGGGCCCGCGATCCGCTCGGGCGCGCGGGTGTCGATCGGGCAGACGATCGGCTACGTAGGGTCCACAGGGCTCTCCACCGGGCCGCATCTGCACTTTGAGGTCCTGGTGCGCGGCGCCCATCGCGATCCTCGGACGGCGTTGCAGTCCGCCGCCGGCCCCGCGTTGCGTGGGGCGGAACTCGCGCGCTTCGATGCGACGCGCCGGACGGCCCAGCTGGCACTGGAGGGCCCTCCGGGTCTGGTGCGTGCCGCTGTGCCCAACTAGGCCCGATCCCTCGTGTCTGCGGTGACACACCGATGATGACGTGGGGGCTCGCGGCGCTCGCCGGCACGGTGCTGACGGTGCTGCTCTACCGTCGCACCGACCTGGTGGGCGCGCCGCTCCTCGTGCTCTTGCGATGGAGCGCTGCCACGGCGGTCGTGGCCGCGCTCCTGGATGCGCCCGTGCGTCGCGCGGTCCCCCCAGCGGTGGTGGTGGCGCTCGATGTCTCGGCGAGCTGGACCGCCGCTGAGGACCCTGATCGGTGGCGCGCGGCGCGCGCGCTCGCCGATTCGCTCACCCAGGGACGCGCCGGCGAGCTCCGGCTCTTCGGCGATTCGCTCCGGACCGCCCCGATCCCCGAGGCGCCGTCGGACCTCACCTCGCGGATCCGTCCCGTGGTCGAGTGGGCGCTGGCGACCGGACGTCCCGTGCATGTCATCACCGATGGGCGGCTCGATGATCCGGAGTGGGTGACGCGGCTGCCGGTCGGGTCCGTGGTGCATCGTCTCGAGTCACCGCCGCGCGCGGCGGCGCACCTCACCGCCCTCGAGGCCCCCACCTTGGCGATCACGGGCGATACCATCTCAGCGCAGGTGACGATCACCGCCGATGCGCTCGGGGCGCCGGCGCAGACGCTCACCCTCGCCCTCGAGGGACGCGCGGCGCAGCGCCTCGCGCTGGAGGCGATGGCGCCGTACGAGCCGCGTATCATCCCCGTGCCAGTGGCGCTCCCACCGGTGAACGGCCTCGTGACGCTCACCGCGCGTCTGCGCGATGGGACGGCAGCCGTGGACTCGCTCGCGGTGTCGATCGAGATCACCGCGAGCGCGGCAGCGGTCGCGGTCTCCACGGCCCCCGATCAGGATGCGCGCTTCGCTGTGGCGGCACTCCGCGCGGTGCGCCGCGGCCCCGTGCGCGCGTACTGGCAGGTGGCGAAGGGGATCTGGCGCGAGGATGGGACCCTCACTCCCGTGGAGGAAGCGACGGTGCGCCGCGAGGCACGAGAGGCGCGGCTCCTCTTCCTCCACGGCGATACCACGCTCCTCGGTGCCCCCGATGCGCTCCGCAACGCCGGCCTCCTGCTCATGAGCCCGCCGCCGGCGGGGGAGGAGTACTACCCGACGGCGCCGGGGCGCTCTCCGCTCGCTGAGGCGTTGAGCGGCGTGCCGTGGGATTCCCTTCCGCCGCTCGATGTGGCACCGGCGACCGCCCGAGCGGGTGAGGCCGAGGGGACGGTCGTCGAGACCCGTCGCGCGCGGCGAGGTGAATCGCGTGCGGCCATTCGCCTCGCCGACCGTACGACCATCGGTCAGCGGGTGGTGCGTATCCCGGCGGCCGGATTCTGGCGCTGGAAGTCGCGCGGAGGGCGGAGCGCCGAGTCGTACGATGCGCTCTTCGGCGCGCTGATCGATTGGGCCGGCGCTACCGAGGGGGGGGCGAGCGATTCGACGGCGCGTCGTGCGTCCGCGAGCCGGGCGCGCGAGATAGCGCGTCGCGCGGAGCTCCGTCCCCGAGCCCCGACGGTATCGTCGGGGCCGGTCGGATCAGGGGTCGTGCAGGGACGGCCCATTGGGGCGCGCGGCACCTGGTGGCTCGCCGCCCTTGCCCTCGCGGCGCTCTCAATGGAGTGGGTCCTCCGGCGTCGTCGCGGGCTCCGCTGACGCTACGTTTCAGCCATGGTGTTCCTCTCCACGCAGTCCGGCGACCTGCCCAAGAAGTCCCTCTGGCAGCGCATCAAGGAGATCGCGCTCACCGACGTGGCGGTGCTCGCACGCGGCGGCGTGGACGAGGGCTCGCTGGAACAGGTGGAGCAGATGCTCCTCGAGGCCGATTTCGGCGTCCCGGTGACGCTGCGCTTGGTGGAGGCGATTCGGCAGCAGGCGAGTCGTGGTCGCATCACATCCTCAGCGGAGTTCCTCGCCGCGTTGCGCGCCGAGGTCGAGGGCGCACTCCGCGCTGGCCGCAGCGATCCCGCCCTGCATCTTCCCTCGGAGCGCCCCGCCGTGATCCTCGTGCTCGGCGTGAACGGCGCGGGGAAGACGACCTTCATCGGGAAGCTCGCGTCGCGGCTCCGCACCGAGGGGAAGACGGTGCTCCTCGGCGCGGGGGACACCTTCCGCGCTGGCGCGATCGAACAGCTCAAGGTCTGGGCGGAGCGGACGGGGGCCGAGTTCGTGGGAGGGGCGCCGGGCGGCGATCCCGCCGCGGTCGCCTTCCAGGCGATCGAAGCCGGCGTGGCGCGTGGGGTCGATGTGGTCATCATCGACACCGCAGGACGTTTGCATACCAGCTCGGCGCTCATGGACGAACTCAAGAAGGTGCAGCGCGTGGTACAGAAGCGGCTTCCCGGTGCCCCACATGAGGCGTTGCTCGTGCTCGATGGCACCGTCGGACAGAACGCGGTGCAACAGGCGAAGATCTTCTCGGCGGCGGTTCCCGTCACAGGGCTCGTCGTCACGAAGCTCGATGGGACCGCGCGCGGCGGGGTGGTCGTCGCCGTGCATGAGGCGATCGACGTCCCCGTGAAGTTCCTCGGCACGGGGGAGCAGGCGGCGGATCTGCAGCCCTTCGACGCGGCCACCTTCGCCCGTGAGCTCCTCGCGGAGTGAGCCCCCGGCCCCCGGCGCGCCTGACGCTCGAGACCCCGGTCACCTACCTGACCGGGGTCGGGCCGCGGCGCGCTGAGCTGCTCAAGCGACTCAACATCTTCACGGCGGGGGATCTGCTCTGGCATATCCCGCACCGCTATGAGGATGCCACGACCGTCCGATCGATCAACTCGCTCCGCATTGGGGATGATGCGACGGTCATCGGGACGGTGATCAGCACGGGGATCCTCCCGACGAAGAAAGGGCTCCGCGTCTTCCAAGCCGTGGTGCAGGATGCGTCGGGGTTGATCGAGGTGGCGTGGCCCGGGCAACCCTGGCTCGATCGCCAGATCAAGAAGGAGGATGTCCTCCTCCTGAGCGGGCCGGTGCGCTTCTTCCATGGGCGTCAGCTCACGCCGCGGGAGTTCGTGAATCTGGGCGCCGAGGCGGATGGCACCAACGGCGGGCGCGTGCTCTCGGTCTACGGCGCGACCGAAGGGCTCTCGGTGAAGGTGATCCGCGGGTTGATCGAGACGCATCTCGATCAATTGCTCCCGTTGGTGGAGGAATATCTCCCGGCGCCGATGCTCGCGGCGGCGGGGGTGCCGAATCTGCGAGAGGCACTCGCCGCGGTGCATCGCCCGGTCTCGGTGGCGGCCGCGCTGGAGGGGCGCGCGCGACTCGCCTTCGAGGAGCTCCTCTTCGTCCATCTCCTGCATCGGAAAGCGCGGCAGCTGACGCGCGCCGCACGCGACGGGATCCGCTTCGTCAACAAGAGGGCGCTCACGGCCAAGTTCCGCGAGGTGCTCCCCTTCACGCTGACCAAGGCGCAGGTGCGGAGCATTCGGGAGATCGTCGCCGACATGTGCGACGAGACGCGGATGCATCGCCTTCTCCAGGGGGATGTGGGGGCAGGGAAGACGGTGGTCGCGCTCTTCGCCTCGCTCCTCGCGATGGAGAACGATCGGCAGGTGGCCTTCATGGCGCCGACGGAGCTACTCGCCGAGCAGCATGCGCGCACGATCGATCGACTCTTGGCCCCGCTAGGGATCGTCCCCGTGCTCCTCACGGGGAGTCGGAGTGCGGCCGAGCGTCGGCTGGCGGCGACCCGCATGGAAGGAGGGGAGCCCTGCCTCGTGGTGGGGACCCACGCCCTCGTGCAGGAGAAGACCGCGTTCCGCTCCCTCGGGCTCGCGATCATCGACGAGCAGCACCGCTTCGGGGTGGATCAGCGTCGGGCGTTGGCCGAGCGGGGGATGGGGCCGCAGAAGCCCGATGTGCTCCTGATGTCAGCGACCCCGATCCCGCGGTCGCTCGCGCTCACCATGTACGGCGACCTCGATGTGAGTCTCCTCGATGAGCGCCCACCGGGTCGGCAGCCGGTGACCACGGCGATGCGCCCCGAGTCGGCGCGCGCGAAGGTGATGGCCTTCGTGCGCGCGCAGGTGGAGGCGGGGCGCCAAGCGTACATCGTCTACCCCTTAGTCGAGGAGTCGGAGAAGATCGCCCTCACGGCGGCGACCACGGCGCATGAGGCGCTCACCGCGGGGGCGCTCGCGGGGCTCCGCGTGGCCCTCCTCCATGGCCGGATGTCGTCTGACGACAAGGACGAGGTCATGCGTCGCTTCCGTGACGGGGCCCTCGATGTGCTGGTCGCGACGACGGTGATCGAGGTCGGGATCGATGTCGCCAATGCGACCGTGATGGTGATCGAGCATCCCGAACGCTTCGGCCTCTCGCAGCTCCATCAGCTGCGGGGGCGGGTGGGACGCGGGGCGGCCGAATCGTTCTGCATCCTCCTGGGCGACGTGGGCGCGGAGGCCGCCGAGCGCCTGCAGGTGATCGTGCGGAGCGAGGACGGGTTCGAGATCGCCCGCGCCGACCTCGCCATCCGAGGGATGGGGGACCTCTTCGGGGAGCGACAGAGCGGGGTCCCCACCTTCCGGATCGCCGACCCCCTCAAGGACGAGGCCCTGAGCGATGCCGCCCGCGCTGCCGCCGACCGCCTGGTGGACGAGGACCCCGATCTCGCCAAGCCCGAGCATCGGCGGATCAAGCAGGTGCTCCGCCGCGGCTATGGCCGCGCCTTGGAGCTCTTCCGCGTCGGGTGATCCCCTCTAGCTTTCACAGATGTCCAGCACCGAGCCCGTCATCCGCATCGCCGACCTCCCCGACCGGGTCGGTCAGACCGTCACGATCCGCGGGTGGGTCACCCATCTCCGCTCCTCCGGGAAGATCGCCTTCATCGTGCTACGCGACGGCACGGGACTCCTGCAGTGCGTCGTCGTCAAGAAGGAGGTCGAGGAGACCTCCTGGGAGACCTTCGGGACCCTGACGCTCGAGACCTCGATCACCGTGACGGGTGAGGTGCGCGCCGACGCGCGCCAGGTCGGTGGCGTCGAACTCGGGGTGAAGACGCTGGCGGTGATCGGGGCGAGCCCGCTCGACTATCCGATCCAGCCCAAGGAGCACGGCGTCGACTTCCTGCTCGATAACCGCCACTTCTGGCTCCGCACGCCGCGGCAGGTGGCGATCATGCGGATCCGCAACGAG
>JBEGVM010000128.1:0-3849 GCA_041178365.1 Gemmatimonadota bacterium | reverse complement strand
GCGGTGGGAAGGCATGCCCCCGCTTCGCCGCCCCACGCGTCACCTGGAGATAGATCGTCGCCTCACCGGTGGTGAGGCCGTTCTCCGAGAGGAGGCGCTCGCACACCGCGCGCAACGTCGCTGACGATGCGAGCGCCCCCGCATCGATGCGAAGCCCAGCCAATCCGTTGGCGAGGCGATCGGCATGCCCCTCCCACGCAAAGAGCCGCCCCTCGATCGCGCGCACCACCTCGTAGATCCCATCGCCGAAGATGAACCCGCGATCATTCGCCGGGATCAGCGCCTCGACCTCTGGCACAAAGCGGCCGTTGAGATAGACCGTGCTCACGCGATCACCCGAGCATCCGCGACACGCCGGCGATCACCGGCGCAAAGGAGAGTCCACGATTCGCGACGCGCAGCGCGAGTTCATCAGCCAGTTCACGCTGGCCATGCGCGAAGAGCTCGTTGACCATCCACGGCCCCGCCTTGGGATTCCGCCACCAATCGTCGTCGAACCGCTCGCGCAATCCCTCCTCGAGGGCGGCCTGTAGCTGCCAGGCGCGTAGGTAGCGCGCGGCGTAGTAGCGCGGATCGACATCCACGAACGCATCGGCACGCTGATACCGGAACCCCGTCGCTGTGGTCAGGATCTCCACATAGCGATCGGGGAGCGCATCCCACGACGTGGACCCGCTGTGGAGCTCCGTCTCGTAGATGAGCTTCGCCGCGTAGCGCCGCACGAAGTGCAGCTCCTCGAACCCCTGGCTGTGCAGGAAGTTCGGGATCTCCTTCGCCCCCAACCCCGTGTAGCGCCGCAACCATCCCGCATCCTTGAGTCGGTGATCGAAGAGCATCGCATACCCTTCGGTCACCGAGTTGTCCCCGAGCCATCGGAATTCGAACGGCAACGCGCGGTCCATGTAGCCGAAGTGGAGCGCATGACCCAACTCATGGAGCAACGTCAACCAGTCGTTCTGCCCCCCGTGCGGACGCAGCACCAGATGCACGAGGTCGGGGATACGGACCGGCGCACAAAAGGCGCGGGCGCGCTTCCCCGGACGGTCGACGGTGTCGTAGCGCACTCGACCGTCGGCATCCGGACTGATTCCCATCTCCACCACATGACGCCGGACCTCCCGCTCCATTCGCTCCGGCGGAAAAAAGGCATCGAAGGCCGGCGCGCGCATGAGCGCCAGAAGATCGGCACGCGTCACATCTCCAGGGCTCATCCCCAGCCCACGCTCCACATAGAACGGGAAGAGCTCGTCCCACATCGCCTGCGTCTCGCGCAAGAAGGCCGCGCACTCCTCACGCAGCGCCGTGAGCGAGATCCCGCTCATCGTCTCCCAGGTCGCGTTGTATGTGGGCGCGATCCCCAAGTCGGCCACGACCGCATGCTCGCGCTCGAGCCGCTCACGGCGCATCGGCGCCAACTCCCGCGCCACAAGGTCGGCGCGTGCATCATCGAGGGCATGCCGGGCCGTCTCATCCCCCGTGTTGGCGATCGTGATCGCCGCCCGCTGATACGGCTCCTCGATCCCATCGGCGACGACGATCATCGCCTGGGACTCCCACGCGATCTCCTGTTCCTCGATCGGCGCGAGGACGCGCCCCACCCGCGACTCCACGAGCCAGTCCACCAAGCAGCGCGCCGACCGAAACTCCGGACTCCCCTGCGTCGCGAGTTGCAGTAGCGCGACCGCCGTCCGGAGCGCCTCATCGTCGAAGGCTGCGGCATGCCGCGCATAGATCGGCTGCAACGCGGCCTCGGCGGCATGCCCCGCATGGGCGGCGTGATACTCCGCAGAGACCTCCTGCAGGAAACCCTCTCCGCGCGACCGCAGGAGATCGATCGCGCTCATCTCCTCATCCCCGTCCATCGGCGTCACCCGATTACCCCACCAACCGAGAGTCCGCCCGCGCGTGATCGGCCTCGAGGTACTGACTCAGGACCTCAGCGACGCGAGAGGTCGCGACGCGGATCTGCCCCATGTCATCACGGAAACGAATCGTCACATCGTCATTCGTCGTGGAGTCACTGTCGATGGTGATGCCGAACGGGGTCCCCGCTTCATCCTGCCGGCGATAGCGGCGCCCGATCGCCCCTGCCTCATCGTAGAACACCGGGAAGCGCTTCCGCAGGGCGGCCGCGATCCGTTCCGCCATCTCAGGCTGCCCATCCTTCTTGGTCAACGGGAAGACCCCCGCCTTGATCGGCGCGATCGCGGGGTGGAAGCCGAGGACGGTGCGTCCCTCCTGCTCCCCCTCGACCGCCTCTTCACGGAGCGCATTCACGAGGATCGCCAGCGTCACACGGTCGGCGCCTACGGAGGTCTCGATCACATAGGGGAGATAGCGCGTGTTGTTCACCTGATCCACATACTCGAGCTTCTTGGATGAATGCGCCTGATGTTGGCGCAGGTCGAAGTCGGAGCGATTGTGCACCCCTTCGATCTCCTGAAAGCCCAGCGACCCGCCGAAGTCGAAGTTGATGTCGAAGGCCGCGCGCGCGTAATGCGCCAGTTCCTTGTCCGTATGCTGATGGAACTCGAGGCGATCCCGATCGAGCCCGAGGCCGAGGTGCCACTGCAGGCGCGCCGCCTTCCAGCGCTCGAACCACTCCATGTCGGTCCCAGGCTCCACGAAGTACTGCATCTCCATCTGCTCGAACTCGCGCGTGCGGAAGATGAAGTTCCCGGGGGTGATCTCGTTCCGGAACGCCTTCCCGATCTGCGCGATCCCGAACGGCACCTTCTGCCGCGTGGCCTGCTGCACGTTGAGGAAGTTCACGAAGATCCCCTGCGCCGTCTCCGGTCGCAGGTAGACCACCGAGGCCGACTCCTCCACCGGCCCCATGAAGGTCTTGAACATGAGGTTGAACTGCCGCGGCTCAGTGAGCTGGCAATCGGTGTGTTCCCCCGGCTTCTTGGAGGGCTTTCGTGGGCACGCGGCGTCGCCAAGTTTGTCGGCGCGGAAGCGCGCCTTGCACGCCTTGCAGTCCACGAGGGGATCGGAGAATCCGCTCACATGCCCCGAGGCCTCCCAGACCTTCGGATGCATGAGAATCGCCGCATCCAATCCCTCGACGTCATCGCGCTCGCGCACCATGGCGTTCCACCACCGCGCCTTGACGTTGTTCTTGAGCTCGACCCCCAGCGGACCGTAATCCCAGACGGATCCCGTCCCCCCATAGATCTCAGAGGACTGGAAGATGAAGCCTCGGCGCTTGGCGAGGCTCACGAGGGTATCGAAAACGTCGGGACGGGGCATAGAAATGAGGAAGGGGAGCCTCTCAGAATCTAACCCGAGATGCCCCCCTGGATGCTCCCGCCCCTCACCCAGGAATCAGGTCCCTTCCCTCTGGCCCCTGACCCCTGATACCTGAAACCTGATACCTGATACCTGATACCTGATACCTGAAACCTGATACCTGGCTTACGGCTTCTGCCCCTCTTGGAAGCGCTTCACCTGCGCGTCGAGCTCGGCGTACGCCTGGGTCGCCCGCATGCGAGAGAGCAGCTGCTCATTGGACCGGATGCGCTGCTGCAAGGCGACCGCCGCGGGACCCGACGGCAGCTCCATCAGCGCGTAGACGCGGAACTGCGTCCCCTCGTTGCGAATCTCCTGCTTGGTCATGCGCGACCCATTCACGGTCTGCATCACGATCCCCTTGTAGGCCACGCTGAATTGCTCCAGGATCTGTGCATCGGCACCTGACCCCGTTTCCTCTTGAAAGCGCTTCGACATCCCCTCGAAGCGGGTCTCAAGCTGCTGCGCGAGCGCAAATCGACCGTCCGACTGCGCCTTATCGATCGCCAGCTGCATGTCGCGCGAGACGGCGGTCACCGGCGCGTAGATCACATTGGA
>JBEGVM010000127.1:0-9261 GCA_041178365.1 Gemmatimonadota bacterium | reverse complement strand
GCCACCGAGGAGGTTCCGGTGAAAGTCCGCGACGAGGGAGCCCACATAGCGGACATTCATCGGATCACGCCGGCCATTCATCCCACGATAGTGACGCATCAGCTCCTTCACCGGCTCGGTCCAGTCCTTCTCGTACGAGTCGTTGACGGAGAGATATCGTCCATGTTCGGGGATCCGCATATTGGGATGCGAGAGGAGGAACTCTCCGATCGCGGGGTCGAGCGTGAACCCATGCGCCCCATTGCCCGTGGTGTAGACGAGCATCGTGCTCGACCCGTAGATCACATAGCCTGCCGCCACCTGCTTGACGCCGGGCTGCAACATATCCTCCACCGTCCCGGGACCGCCGGCCGGTGTGACGCGCCGGAGCACGGAGAAGATCGTCCCCACGGGGATGTTCACATCGATGTTCGACGAACCGTCGAGGGGATCGAAGAGCATCACGTAGTTCCCGCGCTGGAACTTGTCGGGCACGGTGATGATCCCCTCCTCTTCTTCGGAGGCCATCGCGCAGAGTCGCCCGCCATGGTCGAGCGCCTTCACCATGATATCGTTGGAGATCACATCGAGCTTCTGCTGCATCTCGCCCTGCACATTGGCCGTCCCCTGCGCGCCGAGCACATCGGCGAGGCCGGCGAGTCGCACCTTGTTGGCGATCATCTTCGCCGCGACCACGAGATCGTAGAGGATCCCGGAGAGGGCGCCGGTGGCCTCAGGGAAGCGCTGTTCCTGCTCGATGATGAACCGATCGATCGTGACGACCGACGTGGCGGTGTTCTGAACCACGGGAGCACGCTCCGAATGAGGGCGACGGACGACGCACCTGCGGTGCGCCACATCTGGGAAAGCTCGCCGCCTCAGGGGGAGGGAGGCAATGGTCGTGCCACCTCCCACCGGTGTCCGGCCGCCTCGACCTCGAGTCGAATGCCATCGGTGCGGAGGATCACCGTGCCGAGCTGATCGGTGCGCAGCACCGTCGCTCCCTGCGCGGCGAGACGCTGCATCACCTCGGGGTTGGGGTGCCCATATCCGTTATTCGCCCCGACCGAGACGAGCGCGACGCGTGGACGCACCGCCTCGAGAAAGGGGGCCGAGGTGCTGGTGCGCGACCCATGGTGCCCCACCTTGAGCACCGAGGCGTGGAGCGCATCGGGGCCAAGGCGTTCAAGCAGCCATCGCTCCTCCCCCACCTCGGCGTCTCCCATGAAGAGCATCCGGTGCGCCCCGATTCGCAGGCGGACGACGGTGCTCGCATCGTTGGGATCGTCACGCTCGGCCGCCCACGCGGAATCGGGGGCGAGGATATCGATGGCGATCCCATCGAGGTCATGCGTCGTGCCCGGTCGCGCTCGCTGCCAGGGGATGCCGCGTGTCGCGAAGAGCGCCAACAGCTCGCGGTACCCCGTCTGACCGAGGACGAACCCCGCGTCGTAGACCTGCTGCGGACGCAGGGCGCGAGCGACCGTCGCCGCCCCACCGATATGATCGGCATGCGGGTGGGTGAGGACGAGCAGGTCGAGTGTTCCGCCTCGGCGTCGCAGGTGCGGGACCACGGTCGAGCGTCCCGCATCGCCGCCGGACCAGGCGCGTCCGGCGTCGATGAGCGCCCAGCGACCGCGGGGGGAGCGGATCGCGATCGCGTCCCCCTGCCCCACATCGATCAGATGGATCTCGGTGAGCGCCGGCGCCTGCTCGAGGAGCGAGCGCTCGGGGAGCCAGACGATGAGCGCACTCGCGGCGAGGGCGAGCCCTATCCACCGTACGGGATGTCGCGCCCAGCCGGCGACGAGCACCGCGAGGGAGAGCACGCCGACGAGCCAGGCGGAGAGCGCGGTCGGAGCGACATCGATCACCGCGCCGGGCACCGATGCGGCGATCTGCGCGATCCCGTCCATGGTGCGCAGGAGCGGCCGCGCGGCATCGACGACGAAGGTGGCGCCAAGTGCGTCCGGCAGGACCATCACGAGGAAGAGCGTCGGTTGGAGGAGCGAGATGACGGGACCGACGACGAGATTGCTGAGCGGGGCGATCAGGCTCAGTCGCCCGAAGTGCCAGGTGACGAGGGCGGCCGTCGCGAGCGAGGCGAGCGTCCCCGTCATCAGTTCTTTGGCGACCGCGCGCTGCCAGTGGGGCCACCGTTCCGGGAGGCGTCGCCCCACCCGCCCCGCCACGATGATCGCGGCGTAGCCGCTCACGGAGAGTTGCCAACCGAGATCGAGGACGGTGCGGAGTTCCCAGAGGGGGACCACCGCCGCGAGGGCGAAGGTCCCCCAGGGCGAGGCCGGGCGTTGCCGGAGCTGGGCGAGGCTGGTCGCGGCGAAGAGGGTGACACTCCGTAGCGCAGGGGGCGGCGCCCCGATCGCGAGCACGTAGAGGACGGCCGTTCCCACGGCGGCCAGTCGCGCCGCCGCCATCGGGAGCCGCATCGCCTGGAAGAGCAGGAGCAAGGCCCCGCCGACGATCGCGACATGCAGCCCGGAAATCGAAAGGATGTGCACGAGCCCCGCATCGGCGTAGCGATCCCGCAGCTCGGGGCTCAGTCCCCGCGTGTCGGCGATGAGGAGGGCCCGAGCCGCTGGCCCATCGGGGCCGAAGCGCCGGTCCAACGATGCCGCCACCTGATTGCGCCATCGATCGAGCGTTCCCGGTGGGCGGACGAGCGTGAGCTGCGCCTCACGCAGCACGAGGCCGCGATCACTCCCCGTGGGCTCCGCGTGGCGCACCCGCACCACGCTCCCTGCGGCCGCGGCACCCACGCGGACCGCGAGCGCGAGCTCCACCTGACAGCCTGGCCCACGAGACATCCCGCGGGCGAATCCCCCAGGGGCGACGTCCTGTCGGAGCTCCACCACCCAGGCGGTGGCCTGCAGCGCGGTCGCCAGGCATCGCACATCGGCGGTGTGCACCCGCGCGCCCTGATCGTGCGCGGAGAGGAGCACGGCCGAGAGCGCGAGGGGGACGACACCGCGGCCCCACACGACCGTCGTGACCGCGAGCGCCGTGACCGCCATCGCGACCGGGAGGATCGGCGCCCCTCGCAGCCCGAGCAGCGCGCCAACCACGAGGGCCAGGGCGGCGGAGAGGATGTGAGGCATCCCGGAGGGGACACCCCCAGGGCGATCACCGCGTCGTCATCGCACCGCGCGCGGGATCATCCGCACGCGGGCCTTCACCCCGCCATCGGGAGCGGCTGTCGCTCTTGCACGAGCGTCCCGGTGAAGGTCGCCCCGGTCGTCCCCGAGAGCTCCACCGTGAGGTGGCGCCCGATCCACTCCGTGGGCCCCTGCACGAGCACGGTCTTGAAGTCGCGCGAGCGGCACTGGAGCATCTCCCCCTTCCGTGCCGCCTTCTCGACCAACACCTCCATCCGCTCCCCCAACCGCCCGAAATTCTTCTCACGGGAGATCCCGCGCACGGTGGCGAGGAGCGCATCGTACCGCGCATCGATCACCGCGTCAGGGATCGTCCACTCTGGAGGCATCCGCGTGGCCGGCGTCCCTTCACGCGCGGAGAACTTGAAGGTGAAGGCGTCGTCGAATCGCACCTCGTGCACCAGCGAGAGGGTGTCCGCGAACTCCTCGTCGGTCTCCCCCGGGAACCCGACGATGATGTCCGTGGTGAGCCCGAGTCCGGGCATTGCGGCGCGAAGGCGGGCCACGCAATCGAGATACTCCTCGCGCGAGTACCGACGGAGCATCCGCTTGAGCAGGCTCGTCGATCCGCTCTGCATCGGGAGATGCACATGCTCACAGACGGTGGGGGTCTCCGCCATCGCGGCGATCACCCGATCCGAGAAGTCGTTGGGGTGCGGGCTCGTGTAGCGCACGCGGCGGATCCCATCGACCGCCCCGACGGCTCGAAGGAGGTCGGCGAAGTCATGCGTGCCGTCATGATACGAATTCACCGTCTGCCCGAGGAGAATCACCTCGGTGAGCCCCTGCGCGACGACCTCCTGCGTCTCGCGCACCACATCGGCGAGTCGGCGGCTCCGCTCCGGGCCTCGCGTCGTGGGGACGATGCAATAGGTGCACTTGTAGTCGCAGCCGCGCTGCACGGGGATCCACGCCTTCACCCCCTCGAAGCGCCGCGCGACCACGTCCTCGTAATGCTCCTCGAGATCGAAGTCGGTCGACGCCGTCCGCTCGCCACCGCGAGCCCCCTCGATCAGCTGCGGGAGCATCCGGTATGCATCGGGGCCGATCACGAGCTGTACCCGCGTGTCGGTCTCGAGGAGTCGTGGCCCCAAGCGCTGCGCCATACACCCAGTGACCCCCAACACGGCGCCCGGCTTGAGATCGCGACGCAATTCTCCCAATCGCCCGATCACCCGCTGCTCCGCATTCTCTCGGATGGCGCAGGTGTTCACGAGCACCACATCAGCACCCTCCGGGCCCGCGACCGGCGTGTACCCGGAGGCCTGCAGGGTGCCGTACATCAGCTCAGAGTCGCTGACGTTCATCTGGCACCCGTAGGTCTCGATATAGACGGTGCGGGTCATGAGGTGGGTGCGCGAGGCGAGGCGACGGGAGTCGGGGGATGCGTGGGGAGCACGAGGTGAAAGCTACTCCCCTCCCCGAGGGCGCTCTCCACCCAGATCCGCCCGCCGTGGGACTCCACCGCCACACGGCAGAAGGCGAGCCCCAACCCCGAGCTCCGCACCTTGGGGGCATCGGCCTCACGCAGCTGGGCGAACTTCTGGAAGATCCGCTCTCGATTCGTCTCTAGGATCCCCGGCCCATCGTCTTGGACGCTCAACTGGATTCCCACCCCCTCTCGCTGGGCGCGGAAGGTGAGGGTGACCGGCACCGGCGAATGCGTGATCGCATTCTGGATGAGATTCGAGAGCACGCGCTTGAGCAAGGTCTTATCCGCCGAGAACACGGGGGCGTCCTCCATGACCTCGATCCGCGTCGTCGTCTGCGCCTGCTGGAAGCGTGCGGCCCAATCAAAACAGAGCTCGGCGAAGAGCGCCGCCGGGGCGATCGGTTCCGGCTGCAGCAGGAGCGATTGCTCCTCGACCTTCGAGACATCCAGGAGGTCCTGGATCAACCCCAACAGATCCTCCGCCTTCCCCTCCACATCCGAGAGCGCCCGCATCGGCCGATCGCCGATCGCGCCGAAGTCGCCGTCGCGCACCATCTCCAGCGTCGCGAGGATCGCGGTGAGCGGCGTCTTGAGGTCATGGACGATCATGCGCACGAGATCCTCTCGCGCCAACTGCTCGGCCCGCAGCCGCTCCACGCTGTCCGCGAGGGCATCGGTGGCCGCCTTGAGCGTGAGCAGACTGCGGATGCGCGCGCCAAGGACATGGCGATCGTGCGGCTTGAGGAGGAAGTCATCCCCCCCGGCCTCGATCGCGCGCACGCGCGCCGCGGGGTCGTTCTGCGCGGTGACGAAGATGATGGGGATGCGGGCGGTGCGCGGGTCCCGCTTGAGGTGCCGGCAGACCGCATAGCCGGTGTCGCGCGGATCGACGCCGAGGTCCCCGGCGGGCATGGCGACGTCGAGGAGGCAGAGATCGGGGGCATCCGTCACGCACCGGGCGATGGTCGAGGGCCCATCGGTCGCCACGATGACGCGGTACCCGAGCGCGGTCAGCTGGTCGCGCAGGAGCTCGACATTCGCCTCGACATCATCGGCGACCAACACGAGCGCACCGGCCTCAGCCCCCGCGGTGGTCATCCCTCGCGCCTACGGTCGGATGCCGAGCCCGAGGGAGAGGAGCCAGGCCTTCTCGGTGGCGGTGGACGACGTGCGCGTGGCGCGCTGCACCCCGAGGTCAATCTGCCCGCGGCTCCGTCCGAGCGGGATGCTCAGGCCGCCCGTCGTGCTCCGCTCGCCCACCGAGGACCCGTCGACGCCGAACGGCAACCCCCGGTCGCGAATGCCGATGCGCAGCGCGGTCGCGCCCCCTGCGATCCTCGGGCCCACCACCTCGAGTCCCGCGCCGATGTCCGTCGCGTCGAAGGTCGACATCCGCGAGGAGCCCAGCGCCGCCATCCGCGTCCACCGGGTCTTATCGAAACGCACCGAGAGCGTGGTATTCGGGATCCCGATCCATGACGCCCCGATCCCCATGCGGCTCGGCAGATTCGCGGCCGCGAGGGCACGGCCATCCTGCCGGACGGAGAGGGGGCCACTCGTCCGCAGCGAGGCCCCGACGACCAGCGCCTCGATCGGCATCCCGATGACGCCCAGCGAGAGCCCGCGTCCACCGAAGTTGAGAGTCGACGACTGTTCGGCGGTACCGAGCCCGGAACTGTCGCTGAAGGTGCGACCGAAGTCGATCCGGTTCTGACCCGACACCGCATGCAGGGCGAGCCCGACCTGTAAGCGCGGACGCACCGCATACGCCAGCGAGAAGCGCGCATCGGTGATGCCCCCATCACTGCTCGCGATCACAGTGGACGGGGTGGCGATCCCACCGACGGACTGCGTGTCGGCGTACTGGTTGAGCCAGGTGCGGTCGAGCAAGGTGGAGAAGGACACCCCCGCCGCGAACTTCCCCCACCCACCGGTGGCGGAGAAGGACGGGAAGCGCATGACGCGCACCTGCTCGTCCGCCCCCCCCAGCCGCGTCGTACGGAACTCCGGTTCGAACTGCATGTACACGCTGTAGCGGGCACCGGCGGCGAGGGAGGCCGGATTCAGCGCGCTCGCGGCATCGATCTCCGCCACCGCACCACCGCCCCCGTTCGCCGCAGCACTCAGCTGCCCGGTGGGATACCCATACCCCTGCACCGACACGCTCCCCTGCGCACGCCCCGCGGAGGTGAGCACGCCGAGGAGGGCAATCGCTCGGAGTCCCTGATGGATCATGGCTGACCGTACCGGATGGCGGGGACATAACTGACGCGGAGACGTGGCCGGAGTGCCGGGGCAGCGCCCATGCCGTAAAACCGGGCAGACAGCGCGGAGGTCCCCTCGATGTCTGGACGGAGGATGAGCGTGCTGGGGACGGGGCGCCGCCCGTTCACGGTGCGCCACTGACGGACCACCCCATTCATCTCGAGTCGCTTGATCCCCGAATCGCCAGGCGCCAGCACGAGTGAATCGGTGATGAAGGTGCCGAGCGGCGCGAGGAGCCGAGCGGCGCGATTGAGATCGGCGAGTTCCCAGGCACCGAGCCCCACATGGACGCGCACCACGAACGACCGCGCGGGATCCAGGCCGCGCATCGGCTCCTGTGTGAGCTCCAGTCGGGCGGTCAGCACCGCCACGGAGTCGGTCAGCCAGCTGGGCAGATCGAATCGCAGATAGCTCCGATGCCCCGGGATCCCCCCGACCACGAAGCGTCCGGCCGCTTGGGGGTTGGGCGCGCGGACCACGATCAGGTAATCCTGGAACTCACCGGCGAGCCCTGCGGGCGTGACCGGCGTCTTGGAGAAGGGGCGCGCGGTCAGCGCTCTCACCGCAGTGTCGGCCGAGGCACGGTACCGGATGGTGGGGGCCGATCCTCCCCCGGCGCTTCCCGTGACCGTCACCTCCACCGATCCCACCGCGCGCACCTGCAACCCGATCCGGAGGAGACGCAGGGTATCCGTGAGGATCGGGAGGAGCATCGCCGACTCGAGCGGGATCTTGACCGCGATCGAATCCTTGAAATCCGCACTGTCGATCTGCACCGATCCGAGGCGCCGCGACGCGGTGAAGGACGGCACGAGTGCGAGGGGGACGGTATCCGCCGCGAGGCTATCCGTCACGTCATACGCCTCGAGGACGAACGACGCCGGGAGCGGAGCCCCCGTGCGCTTGAGCTGCAGGGCGAGGGTGGCCGAGTCGACGCGTGAGATCGCGGTGAGCGTGTCCCCCACGGGCGAATACTTCCGCGGCAGGGTGTCGAAGCGCACGACCGCGCGCACATCGAGCGTGTCCCCGCGCGCGGCGAGGAACAGCCCCGACTCCCCTCCGAGCACCGGGAAGGGGAGCAAGGTGGTGTCGAGGACCACCGCAGGATCGATCACCGTGTCGAGGATCGGGACCTGCTGCCCCGGACAGAGTCCAGGACAGGTCGCGGACGTGCGCAACTCCTCGGAACAGGCGCCGAGCGCGGAGGCCGCGACGAGCGCGGCGACGACGGTCGCACGACGGAATGAGTGCATCAATGGCGGAAGGAAGCCGGTGTGAAGGGGTGAGGCAGCAGATCGCGAAGGACCCACCGTGCCTCCGACCCATTGGTGGTGCGAGCGATGACGGCGAGGTCCATGCCGAACTCCGCGAGCACCTGTCGACAGACGCCGCAGGGGGGCGTTGGCGAATCGGCCTCGGTGCTGATCAGCACGGCCCGAAAGCGCTGGTGCCCCGCTGCGACGGCCGCCCCGATCGCCGCACGCTCGGCACAGGTCCCCGCGGGATACGAGGCATTCTCGACGTTGCACCCCGCGATCACCTGGCCATCCTCGGTGAGCAGTGCCGCCCCGACATGGAACGTCGAGTACGGGGCATAGGCGTTGCGCATCGCCCCGAGCGCGGCCTCATGGAGCGCGCCGAGGAAGGGCGCGACGGGGTCGAGCGTCATCGCACCACCTGCGGGAGGAAGGAGGTCCCGCGCCCGCGGAAGGCGACCCCCAGCCACTCGGCGACGGTCGCCCCGAGGTCGGAGAAGGTGGACCGTCGCCCGAGATCGACCGGTATCACCCGCGCCCCGACGACCAAGACCGGCACGCACTCGCGGGCGTGATCGGTGGACGGCGTCGTCGGGTCGTTGCCATGGTCGGCCGTGATGAAGAGCAGGTCGTCCTCGCGGAGGGCGGCGATGAGGTCAGGAAGGGCGGCGTCGAACTCCCGCACCGCCTGATGGAACCCCGGAACGTCGTTCCGGTGCCCGTATAACTGATCGAAATCTACAAGGTTGGCGAAGCAGAGCCCATCGGGACCGGTGCGGAGCCAGTCGAGGATCCGCACGATCCCCTCGGCGTTGTCCTTGACATGCCCCCCCTCAAGCCCCCGCCGGGCAAAGAGATCGTCGACCTTCCCCACCCCCACGCGCGGGATCCCCGCCGCCGCGAGCGCATCGAGTAGCGTCTCCGACGGGGCAGCGATGGCGAAGTCGCGCCGGTTCGCCGTCCGGGTGTAGGCCCCCGGGCGCCCGATGAATGGGCGCGCGATGACGCGGGAGATATCGTGCGGTGGGACGAGCATCGCGCGCGCCGTCTCGCAGGCGGCGTAGAGCTCGGCCAAGGGGACCGTCTCCTCATGCGCCGCGATCTGAAAGACCGAATCCGCGGAGGTGTAGAGGATCCACGCCCCGGAGCGCTGATG
>JBEGVM010000126.1:0-5701 GCA_041178365.1 Gemmatimonadota bacterium | reverse complement strand
GGGAATACGCTCCACACGGGGGTCGAGCGAGACGTCCGCCGTCACCTGGCGGAACCGTGCATGATGCTTGAGCAGGAAGAGCGTCCGCTCCACCACCTCATTCAGCTGGACCCGCTCCCGCCGCACCGGCCGCGGGCGACTGAAGTCGAGGAGGCCATCGACGATGTGCTTACAGCGCTCGACCTCGTTGCCGATGATCTCCAGATATTCACCGACCTCGGCGGCGTCCGGCAGCCCCCGCGCGATCAGGGGCTCGATGCGATACCCGACCGACTCCGCACAGGCCGCGATCGTCGCGAGGGGGTTATTCACCTCGTGCATCACGCCAGCGACGAGTTGACCGATCGCCGCAAGCTTCTCTGCCTGTGAGACGCGTGCCTGCGCCTGCGTCCAGTCTGTGACATCTTCGCCCAAGGTGATGACATGCGTCACCTCGCCACCACCGAGACGCATCGGGATCTTGGTGACCCGGTAGGTTCGCGGTTCGCCCGCGGCCAAGACCTCACGGTGGTACTCCAGGAGGCGCCCCGTGCGAAACACCTCGTCGAATTCTCCAGCGATCGGATCGTCGGAGTGAAGATGCAGCACCTCGAAGATCGTCCGACCGACGGCGGCTTCCCGGGTGGTGGCCTGAATCCCGGTCTCACGCTTGCGGTTCCAGCTCTGGATCCGGTACTCGCGATCGATCACATAAAGGCCGAGGGGGAGCGAATCGATGATCTTCTCCGTGAAGCGTCGGCCGCGTTCGATCTCCTCCGTGCGCGCGGCAACCTCCACCTCAAGGCGACGGGACCGCTCCGCGTGGGTCAGCTCGAGCGCCAAGAGTCCGGCGACCGCGGTGAGAAGGATCCGCTCCTCTGCCGCCAACGGACGCCGCACCCGCCAGACCAGTCCCCCGACGCGACGGTCCCCCCGCACGATCGGCATCGCCGCGACCCCGTCGTGCGCCCCTGCTGGCTCGCCCCCACTCAACGCCGTCTGGACCGCGGCCTCGGAGGTCCCCGCCGATCCCGCAGCCCACCCTTCGATCAAGCCCTGTGGGGTGTGGAGCCAGACGGCGACCTCATCGGCCCCGAGCACCTCGCGCAGGTGCGAGAGCGTGCGCTCGACGTTCGGCTCGAGCCCGCGGGATGAGGCGAGCTGCGTATTGATCCACGCCAGCGCGACGAGCGCGCGCGAGGCCCGCTCCCCGGAGAGCGCACCCGCCGCCGCAGGGTCGGGCGCGAGACTCACCGGCGCGGTGCCCCCATCACCCGGTGAGCTTCGCGATCTCGGCGAGCAGCTCCGAATTCTGGCGACGGGTCCCGGGCGTCTCCTCGACATAAGACCACCGGAGAACGCCTGTCTTGTCAATCAGGAAGTAGGCGCGGGTGGAGAGGAAGGCCGGTAGCAGGACGCCGTACGCCGTCGACACCTCACGCTTGAAGTCGCTAGCGAGCTCGACCCGCATCCCGTGCTTCGCCTTGAACTCCTTGAGCGACGGGACGTTGTCGACACTGATGGGGAGGACGGTCACATTCGTGGAGCTGAAGGCGTCGAAGTCCTCGCTGAAGGCACACACCTCCGCGGTGCAGACGCCGGTGAACGCCGCCGGGAAGAAGGCGAGCAGGACATGGTGCTTTCCGCGGAGGGCGGAGAGGGTCACCGCGCTCCCGCTGGTCGTGTTCAGGGTGAAATCAGGAGCGAGGGTGCCGACGGCGGGGACCTGAGCGGTCATGATCGGACAGGGGCGATGAGTGGAAGTCGAGTCGAGCGCGACGACTCGCGAGGGATCCTCGGCCTCACGATGGCACCGGAGGCCGAGGATATGGAGCGTGCCGGGATCGAACCGGCGACCCCCTGCTTGCAAAGCAGGTGCTCTCCCAGCTGAGCTAACGCCCCGGAAGACAGGATACCCCGGAAATATAATCGGCCGGTTCCCCGGGTACGCAGCGGGGGGCGACGCCATCGGCGCCGCCCCCCGTCTCACATCCAGTTCGGCCCCGCGTCCTACTCGTGCGCCGGGAGCGGCTCCATCGTCGCCGGGTCACACGGGACCTGCACCTCATCCCGGTAGGGCGAGGTCATCAGGAAGACCCGGGCCTTGGGGAAGGCGTCCATGAACTGCGCGTAGCTCCAGGCGAAAAGCCCGAGGAAGCCCGCGAAGATCCCGACCTCCCACAGCCCCAGCGGCGCCTGCTCCGTCCGGGTGCCATAGATCGACGGATAGATCTCGGTGTACCGCGTGAACCAGAGCCCGAGGAACGAGCTCGTCGCGAAGAGGATCATCGTCGGCGAATAGGTCTTCGCCTTCACCGAGAGCAGCCCGAAGAAGGGCACGATGAAGGTGAGGATCGCCGCGAGCATCGTCGTGGTCGACCACGCCCCCGTCAGCCGCAGCGTGAAGAAGTGGGTCTCTTCCGCGAGGTTGCCATACCAGATGATGAGGAACTGTGAGAGGGTCAGGTACCCCCAGAATGCCGTGAAGGCGAACCCCAGCTTCCCCACGTCATGGTAGTGCTTCTCGGTGACCAACTCTGGCAACTCCGGGAACTGCCCCTTCCACCACCGCAGGAGGACGGCGAACACCATGAGGGAGACGAGCCACCCCCCCATGAAGACTTGCCAGCCGTACATGGTGCTGAAGAAGTGGTAGTCCAACGACATGGAGTGATCCCACGCCAAGACGCACCAGCCGAACCCGAAGACCAACGCCATGGTGACCGCGAGCTTTCCCTGCAACGAGTGCGTGGAGTGGAGCTCACGACGCTCCTCCCCGAAGCCTGCGCGCATCCTAGCCCGCAGCCCCGCCGCCCACTTCGCGCCGAACTCCGGCGTCACGCCGACATCCAACCGCACCGAGGTCCAGATGTACCAGACCTGCAGGAGCAGAAGGAGTCCGAAGGCGATGATCGAGCGCAGGTAGAAGAAGGTATGCCCGAAATACAGCTCCTTCTCCGGGATCAGCTCACCGGTGCCGACGAGATCCCACCACGGATAGAGATGACTCTTCCCGCCGAAGATGATCACGAGGAGGCCGATCGCCGCGAAGGGCAAGAAGGCGACGAACCCTTCCAGGAAGCGAATCACCCCACGCGACCAGCGTGCGGTCACGATCCGCTGCACGGCGACGAACATCACACCCGCCGAGGCGATCGTGGTGAAGAAGAGCCAATTCACGAGGAAGGCCTGCCAGGCGCGGGCCTCGCCGGTCGCGGCGCCAAAGGCGAAGAGCCCGAGGCCGAACACCGCCAGCCCAAGCGCGGCCTTCTTCAGCCCCGCCGGCATCTCCTTGGTCTTGAGCACCCCGACGAGCTGGTCGCGCGGCGGGGAGTAATGGTACTGACCGCTCATTCGTGACCTCCATTGTGGCCAGCGTCCGCCTTGCCAGCGGCCGCCCCATGCGACTCACCCTCGGCCTTCTTCTTCTCGACGATCCCCTCGACGCTCGGCTTCACGAACTTCGCCGGCACCGTCGGACCGACCACCGAATGACCCGGCAGCGCGCTGCCCGTCTGCCCCGGGAAACCGACCGGGCCCGTGGCGACCAGATGCTGGCCCTGGAGGCCACGGACATAATTCACGACATCCCAGCGCATCACCTCAGGGATCCGATTCGCGGAGGCCATCAACCCGCGGCCATTGCGAAGCATCCCATAGAGATAGCCATCCGTGCGGCCGCGGGCCGACTCGGTCATCAGGCTCGGCGCAAAGGCATAGTTCGGGTTGAGCTGGGCGAGCCCCCCCTTCCCGTCGCCGACGTCACCATGACAGACGGCGCAGTTGATCTGGTAGAGCTTCTGCCCGTTCTCGAGCGACCGCGCGTCGACGGGGACCGGATTCACCAATCCCGACATCGAGTCGATCACCTGCGGCAGCGGCTGGTACGAGACCTGCCACCCCGCGAGGATCGTCCCCGTGGTCGGGACCGACCCCGATGGATTCCCGCGGAACGGGGTCTTCTCCCCGGCGGCGGTGTCCGTCAGGGTGAACATCTGCCAGGTGCCGACCGAGGGCTGCTGCTTCATGTCGGTCAGCCACTCCTCTTGCGTGCACGCCGAGAGGAGGAGCGGGGCCGCGACCAGCAGCGCCACCCGCGAGAGCGTCATCCGATCACTTCTCACCGCGCACCTCCACCGCACCATGACGGCGCAGGATCGACTCGGCCTCGACCAGCTGCTCGGGCGCGCACTCGCAGAAGATCCCGTAGCTGCCATGACTGAAGCGGGGGTCGTACCCGACCGTCATGGTCAGGCGCGGGATCCCCGCAAGGAAGAACATCCCGAACACGGTCGAGAGCGCCCCGACCATGACCATCACCTCGAACCCGAAGACCACGTAGGGCAACCAGGTCGAGATCGCCTTGCCCCCGACGACCAGCGGCCAGTAGTTCGAGCCCCAGATCGCGAGCCAGAAGCCGAAGCAGACCCCGCTCAGGGCGCCGATCAGCGTGAACTTGCGCACCCCGCTCATCGGCGGATGGACGGCGTGCTCGAGCTCATGCCGTGGGGTCGGCGAGAAGACCGTGAGGTCCCCCAGCTTCCGCTGCTTGAGCTCCTCGATCGCCTCCACCGTGCTGTCGAGCTCCGAGAAGACCCCTAACATGCCGCGCATCTCAGTGCCCCCCGTGCGAATGGGTGTGCTTCAGCTTCGGTGGGATGATCTCCTTGATCTCCGCGAGCGCCATCACCGGCAACTGCTTCACGAAGAGGAGGAACCACATGAAGAACCAACCGAAGGACCCGATCAAGAGGCCGTAGTCGACCCAGGTCGGCATGTAGGACGACCACTGCCACGGCTCCACGTCATGCGAGAGCGAGGGCACCACGATGACGAACCGCTCGAACCACATCCCGATGTTGATGAAGATCGAGAGGACCCAGAGCCACGTCGGGTTGCGCCGCAGCTTCTGCGAGAAGAGCGAGAGCGGGAGGATCATGTTGCAGGTGAGCATGATCCACGCCGCCCACCACCACTGCCCGAACACGCGATTCCAGAAGTAATCCTGTTCGTACTGTACGCCTCCGTACCACGCGATGAAGAACTCGATCATGTAGGCCAAGCCCACGACGAGTGAGGTGAAGAGCACCATCTTCGCCGAGGCGTCGAGGTGATTCAGCGTCACGTAGTGGCGGAGCCCGAACCAACGGCGCATCGGGATGATGATCGTCCAGACCATCGCGAAGCCCGAGAAGATCGCACCGGCCACGAAGTAGGGCGGGAAGATCGTCGTGTGCCAGCCGGGCACGATGCCCATGGCGAAGTCGAACGACACGACGGAGTGCACCGAGAGCACCAGCGGCGTGGAGAAGGCCGCGAGGAAGAGATAGGCGCGGGCGAAATGGCGCCACTCCCGCTCGGTGTTGCGCCAGCCGAAGCTCAGGAAGCCAAGGATCTTGCGACGGATCGGATTGGTCTCACGATCCCGGAGGACCGCGATGTCGGGGATCAACCCGACGAAGAGGAAGGTCGTCGAGATCGTGAGGTAGGTCGTGATCGCGAAGACGTCCCAGACGAGCGGCGACTTGAAGTTCGGCCAGAGGAGTCGCCAGTTGGGATAGGGGATCAGCCAGAAGAACTTCCACGGGCGCCCGATATGGATGATCGGGAAGAGCCCGGCCGTCATCACGGCGAAGACCGTCATCGCCTCGGCTGCGCGGTAGATCGTGGTGCGGAAGCCGGCGCGGAAGAGGTACAGGATCGCGGAGATCAGCGTCCCCGC
>JBEGVM010000125.1:0-3215 GCA_041178365.1 Gemmatimonadota bacterium | reverse complement strand
TCCGACCGACCCTCGTCCCGGAACTGCCTGTGTCCACCACGGACTCCCGCGATCTCGACCTTCTCGCGCCGCTCGCCCGCGCGCGGGGGGAGATCGCCGCCCAGATCGGCCGTCGCATCGTCGGCCAGCACGCCGTCGTCGACAACATGATCGCCGCGATCCTCGCTGGGGGCCACGTGCTCCTCGTGGGCGTGCCCGGTCTCGCGAAGACGCTGCTCATCCAGACGATCGCCCAAGCGCTCGACATGGAGTTCAGCCGGATTCAGTTCACCCCCGACCTGATGCCGGCCGACATCACGGGGACCGAGCTGCTCGAGGAGGATCACGGGACGGGGCGTCGCGCCTTCGTCTTCGCGAAGGGCCCCGTGTTCGGGAACATCGTGCTGGCCGACGAGATCAATCGCGCCCCGCCAAAGACGCAGGCGGCGCTGCTGCAGGCGATGCAGGAGCGGACCGTCACCGTGTCGGGGAAGACGTACACGCTCCCGAACCCGTTCTTCGTGCTCGCCACGCAGAACCCCATCGAGCAGGAGGGGACGTACCATCTCCCCGAGGCGCAGCTCGACCGGTTCATGTTCGAGTTGCGGATCGGCTACCCGACGATGGAGGAGGAGGAGGCGATCGTGTCGAGCACCACCGGCGTCGCCGGTGGGGAGATCACGCCAGTGATGAGCGCGGACCAGCTGCGGGAGATGATGGCGTTGGTGCGCCGGCTCCCCGCGCCGCCCTCGCTGGTGCGGTACGCGGTGGGGTTGGCGCGGGCGACGCGGCCGAAGGAGCCCGAGGCGTCGCCGGCGGTGCGGAAGTACGTCGCGTTCGGGGCGGGGCCCCGGGCCGGACAGAACCTCGTGCTCGCCGCGAAGGCGCGGGCGGCGATGGACGGCCGCTCGGTGCCGGATCTGGAGGATGTGGATGCCGTCGCGTTCAGTGTGCTGCGGCACCGTGTGGTGCTGAACTTCCAGGCGGAGGCGGAGGGGGTGGGGATCGAGTCGATCCTCGCGCTCGGGGGTCGCGGCCGGACGGCCTGAGCCCCGGGCGGTCCCGGCGGGCAGGGACCCGAAGGATGACGCCCGAGTGACGTGGATGATGGAGGATGGAGCCGTGACGTCCCCCCCGATCACCCCGCAAGTCCACGCCATCGGACTCGGTCACGCCGAGATCCGAGTGGGCGACGCCGTCATCACGCCGGCGAGCGACCGGCTCTTCGCGCTGGCGTTCCAGCTCTGCCTCCGCGCCGGGGAGTACATCCCGCGCGACGAGCTGATCGCCCTCTTTTGGGGCGATGCCGCCCCGACCAAGGGGCGCCATTCGCTACGCCAGATGCTGTATCGTCTGAGGCAGATGGGACTCCCGCTGTTCGACGCCGGGGATGCGGTGCATCTCCCCGAGGCGGCGGTGCACTGCGACGTGCGGGAGGTGCTGCGGGACGGGTGGGAGCTTGATGCGCCCGCGGCGATGGTCCGGGCCGGGGGAGAGCGCATCGCCGGCGGCGCGATGGACCATTCGGAAGCCTACCGCGAGTGGTATGACGCGATGGAAGCGCGGGTGCGGTCGCAGCTGCGGCGCGCCGCACTCCGTCACCTCTCGGCGGCGCGTCGCGAGGGGCGTTGGCGGGACCTCGAGGAGTGGGCGCTGCACGTGCTCCGCCATGATGCGCTGAACGAGGAAGCGACGCTCGGGTTGGCGGAGAGCATGGTGATGCAGGGGTCGAAGGCCCGGGCGCTCGAGCTGCTGGACGGGTATCTGCGGGAGCTCGGGGAGAAGGCAGACCGGATCGGGCTGCCGGCGCGGGTATTGCGGAAGCGGATTGTGGGGGGGAACTCACAAACTGCGATCGCCCCGGGCAACCACGCACAGATCATTGGGCGAGAGACTGAGCTTCGCAAAGCACTCGCATTCCTTCAACGTCCTAGCGAGGAGAGCGGAAGCCGCCAGTTCGTGATTCAGGGTGCAGCCGGGAGCGGCAAATCTCGCTTAGCCGCTGAGATTGCCGACGCGGCATCGCTGAGAGGTTTCACGGTTATCTACGCGCCATGCTATCGGAAAGATAGCTCGACTGAACTAAGTGGAGTTCGGTCATTCGCAAAGCAGCTCATCGAAGCGCCCGGATGTGCGGCCGTATCACCGTCCGCAATGCAGGCACTACGATTACTGGAGAAAGACGATACGGCAACGCACTTCATCGGCTTGCCCCACCCGGCAGCGATAGCGGACGACGCGCTGCTCAACGCACTCTCCGCTGCCCTCAATGCTGTCTCGTCCGAGGGTCGCGTTTTAATCGTCTTCGAAGACGTACATCACCTCGCGCACCCAGAACGCTCACTGCCTTGGCGCGCCACCCTCGGGGCCGATGCCTCGCGGCTGCGACTCATACTCACGGCACGCTCCCTTGAAACACAGGTTCTCGAAGAGTGGATAAAGGAACAACGCAGCTCTCTCGAGATATTACGCCTACAGCCATTAGACGACTCGTCGACCTTAGCACTGACCAGGGCGCTGCTCGAAGGGTCCATACACCGCGAAACCGCCGTGCTATCGCAGATCGCACGGACGAGCGCCGGCAATCCGCTCTTTGCGCACGCGCTCGCAGCACACGTACTCTCCGGAGGATCGCTGGAGTCTCTGCCGTCCTCGCTCGACGTAAGTCTCTCAGCGGCATTTCGGGGATTCTCAGAGGATTGCGTACTGGTCCTAGAGAACATCGTCTACTTAGGGTCGTTTGCAAGTCTCACTGCGTCTCGCGAAGCCTCAGCAATATCACCGCGCGAATACAACCGCATCCTGTCCACCCTTGAGAACGAGGGAGTTGTTCGCCTCGATTCGCGGGGCATTCTCAGGGTACACGAATGCTGGGCCGCTGCCCTTGAGTCGCACCGGCCCCGCTCGACCACCGCCCATCAGCGAATCCGTGCAGCGGAGTTCTTAACGACCCAGCTAAGCACGCGCCGCGCACCGGAGGCAGGCATTCATGCCGCAGCCCTGTTCGCACAAGGCGGCGCTTTCGATCGTGCTTTTAATGCATTAATCGCCGCCGGAGACACCCTGTACGAAGGCGGCCTTGCCGAGCGAGCGCTTTGGGCGTTCGAGAGCGCCGCTACCACGACCCATCATCCGCCGGAACGCGCAGTGGCACTCCTCCGGTCCTCACTCTGCAGGCACACGATCGGCGATATTCGCGGCGCTTACGACGCTGCTATGACTGGCATACAGATACC
>JBEGVM010000124.1:0-5938 GCA_041178365.1 Gemmatimonadota bacterium | reverse complement strand
GGATCGCCGCCCACATCAACGTGAAGCGCTTCGAGACCCGGAGCAGCGTGGCAGGGTCCGCCCCTCGACCGCGGAGTGGGACCCAAAGGTCGTGCGTCGTCGCGGCGGAGAGCGCATTGATGGAGCCGGAGATCGTGCTCATCGCCGCCGCGAGGATGGCCGCGATGACCACCCCCGTCATCCCCGGGGGCATCTCCTCGACGATGAAGGTGGGGAAGATCTTGTCAGGTGTGGGGAAGACCCGCGCCTCGTAAAAGGCCCAGAGCCCGACGCCGATCAATAGAAACAGGGAGAACTGAAAGATCACGCCGATCCCGCTCCCGATTAGCGCCCGTCGCGCATCACGTAACGAGCTCGAGGCCATCAGGCGCTGCACGATGATCTGGTCCGCGCCATGCGAGGCCGCCGAGAGAAAAGCGCCACCGAGGAGTCCGCCGAGCAGGGTGTGTGGCTTATCCAGCCCGAGCGAGGGATCGATGAGTCGCAATTTGCCTGCCGCTCCCGCGCGATCGAGGATCGCCCCCCAGCCCCCATCCACCCCTTGGCCTATGAGGTAGACCGCGCCGAGGCCACCGAGCAGATACACCCCGGTCTGGATCACATCGGTCCAGACCACCGCGCGCATCCCGCCATGGTAGGTATAGAGCAGCGTCGTGCCGCCGAGCGCGAGGATCGAGACGGGAGTGAGATACGCCGCGGGGACGATGGGCCCAAGGATCAGCGCGATGGGGATCGCCGTCGCGAAGACGCGCACCGAATCGCCGAAGGCGCGCGTGAACATGAAGGTCACCGAGGCGAAGCGCCGTGTGGCGGTCCCGAACCGACGTTCCAGCAACGAATACGCCGTCACCAACTCGCCATCCATGTACTTGGGCAGGAGCGTGTACGCGATGACGATCCGTCCAATCAGATAGCCGGTCGCGACCTGCAAGAAGGTGAAGTCTCCGAGATAGGCGAGCCCCGGGATCGAGATGAAGGTCAGCGCACTCGTCTCGGTCGCGACGATCGAGAAGAGCACGGCCCACCAGGGGATCGTCCCGCCCGCGACGAAGTAATCCTTGGCATCCTTCTGCCCGCGCCCGAGCCAGATGCCGAGTGCGGTGGTCCCCGCGAGGTAGACGATGAGGATCACCCAATCGAGCGGGGTAAAAGCGGCGTACTCAGTCGACGACATAGGCCTCGATGGCGTTGTACTCGGCGAGGCCGAGTCCGTTGAGGAGGTCGGCGGTCCCCGTGTTGCGCTGCGCGACGCGCTGCCAGAACTCCCGCTCGTCCTGCCCCGGGAAGGGGGCGGAGTCCTTCTGCGATTGGTGCTTGAAGATCGCTTGGATCTTGAGACGGAGTTCGTCGCCTGAGAGCGGGACGAGCCAGGTGGCCTCATGGATCGGCCACTCCTGCCAGGCGCCGCGGTAGAGCCAGACCTCGGGAGTGATCGGGTGGTCGTCGTCCCCAGCGATCTCGGGCGCCGGATGTTGCGGCCCCCGTGGCCGGTTCGGATAGCAGCGTGCGAGCGCCGCATCGATCGCGTCCTTGCACATACGATGCGTGCCGTGCGGATCGCTCAGGTCACCGGCGACGAAGATGTAGTGCGGGCGGAGTTCCTGGATGAGACGCTCGACGATCGCGACATCCTCCGGCCCGATCGGGCGCTTCTCAATCGTCCCCGTGCGGTAGAAGGGGAGATCGAGGAAGCGCGCATGCGAGGCGTCGAGTCCCATCGCCTCGAGCCCGGAGATCGCCTCGGACTCACGGATGATCCGTTTGAGGTCGGCGACCTCGGCGTCGTCCGGGGTGCCCGGGGCCTTGGTGGCCATCGTGTCGAGGAGTCGCGCCGCATACGCATCCATCTCGCTGGCGGCAAGATGCCGCTCCGAGGCGATGCGCCGCAGCACATCGAGGTGCCGCCGTACGTCATGATCGAAGACCGCGATGTTCCCGCTGGTCATGTACGCGACGGTGATCGCATTCCCATTCTCCACCAACTTGCGGAGGATCCCGCCCATCGAGATCACATCGTCGTCGGGGTGCGGGGAGAAGCAGAGGACGCGCGCCCCCTTGGGGAGCTTGGTGCGGCCGCGGATCCGCCCTACCAGATCGAGGAAGACATCGCCATTCACGGTGCCGGTCGAGCCACCATGCCGCGCGAGCAGTCCCGAGAGCCGATGCTCCTCGTAGTCGGTCTCGCTCAGCTTGAGGATCGCCTTCCCGACGGTCTGGGAGAGCCAGATCACTGCCCGCGTCTCGAGCTCGGGTGTCCACTGGACGCTGTCCACCAGCCAGGGCGTGGCCACGCGGGTGAGGTCGGCTGCGGCCGCCGCGTCACAATAGAACCGCGCGTTGGGGTGTCGTTGCAGGAAGGTCGCGGGCACCCCGAGATCGACCTCCCCTTCGACCGCCCGACGGACGATCGCCGCCTTGTGCTCCCCCGTGGCGAGGATCGCGATCTCGCGCGCGGAAAGGATCGTCGCGACCCCCATCGTCAGCGCCTCATGCGGCACATGCCGCTCGCTGAAGAAGCTGCTCGCCGCATCACGCCGCGTGATCCGATCGAGATGGATCCGCCGCGTCCGGCTGTCCAGCCCCGATCCCGGCTCGTTGAAGCCGATATGCCCCGTCTTCCCGATCCCGAGCAGCTGGAAGTCGATCCCCCCGGCCGCCGCGATCGCCGCCTCGTAGGCCGCGCAGTGCGCCTCGATCGCTGCGCCGCTCACCCGACCGTCGAGCAGGTGCACATGGCGGGGATCGATGTCGATGTGTGAGAAGAGGTGCGTCCACATGAACCGGTGGTACGCGTGCGGGCTCTCCGGCTCCATCGGGAGGTACTCGTCCAGATTGAAGGTCGCGACCTGCGCGAAGGAGAGCCCCTCCTCGCGGTGCATCCGCACGAGTTCGCGATAGACGCCGATGGGGGTGGACCCGGTGGCGAGCCCTAGCACGGCGATGCGGCCCTCGGCGTTGCGCTCGCGGATCACCGCGGCGATGCGGTGGGCGACCTCGCGCGCGAGCTCGGCGTGGTCAGGAAGGACTCGGGTGGGGATGCGTTCCGACATGGGGAGAGGGAAGGGGAAAGTCATGAGGCCCGTGCCCCCCTGCTGGGGGCACGGGCCTCTGTCGATCACGCTGGCCCGCAGCGACGCATCGGGCCAGCTATCACGCCGCGCTTACGCCGAGAAGCTGCTGCCGCAGCCGCACCCGCCGGTGGCGTTCGGGTTCTTGAAGGTGAAGCCCGAGCCCTGCATCGAGGTGACGTAGTCGATGATGACCCCATTCAGGTACTGCATCGAGAAGGGATCGACGAAGACGTTGAATCCGGCCTGCGCGAGGAGGGTGTCGTCCTCGGCCGGCTTGTCCTCGATGAGGAGGCTGTACTTGAAGCCCGAGCACCCGCCGGGCTGTACGCTCACGCGGAGCCCGCCGACCTCTGGGGTGACGTTCTCGGCGCTCATGAACTTCTGCACCTCGGTCACTGCGGCCGGGGTGATGGTGACCATGACTTCGGTGGCGTTCATCGTGCTCATCGCGTTCCTCCGCGACTGAAGGTGGGGTCGCCGACGGCGACCAAGACATCTACCCCCTGAATATGGATGCCGAACCGAGGGGGGACAAGTTTCCTCAGGGGCTGCTGACGGTCCGTGCGGTGGCCCCCGTCCCGAGGGTCAGGGCGAGGTCGGCCACGGTGGTCCGGACCGGCCCGATCCGCGAGTTCTCCCGGGTCGGATTCACCCGATTGGTCAGGAGGATGACGAACCGGTCGTTGACCGGGTCGATCCAGAGCGAGGTCCCCGTGAATCCGGTGTGCCCAAAGGCGGGGCGCCGCATCAACCGGCCTGCGGAATTGGTCCCCGTCGGGGTCTCCCAGCCGAGGGCGCGATTGGAGAACTCGGCGTATTGGACGCGGGTGAAGGCCTCGATGGTCTCCGGGCGAAGGACGCGCACGCCGTCCAGCGTGCCCCCATTGAGGTACATCTGCGCGAACCGGGTGAGGTCGGCGGCGGAGGAGAAGAGCCCCGCGTGACCAGAGACCCCTCCCAGCAAGAAGGCGTTCTCATCGTGGACCTCGCCGCGCACGAGACGACCCCGCCACGGGTCGCGTTCGGTCGGGGCGATGCGCGCGGCGAGCGACGTCGGCGGGGTGAAGCGCGTGTCCCGCATCTGGAGGGGCCCGAAGACATGCGACGCGAGATAGGCATCGAGCCGCTCCCCGCTCACCCGCTCGACGATCAGCCCAAGCAGGATCGCGCCGAGGTCGGAGTAGACCATCTTTGCCCCCGGGGTGGTGTCGAGGGGCGCGGCGAGGACGATGGCCCGTGCTGAATCGGCGGAGGTGGTGCGCTTCCAGAGCTGGATGAAGGGGGCGAGACCGGAGGAGTGGGTGAGGAGATGCCGCACCGTCACGCGTGCCTTGTGGCGCCCCTGCCACTCGGGGAGATAGCGCTGCACGGGGGCGTCGAGCTCGATCTTCCCCTGTTCGCTGAGCTGCATCACGGCCGAGGTCAGGCCGACCACCTTGGTGAGTGAGGCCAGGTCCCAGAGGGTTTGGGCGGAGGGCGCTGGGGCATCGGCGGCCCAATCGATCCGCCCCGCGCTGACCTGTGCGAGGATCGTGGTGCGCGTCCCGATCACGGCGATCGCGCCGGGTGTCACGGAGTCACGCACGGCGCGGTCGAGCACGCGCTGGACGGAGTCCGCGAGGGAGAGGGTGGACGCTGGGGCGGGGACTACCGTCGCCGCCACGATCCCATCGCCGACGCGGAAGAGCCCCGGGAGGGTGATCGGTGAACGGCCTCGGAAGGGGATCCGCCCGGTGAGCGCTTGGACCGCCGCGCGCTCCATCCCGTCCCCCCGACCGAACGCCGCGACGTAGTGCCGCACGGAGGGGAACTCGCGGATCACATAGGGATTGGAGAAGGCGACGACGATGGTGGGCTGCACGCGAGCGATGGAGTCGATCCAGCGGGCGGTCTGCTGCCCGACGGCGAAGCGTCCCTCCCCTTCGATGGTGCGGATGAAGGTGGCGAGCACCACGCGCTCGCCCGGCCGTACGAGGGAGTCGAGGCGGGCGCGGGAGGTCGTCGGATTGATCCGCACGATGCGGCTCTCTGGGAGCGCGGCGCGCAGGTCGGCCGCGAAGGTCCGGCCCGCGACGATGTCGTTCTCGCCACCGAAGGTGAGGATCACCGTCCGTCCGGCGCGTGCGAGCGGGATCAGGGACGCCTCGTTGCGGAGCAGGGTGATCGCCTCGTCGGCGATTCGCTGCGCCGTCCGACGGTGCGTCGCCGACCCGACGATCTCCCGCAGGGAGTCGAGGTCGACGATCGGACGCTGGATCGCCCCGGTGCGGAGTTTGTACTCGAGGATGCGCCGCACGGAGGCATCGATGCGCCCGCGGGAGATCTCCCCCCGCTCGATCGCGGCGGAGACGGCGTTGATGGTCGCGTTCACGTCAGCCGGCATCAACAGGATGTCCGCCCCCGCCTGGACCGCCTTCACGACGCTCTCCTCGAGCCCATACCCAGCACCGATCCCGCGCATGTCCATGGCATCGGTGACCGCGAGACCACGGAACTGCAGCGTGTCACGGAGCAGCGACTGGAAGATCGCCGGGACCAACGTGGCAGGGGTCGAATCCTTGGAGATCGCGGGGAGCGCGATGTGCGCGCTCATCACTGCCGCGACGTTGGCCCCAATCGCCGCCCGGAACGGCCGGAGCTCCACGCTGTCCAGGCGCGCCCGCGTCGCCCCGACGATCGGGAGCGCGAGGTGCGAGTCGGTGTCGGTGTCGCCGTGTCCCGGGAAGTGCTTCACCGTCGCCATCACCGCGGCGGACTGCACCCCCTCCACGAAGGCGGCACTCATCGCCCCGACGCGATCGGGGTCCTCTCCGAAGGAGCGGACGTTGATCACCGGGTTCGCCGGGTTGTTGTTCACATCCACCGTG
>JBEGVM010000123.1:0-18425 GCA_041178365.1 Gemmatimonadota bacterium | reverse complement strand
TTCGCCTCGGTGGTCGCGTCGACGGAGCTCTCTCCCCATTGCAGTTCGCCGTCGCGCTGGACGGGATCGAGCGCGGGCCAGCGGGCGCCGTACATCGCGAGGGCGCGGGCGTCGAGGGCGGCGAGTCCGGCGCGGAAGGCGTCGCGATCCTTCGGTTCCATCCATTCCCCGGCGATGATCTCGACGAAGGCGGGGACGCCGACGTCGAGCGCGCCTGGGGTGTCGGTGCGGGGGAGGATCCCATCGGCGATGGTGCGCACGAGGGCGCGTTCGTCGGCGGTGAAGAAGCGCGGCGGGTCCTCGATGGCGCGGCGGAGGAGCGCCTCGGTCCATTGCGTCACCGCGGGCTCATCGGCGTGGACGAGGGCGGGGAGGGCCGCGAGGCCGGCGAGCTGGAGGAGGGAGCGGCGAGAGAGCGTCATGCCGAGGTGTGGCGAGGGACCAGGATGGGCAGGCCGGACTCCGCAATGTTGTCACTTGGGGCGGGAATGGGGCAAGCTTCCGCATGCCGCTTGCCGCATGGGTCCTCCTCGCCGCGACGTTCGCCAGCGATTCGCTCGTCCATCATGGCCGTCGTGGAGAGACCGCCGTCCGTCCCCCTCGCGTCGAGTCGGTGATCACTGTCGACGGCCAACTCGATGAGGACGTGTGGCGCCGCGCCGCCCTGCTGACCGGCTTCTCGCAGTTCTCTCCGCAGGACGGCATCGCGGCCGCCGACAGCACCGAGGTCCTCATCTGGCACTCGGCCACGGCGATCCATTTCGGGATCCGTGCGTACGAAGCGCACGGTAGCTCGGCGGTGATTGCCACCCTCGCCGATCGGGACCGCATCCTCGCGGACGATCATATCCAACTCCTCCTCGGCACCTTCAACGATGGGCGGCAGGCGACGATGCTCGCGGTGAATCCGCTCGGCATCCAAGCGGATGGGAGTCTCGTGGAGCAGGGCAACCGGGCGAGCGGGGGGTTCCTCTCCTCAGGGACCGCCGGCCGAGAGATCGCTGACCTGTCGCAGGACTACGTCTTCCAATCGAAGGGTCGGGTGACCCCTTTCGGGTACGAGGTGGAGATCCGCGTCCCATTCAAGAGCCTGCGCTTTCAGCCGGGGGTCGAGCAAACCTGGGGGCTCAACGTCGTCCGGCGCGTACAGCACGCGAATCACGAGGATAGCTGGGTACCCGCTGAACGAGGGCGGGCCTCGTTCCTTGCGCAGTCGGGGACCCTGGTGGGGCTCCGGGAGCTGAGGCGCGGGCTCGTCCTCGATGTCACGCCCGAGCTCACGGATCGCTGGGACGGGGCGCCGCAGGCGGCGCGATGGGGGTATGGCACGGGCCGCGGGCAGGTGGGGGGCAACGTCCGGATGGGACTCACCAACAACCTCACCTTCAATGCGACCCTGAACCCCGACTTCTCCCAGGTGGAGGCCGACGCGGGGCAGGTGAACTTCGACCCGCGCCGCCAGATCCTGATTCCCGAGCGGCGCCCCTTCTTCATCGACGGCATCGAACAGTTTCAGACGCCGAACGGGTTGGTCTACACGCGGCGCATCGTGCGTCCGGAGGGCGCCGCGAAGGTCGCCGGAAAGATCGGTGGGACCAACGTTGCCTTCCTCTCCGCGATGGACGATCCCACCTCATCACGGTCTGGGAGCGATCGCCCCACCTTTCAGATCCTCCGCCTCGCCAGGGATCTTGGCACGCAGTCGCGCCTCGCGCTGACCTACACGCAGCGTGCGGAGGGGGAGGCCGTGAACCGGGTGATGAGCGTCGATGGGCGTGCCGTCCTAACCCCGCTCTGGTCCGCGACCGGACAGCTCGCACTCGCCAGTGATCGCGCGAGCACGGGGGAGGTCAATACCTCCCCTCTCCTCCAGGTGACCGGGGCGCGGGATGGTCGTGCCTTCGGGCTCCGCTCGAGCTTTCGGGCGGTTTCCCCACGCTTTATCACGCGGAGCGGATTCATCTCCCGCGCGGGGGAGACGCAGGCCACGCTCAGTCCGCGCCTGACCTGGTTCGGCGGTCGTGGGGCGCGTGTTGAATCTGCGACCGCGGGGGTCCTCCTCGATGCGCTCTGGAACTACGATCGCTTCCTGCAGCGTGGTGATGCGCGGGACAAGAAGTTTCATCTGAACGGGGATCTCACCTTCCGCGGGGGATGGACCGTTGGTGGATCCCTGCTCTTGGAGACGTTCGGGTACGACCCCACCTACTACGCTCCCCGCTACCGGATCGATGCGCCAAACACGACGGGGGGGCGTGACACTCTCCCCTTCGTCGGGACCCCGCGCCTTCCCAATCGCGATTATGTGCTCCGGCTCGGGACGCCGCGATACCCACGCTGGCAGGCCTCGGCGTTCTTCGTGCGCGGCATCGACGAGAACTTCTTTGAGTGGAGCTCCGCGCACATCTGGTATGCGCAGCTCACCATCAACGCGCGGCCCACTGAGCGACTCCGGATCGATGGGACCTATCAACTGCAAGAATATGTCCGTGTCTCCGATGGGTCGCTCGTTGGGCTGGTCCGCAACCCGCGGCTCAAGGTGGAGTATCAGCTCTCACGATTTCTCTTCGTGCGAGGGATCGGGGAGTACTTCGCCGATTTCACCGATGCGCTGCGCGATGATGGCCGCACCGGATATCCCTTGCTGCTGCGGAACGCGGCCGGGCTCTTCACCCGCGCCGAGTCGACGACGCGGAACAGTCTTCGAGGCGACCTTTTGGTCGCCTATACTCCGGTCCCCGGCACCGTAGTGTATGTCGGGTACGGGTCGCGCCTCACGGAGCCGAAGTCCTTCCACCTCGCCCGCGTGATTCGCGAGCAGGACGTCTTCTTCCTCAAGGCCTCGTACCTGTTCCGACGGTGAGGGTGGGGCTGGCGCCAGCCCATGCGCCCTGATTACTCCTTCAGACGTAAGCCGCCAGGGGTACTCCGAAGCGGAGTTGAGACAGTCCCTTGGAACCTGACCCGGTTCAGACCGGCGTAGGGAGCGCGGCGTGACTCGATGGCGTCCCATGGGGGAGGCACGAGCACCGCGATCCCGACGGGACATCGTGTGAGGAGTCGCGTAGATGTGTGGATGGCGTGTCGCTGCGTCGGTCTCGGCGCTGTTCCAGTGCATCCTCGTACTCTCGGTGGACGCGCAGGCGCCCCGCGACACCCTCGAGGCCGTCGTGATCCGTGCCACGCGTCGTGGGGGGACCGCCCCCACCTCGCAGTCGACACTCGACCGCGCCACCATCGAACGGACCTACGTGGGGCAGGATGCGCCGCTCGCCTTGCAGGGACTGACCGGCGTGACGGCGGCCTCTGACGCGGGGACCTTCAGCGGGTACTCCTCGCTGCGCCTGCGAGGCATCGATCAGACGCGCCTCGCGATCTCCGTCGACGGCGTCCCACTCAATGACCCAGAGGATCAGGTCCTCTACTTCTCGAATGTCCCCGACTTCATGAACTCGATGCAGTCGGTGCAGGTGCAGCGTGGCGTGGGGGCGAGTGCCTTCGGGCCGGCGGGATTCGCCGGCTCGCTGAGTTTCGAATCGCTCCCGCTCGCGACCACCCCCGCCTTCCGCGAGGTACAGGTGACCTCGGGATCGTGGGGGACCCATCGCGTGAGTGTCGAGGCCGCGACGGGGCTCCACCGCGGCGTCGCGGCCTATGCACGAATCTCTGGACAGGAGACCGAGGGGTATCGTGAGCGCTCTGGGAATCGGTCCCGCTCTGCCTTCGTGAGTGCGGGATGGTTTGGTGCACGGGATGTGCTGAAGTTCACCGGATTCGCGGGCCGCTCGAAGATGCAGTTGGCCTACTACGCCGCGAGCGAGGAGGACCTCCGGCGTGACCGACGGTTCAATCCGATGTCTCCCGACGAGCGGGATGACTTCTGGCAGGCGATGGCGAGTGTGCAGCACACGCGGAGCGTCGGCTCCACTGCAGCCCTCACGACCACGGTGTATCGCAACGCGGCCGGTGGCGCCTACGATGTGGATGCGGGTGACCTGCTGAACTTCAATCTCGATCACGGATGGGTGGGGCTCCTCTCCACGCTGACGTGGCGGGTGCGTGGTGCGGACGTCGCCGCTGGGATCCATCTCAGCGACTATGCGCGGGATCACCACCTCAAGATTCGCCCCGATCTCGAGACGCGGCTCTATGACAACACCGGGTTCAAGCAGGAGCAGAGCGGGTTCGTGAAGGTGAGCCGTCAGCTGGGTACGGTGGAGGTGAATGGTGATCTCCAGCTCCGTCGTGCCGCCTTCCGATATCGCCCGACGCCGGGGAGTGCCTTCGCTGATCCACGGATCGACTGGACCTTCGTCAATCCCAAGGTCGGCGTGACCTGGCAGGCACGCTCCGATCTCGCACTCTTCGCCTCGCTCGGGCAGGCGGGGCGCGAGCCGACGCGCACCGATCTCTTCGCCGGCGCCGACGATCTCGATGCGGCGGCGGCCGCCGAGCTCCTCCCCCTCTCGCAGGTAAAGCCTGAGCGCCTCACCGACCTCGAGCTCGGCGCCCGTCTGACCCGTGGCACCACTACGCTACAGGTGAACGTCTTTGCCATGGCCTTCCGCGATGAGATCGCCCCGATCGGCGCGATCGCCATCACGGGGAGCCAGCTCCGTCGCAACGTCGATCGCTCCTCGCGCATCGGCGTCGAGGTGGAAGGCGCGATGCAGGTGACCCCCACCCTCGCGCTCCGCGCGAACGCCATGGCGATGCGCGCGCGGATCGCCGCCTACGAGGACGAGGCCTCCGGGATCATCTATCGCGATGTGCGTCCCGTCCTGACGCCGGCGGTGCTCGCCAACCTGCAGGCCATCTGGCAACCACGCCGCGGATGGGAGGGGATCCTCGGGCTCCGGCATGTCGGGGACTCCCCGCTCGCGAACGATGGCAACGCCGCCCTCATCACGCCCGCCTTCACCATGGTCGACGGGGATCTCGCGATCCCGATCGGGGGGCAGCGGCTGCGTCTGCAGGGTCAGAACCTGTTGAACACCGCCGCCTACGCCGCGGGGTACACCGACGGGACCACACGCTATCTCTTCCCGGTGGCGGCGCGGACCTGGCTCGCGACGGTGCAGGTGACCTTCTAGATCCGCGGCGTGCCCCCGCGCCCGCGCCGCATCCGGATCGACGCGATGACATCCCCTTCGAGGATCCCATCCACCACCTCGATCCCGCGGATGATCTCGCCCCAGACGGTGTAGTCGCGATCGAGTCGGGCATTATCGCGCAGGTTCACGAACCATTGGGCATCGCCGGTATCATGTCCGCGTGTGCTCATCCCGAGCGTTCCCCGCCGATGCGAGACGGTCCCGAGTTCATCGCGGAGCGCGAGGGGGTGCCCGACGTACTCATTCGCGCCGGGGCTCCCACCCTGGATCACGAAGTCGTGCTCCACACGATGCCAGGTGAGACCGTCATAGTAGCCGCGCTCAGCGAGCGCGGCGATCCGTGCTGCCATGAGCGGCGCCACATCCCCACGGAGCCGCACGTCGAACGTACCGCCCCCACTCGTGCGCGCCATCGTCACACGGAGGATCGTGGTGTCGCCGAGGGCGAGGGTGACCGCGTTCGGCGGAAGGGTGCGTGGTGGTCCCGTGATGCGGTCGTCACTCGTGTCGCGCCCTGCTGCCTCGAGCAACGCGAGGCGCACATCCCGCTCGGAGGCATTCCCGCGGGCGGCGAAGCGGGCGTAGCGGCGCATCGCGGCGTCCGCCACGTCGGATCGCACCGAACCCTTGAGCGCGATCGCGGCGGCGCGGACCACCTGCGCCCCATCGCGCGTGAGGGCTGCGAGATAGATCGCGTCATCGGCGTGCGCGGTGCGCGCCCGGAGCAACTCGATCGCCGTCTCCGCCACATTGTCGTCGCGGTCGGTGGCGAGGCGCCGGAGCCGGAGCGTGTCCTGGAGGATGCCGGCGGCGCGGGCCGCGGCACGGCGGAGCTGCCAGCGGCGATCGTCGGTGAGCGCCTCGAGCCGTGGACGGGCCTCCCCGGGCGCGAGCCGCGCGACGGCGACGATCCCCTGGGCCGCTCCCTGCCAACTCACCTCGCCACGCCGCCGCCGGTCGGTGCGAGCCGGACGGCGGTCCACCCAGCGGATGAAGGTCGCGACCAAGGCGGTGTCGGTCGCGCACGAGGCACGCGCGAGGTCCGCAGCGCGCAGACGCACCGGCCAGGCACTGTCCGCCGCGGCGAGCCGGAGCGCGGCACAGTCGTCCCGCAGAGCGGGGAGCTGGCGGACGCGGATCCGCCAGGCCGGTTCCACCCAGGTCGGCCCCTGTGGGAGCGGGGGGAGGCTCTCGCGCGCGGCGAACCGCGGATCGCGCGTCCGTGCCACCGCGCGCTCCGCGAGGACACGAACACGCGGATCGCCATGTCGTCGCCCCTCAGCGAGGGCGGCGTCGGTGGTATCCCGCCGATCCTCGGCCATCAGGATCCGCCCGATCAGCACCGAGTCCGCTGCAGTGAGGGACTGTGCCGCCGGTGCCTGCATGGCCGTCCCGAGGAGGCCGCAGAGGAGCCGCGCGCGCCACCCGGCGTGGGTCACGGTCGCTCGACCTTCCAGAAGGCGATCCCGCTCGCCTGCGGCCCGATGTCGACCGACCCGACCGTGGTGCGCGCCCGGAGATCGATCACATCGACCTTTCCCGGCGCGGCCCCGACCCCTTCGCTCGTCACGAAGGCGTAGCGCGAATCGCTCGAGACCGCGACGCCGTGGCTGAGGGTGGTGCTCGCCGAGATCCGTGCGACCGATCGACCGGTGGCCAGATCGAAGAGTTCGATCTGCGATCCCTGTTTGATCGACGCGATCAACATCGTCCCGTCGGGGGTCACCCCGAGATTGTAGGGGCCGCGCCCCGTCGCGAAGCGCCGCGTGATCGTCCAACTCGCATGATCGACCTCGAGGATCTCATCCCCCTTGTTGCACGCCACGTAGATGCGCGCGCCATTCGCCGAGGGCTGCGCCCAGGTCGGTGAGCAGGTGGCGGGGGTCATCGCGTGCGTGTGACCCTCCATCGCGGCATACCCGACCTCCGCCGGGTCCTCGGTCTTCCCTTTGGAAACGCGCCGCGCTCCGTCGATCCACATCTGGAGCATGTCCCCGCCGTCGGCCGGGAGCGTGCCCTCCGAGCCCTTGGCAAGTCGGAAGCGCCGCGAGACGCGCTGCGTGCGCGTGTCGATCTCCACGAGTTCGTCATCCATCATGCAGGCGCTGTAGTGAAAGCGCCCGTCGGGCGAGACGCGGCTCCCATGCGGCATCGTGCAGGTCACGATGCGCGCGACCTCGACCAAGTTCGGCACATGCACCACGGAGACCGACGACGGCACCATGTCGCCGTGCAGGTTGAAGTTCACCGAGAAGGCGTACCGGCCATCGGGGGTCACGTCGATCGAGGCGGGGAAGGTGCCGAGGAGGACGCCGGGGCCGGCGAGGGTGTCCGGGCCGAGCACGTACTGCCAATACTTGCCGTCGGGGAAGCCATGCCCTGTGGTGAGGTGGAGGAAGCGCCCATCGGCCGAGATCGCGAGGCCGTGCGGCCCTTCCATCTCGGCGGCGAACTCGCCGATCGGGATCTCGCGTTCGACGGTGGTGGTCCGGCCATCGAAGCGGATGCGGTAGAGCTTGTCGGCGCTCTCGGCGCCGGCGTAGACGTAGTAGACGCTGGACGACCCGGGTGCGCGGGTGGGGGTGGTGCCCGTGCGAGACTGGGCCTCGAGTGGGCGCTCGTGGAGCGCCGCGGCGATCACCACGGTGAGTACCATGAGGGCCCGGAGCCATCCACCATTGCGGCCTCTCCGCCGAACCTGCATCCTCTCCTCCACGTCCTTTGGATGGTCGATCTCCGCTCCCTCACCCCGCCCGGCCAATGCTAACCCTCTGTCGCCTCTTCGTCACGGTGGTCACCGCCCTCCCGCTGGTCGCTGTGGCGCTCGATGCCCAGCAGGGGACCACCCCGCCGGTGGCGCGTCTCGTCGCCGAGCCGGCGGCGATCGCGCTCAAGGCCGGGGAGACCCTCTCGTTCCGGGTGCGGGCGTATGCCGCCGATGGGCGGGAGCTCCCCGAGGCCTTCGTGCGGGTGATGGCGGGGACGCGCGCGGTGCGCTTCAGCGACTCGACGGTGACCGCGAACGCCGCGGGGCGCTTCGAGGCCACTGCGATGGTGCAGAATCCCGATGGTCGCACGGTGACCCTCGCGATCCCCGTCTCGGTGACCTGGCCGCGGGTGACGACGCTGACGGTCGCGGGGCCGGCGGGATCCCTCTATGCTGGGATCACCGTCCCCCTCAAGGTCTCTGGGACCCATGCCGATGGCTCCGAGCGCCCGGGACTCACCGCGATCTGGCGGAGCGCCGATGCGAAGGTCGCGACGGTGAACCGCTTTGGGGATGTCACGGCAGTCGCCCCGGGGACGACGACGATCGTCGCGGAGGCGGAGGGGGCATCGGCGCGGCTCACGATCACCGTGACGGCGAATCCCATCGCGACGCTCGAGATCACCGTCAAGGAGTCCCAGGTGCGCACGGGGGATGTGGTGCATCTCACCGCGGTGGCCAAGAGCGTGAAGGGCGGTGCGGTCGCCGGGGCGCCGATCACCTGGACGTACAGCTATGTCCCCGATGACTCGATTGCGCCGGCGGGGCTGCCCGGTGGCGCGGGGATCGTCCAGTTCGAGCGATTCACCGGGAATTACCCGGGGCGCTACACCCTCTTCGCGCAGAGCGCGGGGGTGACGGCGCAGACCTCGCTGCAGGTGGTGCCCCGCGATGTGCGCCAGCGGATCCAGGTCACGAGCCGTGGCACGATCAACACCACGCACACCTCCGACCTCTGGCCCTGGACGGGGAAGGACGGGCGGGACTATGTGCTGGTCGGCACCTGGGGCGGGGACGGGTATGCGTTGGTCTTCGACATCACCGATATGGATCGGATCGTCAAGACCGATTCGGTGAAGGTCGATGCGCGCACGATCAACGATGTGACCGTCTCCCCTGATGGGCGGTATGGCGTCCTCTCGCGCGAGGGGGCGTCGAACCGGCAGAACGGGGTCGTGATCCTCGATCTCGCCGACCCGGCGCACCCCAAGATCGCGAGCACTTTCACGCAGGAGCTCACCGGGGGCGTGCACAACATGTTCGCCACCAATGACTACCTCTTCGCGGTGTCAGGTGGCGCGAAGTACGTGATCGTCGATGTGCGCGACATCTACAAGCCCACCTACGTGAGTGAGTATCGCCACCCGAACGCCCGGCTCCACGATCTCTGGGTCCGTGATGGGATCGCCTATTCGGCGCAGGGCGGGGTCGGTGTGGTCGTCGTCGATGTGGGGAACGGGAAGTACGGGGGGACGATTGCGCAGCCGAAGCTCATCACGACGTACCCGGTGAACTCGGGGCACGAGATCTATCCGTATGTCCAGCAGAAGACCGGGCGCACCTATCTCTTCATCGGGGATGAGGAGATGAGCCGGCGCGGACGCACCTGGGAGGGGACCACCTACGCCCTCTCCGGCCCTGACGGCAAGCCACCGCGCAATGGGGTGGCGCAGACCTCGGGTGGCTACACCCATATCGTCGACTTCACCGATCCGATGAAGCCGCTCCCGGTGGGGCGCTACCACCTCGAGGACTACGGCGCGCATGACATCATCGTCGAGGACGATGTGCTCTATCAGGCGTACTATGATGGCGGGGTGCGGGTGGTGGACGTCTCGGGTGAGCTCTTGGGGAATCTCTACGACCAGAATCGCGAGATCGCGGTCTTCAAGCCGTACGATCCCGACGGCTACACGCCGAACGCCCCCTTCGTGATGAACGCGATGCCGTGGAAGGGGCGTGTCCTCTTCACCGACTTCAATTCCGGGCTCTGGGCGGCGAAGTTGGTCCCGAAGGCGTTCGTGCCGTAATACTGGTTCGCTCGGATCGCTCCCTCGACCCCGCCCCGCATGGACGCGCTCGTCTCATACTTCGGTAGCATCCCCTCCGCGCACCGCGCGTTGATCCTGGCCGGTGGGATCGCCTGCTTCTGGCTCTGGGAATCTGCGGGGCCGCTCATCCGGTTCCGCTCCGACAAGTGGTCGCATGCGCTGGTGAACTTCTTCTTCACCGGGACGACGATCGTCGTGAACTTCGCTCTCGCCTTCCTGCTGTTGCTGGCCTCGGAGTGGGCGGTGGCGCGGGAGGTCGGGCTCCTCGCACTGGTCCCCGCGTGGCCGCTGTGGGCGCAGATGGTGGCAGGGCTCCTGGTGCTCGATCTCATCGCCGCCTGGCTCGCGCATTGGGTGCAACACAAGACGCCGGTACTCTGGCGGCTTCATCTGGTGCATCACTCGGATATGGAGGTCGATACGACGACCGCCAACCGACATCACCCCGGGGAGAGTGTGGTGCGCTTCGCCTTCACCACCCTCGCGGTGCTGGTGACCGGCGCGCCGATGTGGCTCGTCTTCCTCTATCAGTCACTGAGCGTGGTGCTGAGCCAGTTCAACCATGCGAACATCGCGCTCCCACCGGCGCTCGACCGCGCGATCAGCTGGGTGCTCGTCTCCCCCGATATGCACAAGGTCCATCATCACTATGTGATGCCGCATACCGATTCCAACTATGGGAATCTCTTCTCGGTCTGGGATCGGCTCTTCAGGACCTTCCGCACGATGGACCGGACGGCCATCGTCTATGGGGTGGATACGCATATGGCACCGGACGAGCACCGCACGGTCCGTGCGCTCCTCACGATGCCGCTTCGACCTGGGACGAAAGGGCCGCGCTGAGTCCTACTGCGCGACCGCCACACCGTCGCGACGAGGGTCTGCCACCCCGATCCGCCGTCCGCTCTTCTCGACCACCACGGCATGGAGCCCGCCGAAGGTGATGTCGGCGACACGGCTCAGTGGCCGATACCCCTTCGCGACGAGCCCCGCATAGACCGCGCTGCTGAACCCGGGTTCCACCTCCACCTCGTTCCGCGTGGGGGAGGAGAGGATGCGCGGTGCGGCCATCGCGAGGGTCGGGTCCTCACCGAAGGCGAGCAGCCGCAGCGCCACCTGCGTGACCGAGGGCTGGATGTACTGCGAGCCCCCCGCGCCGATCAGGAGTCGCACGCGATCCCGCTCGAGGATGATCGTGGGGGCGATCGTCGAGTTGGTGTAGCGATCGGGGCCGCGCGTGCGCGCATCGAGGTTCGCCCCTGAGGAGTTGAGGAAGAACCCATCGGTGTAAATCCCCGACCCAAAGAGGAGGCCGACGGTCGTCGTCATCGAGACGGCGTTCCCCTGCGAGTCGATCACCGAGAGGTGCGAGGTGTGGCTGGTCGGAGCCTCGTGCGCCGCGCTCTCCGACCCAGCCTCCCGCATCGCCCCGCTCGCCGCACCGCGCGTCGCGACCGGCATCGGGTACGCCGCACATGCGGCGGGCAACGCCGCCGCCTCGAACGCCCAGGGGTCCCCAGCGCGCACGGTGTCGGTCGCACCCGCCTGTACCAGCGTGGCGCGCGAGCGTGCATACCCCGCACTGACCACCCCGCGGCTCGGGACCGCGAACACCGCCGGATCCCCGCGCCAGGTGCCGGCGTCGGCGGTCGCGGTGCGGATCACCCCCGTCATCGTCACCACCGCCTCTGGCGACTGCGTGAACCCCCCGCCGCGCGTGAGCCCCGAGGCCTCGGCGAGATGCAACATCGCGAGGACCGGCGCCCCACCCACGGGAGCAGGGGCACCGAGCACGGTGTGGCCACGCCACTCCGTGCAGAGCGGGGGACCGTCAGCCACGGGATAGGTGCGCAGGTCGCGTTCGGTGATTAGCCCGCCCTGCGCCTGCACTGCCGTCGCGAGCCGCGTCGCGATGGGGCCGGTGTAGAAGGCCTCGCGACCACCGGTGGCGATCGCGTCGAGTGTGGCCGCCAGCGTGGGTTGCACTAAACGGTCGCCCGGGCGCAGCGCCTCGCCGTTGGGCATCAGCAATCGCATCGCCGTCGTGTCCGTCGAGAGCTTCTCTCGCGACGAAGCGATCGTGCGCGAGAGCAGGGGCCCGACGATGAAGCCGTCACGCGCGAGCCGGATCGCCGGCGCCATCACCTGCGCGAGTGGAAGTTTGCCGAAGCGCCGATGGGTCTCGAGGAGTCCGGCGACCATCCCCGGCGTCGCGGCGATCCGTCCGGGATGCCGGGCCCCGGGTGCCTCGGCCTCACCCCAGGCGCGATCCTCCCCCGTACGCGGGTAGAACGAGAGATGCGAGGCGCGACGTGTGACCGCGTCGTAATGGAGCAGCGCCCCGCCACCGCCGAGTCCCGTCTGCGAGATGTCGGTGACCGACAGGGCGAAGGCGACCGCGACGGCGGCATCGGCGGCGCTCCCTCCAGCTCGGAGGATCTCCGCTCCCGCCGCGGCGGCATCGGCCTGGGAGGCGACGACCATCCCGCGTGCACCCTCCGCGCGTTTCCCACTCGCCGGCGTGAGGGAGGAGGGATCGCCGGCGCCGCGCCCGCAGGCGGCGAGCGGAAGGCCGAGCACGAGGAGCGAGCGTACTGCGAGGGTCCGAGTCGTCAGAGAGTCCGCATCCGTTTGGGGAAGCGGATAACGTAGCGCCGGTCAGCTCTCGGAGGGAATCGCGAAGCGCACCCCGGCGATCACGCCATCATTGATCCCGTCGAGGATCGAGCCGGCCCCGCTCGGGTCGGCTGCTACCATCGCCCCCTCGAGCATCGCGCGGTGTACCAGCTGCTCGATCACCTCGGGCTGGTGCCGCCACGCGGACTCCGAGAAGATCAACTCGGCGAGGGCGCCCATCTCGGCCGCCTTCTGCGCCGACTTGAGTCCCTCCACCGCCTTCCCGTTGGCGCGCGCGGTGTCCCGGAGCGACTCCACGCGCCCCCTGCGCCACTGCGTCGCATCGAGATGCAGGGTCGTATGGATCACGGCGGCCAGATCCCCCCCATGCGTGGCGAGGGTGAGATGTGGCACCACACGGGTCCGCTCCTGCACCGGGGCGGGGAGCCCATCCACCAGCGCGGTGGTCGCGTCGGTCGACCCCCCGATCAGGATCGGTTCATGCGGTTGTGCGAGCAACGGGATGCGGTGCCGCACCTGGGCGAGCATCTTCTCGGTGGCGTCCTGTTTGATCCGCTGTTCCTCGTCCGCGCCGGTCGCGCCACGGGTCCCCGAGTGGAACCCCGACTTCGCGGGGCGCCCCATGGTCGGGCCGATCCCATGGACCTGCTCCGTTTCGAACTGCTCGAGCGCCACGAGCTGCTCGCCCTCCCAGCGTCCGATCCGCGCATGCCCGCGATCGGCCTGCACGACCAAGGCATGCGTGTCGGTCGCCACCAACAGATAGGGCACGATCTGTGGGCCGATCCCCCAATGCGCGGAGGTCTCGCGGACATCGGGGATCTCACGCGCGACGGTCTCGCCATTCGCGGTCGCGAAGCAGACCCACCCCATCGTCGAGGGCGGGGCATCCTCCTGAGGGAGCCGATCGAGTAGGGCGGTCGCTGAGCGCTCGAATGCCTCACGCTCACGCCGGTCAGCGCGGGCGAGGGCGTGTCGGATGTCGTTGATCCCTTTCCGGAGCTTCACCTGCCAGGCATGGCGCGCCGCCGGGTCCTGCGGCGAGGCCTCGACGTAGACGCTCAGGGTAGGCAGGTCGCGGTGGTCGCGGACGAAGCGAACGAGGTCGTCGGGGAGGTGCATCTGTCAGGACTCCGGTGCGGTGGGTACTACGCTCTACCCTCAGCATCGCGTCGGGGTCCCGACCTCACCATCGGGAAAGCACGCCAGATATCTCAGGGCTTCCCTGACGCACCCACGGTATCACGTCGCGATGCGCCACACCTGCGCGACCACGAAGCAGGTCACGAAGCCGAGCACCACGGGAAGGAGCGTCGCCACCGCGGTCCACTTCGCGCTCCGCGTCTCCTGCCAGATGGTGTAGATCGTCGTCGAGCAGGGGTTGTGCAGGAGGCTGAAGAGCATCAGGGAGAGCCCCGTCAGCGTCGTCCATCCATTGGCGCGGAGCATCGTGCCGATCGCCCCTGCATCGAGCTCGAAGAGCACGCCCGCTCCGGCCCCCGCCTCCGGCCCACCGGTGGTGAGCGCGGTGAGCATCAGCACCGTGGGGATGATGATCTCGTTCGCGGGGATCGCGACAAGATAGGCGAGGAGGATCACCCCATTCAGTCCGATCAGGACGCCGAGGGGGTCGAAGGCGCGCACGAGATGGGCTGCTGTACTCTCGCCCCCCCATCCCACATTGCCGATCACCCAGATGACCGCGCCCGCCGGCGCAGCGAAGACGATCGCGCGCCAGAGCACGATCAACGTGCGGTCGATCAGCGAGGTGTACAGCGTCTGTAGCAGTCGTGGAGGACGATAGGGCGGGAGCTCGAGACTGAAGCTCGTCGCCTCACCGCGCAGCATCGTGCGGGTGAGCACCCAGGAGGTCCCGAACATGATGAGGATCCCCAACAGGGTGACCCCTACCACCGCCCCCGCGGAGACGAGCCCCGCGAGCGCCGGCGGCGCGAGCACGCCGATGAAAAGGGAGGCCATGAGGATCTGCGTTGGCCATCGCCCGTTGCAGAGGGAGAAGTTGTTCGTGATGATCGCGATCAGACGCTCACGCGGGCTGTCGATCACCCGCGTGGCCACCACGCCGGCGGCATTGCAGCCGAACCCCATGCACATCGTGAGCGCTTGCTTCCCATGCGCGCCCACGCGTCGGAACAACCCGTCCAAGTTGAAGGCCACGCGCGGGAGATACCCGAAGTCCTCGAGTAACGTGAACAGCGGGAAGAAGATCGCCATCGGCGGCAACATCACCGAGACCACCCACGCCGTCGCGAGATAGATGCCGTCGAGCAGGATGCCGCTGATCCAGAGGGGGAGTCCCACTGATGCGGCGAGCCCTTGCAGCCAGGGATGCCCCTGATCGATCAGGAGATCGGCGAGCATCGCCGAGGGCACATTCGCCCCCGCGATGGTGAGCCAGAAGACCACGCCGAGCATCGCGACCATCAACGGGAAGCCGGTGAGGGGGCTCGTGAGCCACCGGTCCAGGGTGCGATCGAAGTCGAACCCCACCTTCGCGAGCCCCGTCTTCTGTGCGCGCGCCGCGATCATCGCCGCCGCCGCATAGAGCCCTTCGGCGATCCGGTCATGGAAATCCGCTGGAAGACGCCACCGCACCGCGCTCGCCGCCTGCAACACCGCGGGTGGCATCGTCTGCTCCACGCGCTCATCAGCGTTGAGCAGGCGCAGCGCGACCCAGCGACTGTTCGGCCGCTCCGGCATCGCCGCTCGCACCGCACCTTCCACCTCGGCGATCAACTTTTCCACTTCTGGCGCGAAGTTCCGCACGCGCGTCGGGGCGGGGGCGATCACGCCGGTCGCCACCTCGTGCACCGCCTGGCGCAATGCGTCGATCCCCTCGCCCCGTCGCGCCGAGGCGGGGACCACCGGTACACCGAGCTCGGCGGCGAGCTTCTCCGGATCGACCGCCACGCCGAGTCGACGCGCCTCGTCCATCAGGTTGAGGCAGATCACCACATGCGGGGTGATCTCCAGCACTTGAAGTGTGAGGTTGAGATTCCGCTCGAGTCGCGTGGCGTCGAGTACGAGCACCGTCACATCGGGGGCGCCGAAGAGCAGGGAGTCGCGTGCGACCTCTTCGTCGGTGCTCGCCGCCTGCAGCGAGTAGGTGCCGGGGAGATCGATCAACCGGTAGCGCGTCGCCCCCACGTTGAAGCGCCCTTCCGCGCGCGTCACGGTCTTTCCCGGCCAATTACCCGTATGCTGGCGGAGTCCGGTGAGCGCATTGAAGACCGTGCTCTTGCCGACATTGGGATTCCCAGCGAGCGCGATCAGATGATCGAAGCCCCCCGAGCGCACGCCGAGCTGGACGAGCGACTCGTCCTGCCGTGGCAGACGCGTGCGCATCGTGGTCGTGGCCATCACCTGGTCTCGATCGCAGGTTCCGTCGCGGGGTCGATCGCGATCCAGCGCGCCTGTTGCCGGCGGAGTGCGACGAGCGCCCCGCGGATCCGGTAGGCGATCGGGTCCCCTGAAGCGCTGCGCATCTCCGCGCTGATGGGGGTGCCAGGGACCACGCCGAGGTCGAGGAGGCGTCGGCGTTGGGGGCCGCGGCACTCGGGGGTGAGATGCGTGACGCGCCCGGTGGCGCCGACGGGGAGATCGGCGAGGGTGCGAGCGGGAGCGATGGCCGTCGCACTCGCGGCGCGCGAGGCTGGCAGGGAGAGGGAGACCGGCTCTGGGAGCGCGTCCAGCGGGACGGGGAGTTCTCCCTGCGCGGTGGGGATCGGTTCGCCGTGCGGATCGAAGCGCGGTTGACCGAGTCGCGCGGCGAGGGCGTCGATCTCGGCGGAGGAGAGGCGGTGCTCTTCTTCTTCCGCGACCTCGTGCCATTCGTCGGGGGCGAGCCCCGTGCGGTCGGCGAGGAAGCGCTCGAGGAGGCGGTGGGAGCGTACGAGTTGGAGGGCGGCGGCGCGTCCGTCGTCCGTGAGGCGGTAGCCGTGATCGCTGGGGTGGGCGAGTCCCGCGGTGACGAGCCGCTCGAGGAGGCGGTGCGCGAAGGGGCGGGGGATGGCGAGGGCGCCGGCGACGGCGTCGAGGTGCACGGGGCGCTCGTCGCTCGAGCGGTGCACCAGGTATTTGAGGGTGTCCTCGGTGCGGGCGCGCTCGGAGAGTCGGAGTCGGCGGCGGAGTCGCGCGGCGAGGCCGGTGCGCGGCCAGACCACGGCGAGGGTGGCGGCGGCGCCCACGGTGAACCAGGCGAGGGCGAGGCGGGGATCGGTCATGGGGAGGGTGAAACTTCGTACGTGCTAAATCAGGGGGCCGGGACCGCGTAGGGTCAAGTGCTTGCCAGCGCCCCCAGCTGCGGGATTCCTTTCCCTCCCGTGTCCACTCAGCCCACCCTCGCTCGCGACCTCGGCTTCCTCGGCCTCACCGCCACCGGCGTCTGCTCCATGGTCGGGGCCTCCATCCACATCATGCCCTTCCTGGTGCAGGTGACTGTCCCCGGGATCGGTCCCTGGGTCCTCCCGGCCTTCGCCTTCGCCGCCCTCCCCGCCTTCCTCGCGGCCCTCGCCTATGCCGCCCTCGCGACGGCGATGCCGCGCGCCGGCGGGAGCTATCTCTTCGCGAGCCGAGGGCTCCACCCGTCGCTCGGCTTCGTCGCCTCCTTCTCGCAGTGGGTGGGGCTCTCCGTGGTGATCGGGGCGGTGGCGTACGTGATTCCCGTCTTTTTGAACGGGGTGGCGGAGGGGCTCGGGGCCCTTGGTCTCGCCGCCGCGCTCATGGATCCGCCGGTCCGTCTCATGGTGGCGCTTGCGCTCGTCTGGGGCTTCGTCGGATTGAACCTGCGGGGACTCTCGGCCTACCAGCGCACCCTGATCCCGTTGATGCTGGTGATGTTCGCGCTTGGCGCGATCGTGATCGTCGTCGGGGCGGGGAACACCCACGCGGATTTTGCGGCGGCGGTCACGCTCAGCGGCGTGGAGATCCCCGCGGCGCGCATGGTGCCATTCGACAAAGACACCTTCATCGCGGCAGCCGCGGTCCTCTTCTCGAGCTTCATCGGCTTCGACGCCATCGCGCAGGCGGGGGGCGAGGCGCGTGACCCCGCGAGAGCGCTCCCGCGTGCGATCCTCCTGACCTTCGGCGTCGTGACCGCCTTTTATCTGAGCTTCGCGGCGGCGGTCTATCATGCGGTACCGTGGGAAGTCGTGGCGGCCACTCCGGTCACCGAGACCCCGACGGCCTCGGCGCTGCTCGCTCCCTTTCTTTCGCCCATGGGTCGTGCGGCCATCACCCTCGGTGCGGCGATCGCGCTGATCAACGACCTCCCCGGGATGCTCCTGAGTGTCTCGCGTCTGATGTTCGCCTGGGCGCGTGACGGGGTCTTTCCGGCCTGGGCCGCCGATGTACATCCGAGAACGCGCACACCGCGAGCCGCGTTGCTGGCGAGCGGGGCGATGGCGACGGTCGGTGTGCTGCTGAGTCATGCGGCGGGGAGTTTCTCCAAAGGCGTGGATATCATGGTGGTCGCGATGCTGGTGAACTTTCTGCTGATCTGCCTGGCGCTCCTCTCGTTGCCTACCCGCCATCCCGCGCTCGCGGCGCGGATGACCTTCCTGCGCTCACATCGCGCGCGGCAGGTCGTCGGCGTGGCGGGGGTGAGTGTGCTCTCACTCTTTCTTGCGGTGCATGTGCGGCGCGAGCTCAGCACGGCGGTCACGGTCTGGTATGAGCGCCCACTCGCGGTCTGGGGTGCGGTGATGGTGATCGGGTTCGTGATCCATTTGGTGGAGCTGCGTGCGCTTCGGGCGCGCGAAGGGGATCTCACCGCGCGCTTTGCCACCCTCCCTGAGGAGTGAGTCCACGTTGAGCATCATCAGTCGGCACGTCCTC
>JBEGVM010000122.1:0-3397 GCA_041178365.1 Gemmatimonadota bacterium | reverse complement strand
TCGCGTCGGCGACGGGGGGGACCGCGGCGCTAGAGGAGGCGGCCGACACCGTGGAGACCGCGCTCCGTGAGGCGATGGCCGATGATCTCGATGCACCGGCGGCGGTGGCGGCGCTGTTCGAGTTCGTCCGGGCCGCGAACCGGGAGCTTGATCGCGGGGGGCGTGAGGCGGGACCGCTGGACCGGGCGCGTGAGGTCTTTGCCCTGGTCGATGGGGTGCTCGACCTCATCCCGGAGCCGGTGCAGGCGGAGGCGGGGCTCGCGGCCTGGGTGGAGGAGCGCTTGGTCGCTCGGCGGGAGGCACGAGGCCGTCGGGACTTCGGGACGGCGGATGCGATCCGTGACGAGCTCACCGCGCGCGGGATCGTGCTCGAGGATGCCGGCGGGATCACCCGCTGGAAGCTCGGTTGACCCGTCCGCTCGGCTGGGCTATCCTTCGACGCTCGCGTAGGACATCGGTATCGCCGACGTAGCTCAGCTGGTAGAGCACCCGATTTGTAATCGGGCGGTCGCGAGTTCGATCCTCGCCGTCGGCTCTTGTGGGATCGAGTCGGAGACGGGGTCCGCGGGGTGGGGTACCCAAGTGGCCAACGGGAGCAGACTGTAAATCTGCCGGCATCCGCCTTCGAAGGTTCGAATCCTTCCCCCACCATAAGAGGCGTGCAGGACCGTCGGTGCGGGGCAGGGACGAGAGTGGGATTTGCGGGAGTAGCTCAGCTGGTAGAGCGCAAGCCTTCCAAGCTTGATGTCGCGGGTTCGAGCCCCGTCTCCCGCTCTGGAGGTGTCAGGTGTCAGGTGTCAGGTATCAGGTTGCAGGTATCAGGTTGCAGGTCGCAGGAAAGCGGGTCCTCTGACCCCTGACACCTGTTCCCTGGCGACTGTAGGTGTCGCACGCATAGCTCAGTCGGTAGAGCACATCCTTGGTAAGGATGAGGTCACCGGTTCGATCCCGGTTGCGTGCTTTGACAGGATGGCGGGGGCTTCGGAGCGGGTTCCGGGGTCCCCGCCATCCTGCGTTATAGGCCCCGCGAGAGGTCTGGAACTCCTGTCAGGAACGGGACTTGCAAGCCGGGGGCGCCCCGTCTACCTTTCAAGGCTCGCCGCCCTTTTCCCCAGTTTGGGGAGGAGGGGGGCCCGGCATGTCCCAGTTGGAGATGCCTGCGAACCCGTGACCGAGAGACGCCGCCATGCCACGCGACAAGATCATCCTGGCGTGCAACGACTGCAAGAATCGCAATTACTTCACCACCAAGAACAAGCGCCTGCATCCGGAGCGCGTCGAGTGGAAGAAGTATTGCCCGCGCTGCGACAAGCACGTGGTGCACAAGGAGACGAAGTAAGTGGCTCAGGAGATCGCGACGCCCACCCCGGGACTCGCGGCTCGTCTCATGACGTTCTATTCCGACGTCATGGCCGAGTTGCGGAAGGTCACGTGGCCCGACCGCCCGCAGGTGCAGCAGCTGGCGATCGGGGTGATCGTGCTCTCGCTCTTCATCGGGGCGGTGATCGGCCTCCTCGACGTGATCCTGCAGGGGCTCCTGGTGCGGTTCATCCCCTCGCTCTTCGGGGCCTGATCCCTTGACCCACCGCTGGTACGCCATCCAGACCACGTCGGGCCACGAGAACAAGGTCCGCTCGCTGCTGCAGCGCAAGATCGACGCCGATGCGGTGCCGGCGGAGGCGCGGCGTATCCGGCAGGCGCTCGTCCCGACGGAGCAGGTGGTCGAGATCAAGAATGGCAAGAAGGTGACGGTCGACCGGAAGGTCTATCCGGGGTACGTCCTCGTCGACATGGTCCTCACCGAGGACACGGCCCACGAGGTCAATGCGATCCAGGGCGTCATCAAGTTCGTCGGGAGCAAGGATCGCGAGCCGCAGGCGCTGCGGGACGATGAGGTGAAACGCCTGCTGGGCATCGCGGTGGATGAGGAAGTGGCCGGTCCGAAGGAGGAGATCCCCTTCCTCGTCGGGCAGGCGGTGCAGATCACGGATGGGCCGTTCACCGACTTCAACGGGACGGTCGAAGATGTGATGCCGGACAAGGGCAAGGTGCGGGTCTCAGTGTCGCTCTTCGGGCGGCCGACCAGCGTCGAGCTCGACTATCTGCAGCTGAAGGGCCACTGATCGAATCGTAGAGCGCCCTTGCGCGGGGCAGGCGTGCGAACCACGCCGAGGAGCGCACCGTCGGAGACCACGACGACGTAAAACAGACGGTGGGAGTCAGCGGAGTTTCGCCAGCACCTCCATCGGGAGGGCGCCCGAGCCCGCTTCACGTTCCAGAGGGAAGCACGATGGCAAAGAAGGTCACCGGTTTCGTCAAACTGCAGATCCCTGCAGGCAAGGCGAATCCGGCCCCGCCAGTCGGCACCGCGCTCGGTCCGCAGGGGATCAACATCATGGCATTCTGCAAAGAGTTCAACGCTCGGACGCAGGGCCAAGATGCGATCCTCCCGGTCGAGATCACGATTTTTGCCGACAAGTCGTTCTCGTTCATCCTGAAGACGCCCCCCGCGGCGTTCCTCGTCAAGAAAGAGGCCGGGATCGAGAAGGGCTCGGGTCAGCCGAACCGTAACAAGGTCGGCTCCATCACCCAGGCGCAGGTCCGGAAGATCGCCGAACTCAAGATGCCCGACCTCAACTGCGACACGATCGAGTCCGCCATGGCGATGGTCGCCGGCGCCGCTCGCTCGATGGGCGTGGAGGTAAAGGGATGAACACCCACGGCAAGAAGTACCGCGCAGCCGCCGAGAAGGTGACGGCCTCGACCTACGCCCCCAAGGCGGCGCTCGAGCTCGTCAAGTCCGCGGCCTTCGCGAAGTTCGATGAGTCGATCGAGGTCGCGGTCCGCCTCGGCGTCGACCCGCGGCACGCCGACCAGGTGGTGCGTGGGACGGTCGTCCTCCCGGCGGGCACGGGCAAGACGGTCCGCGTCCTCGTCATCGCCGTCGGTGAGAAGGCGAACGAGGCCACCGCAGCCGGTGCCGATTTCGTCGGCGCCGAGTACATCCAGAAGGTGAAGGACGGTTGGACCGATTTCGACGTCATGATCGCCACCCCGGACCAGATGGGGCAGGTCGGTCAGCTCGGACGTGTCCTCGGCCCCCGCGGCCTGATGCCGAACCCGAAGGCCGGCACCGTCACCTTCGACGTCGGCCGTGCGGTCAAGGAGTCCAAGGCCGGCAAGATCGAGTTCCGCGTCGACAAGGCGGGCAACGTCCAGGCCGCCATCGGCAAGGTCTCGTTCGGCCTCGATGCCCTCGAGTCGAACTTCGCCGCTTTCATGGATCAGATCATCCGCTCCAAGCCGTCAGCGGCGAAGGGCGTCTACGTCAAGACGGTCGCCCTCTCCAGCACCATGGGGCCTGGCGTCCGGATCGACACCACCCCCTACCGGTAAC
>JBEGVM010000121.1:0-2644 GCA_041178365.1 Gemmatimonadota bacterium | reverse complement strand
CGACGAGCATCCCGGTGAAAACGATCCGCCCCTCACCCGAGATGGACGGGACCTCGCCCTGCGCCTCCTGTCGGTACCGGATGGTCAGCGTCCGGCCAGACCGGGTCCGAAACCGGGTCTCGTCACCGGTCACCCCCCAGGCCCGAAGGACCGCGGCACAGGTGGTCGCGCCGCTGGCACAGGCCAACGTCTCCCCCTCGACCCCACGCTCGAAGGTCCGCATCGCCCACCCCTCAGGGGTCCGCGCCACCCAGTTCACATTGGTCCCGCGCTCGAAGGTCGGATCGTGCCGGAGCACCGGACCGCGGCCGGCCACATCCACGGCCTCCAGGTCGTCGACCTCGACCACCAGGTGCGGGACGGTGGGAAAGCCGAACCCCATCCGCCGCTCACCAGGCACCCTGGGGATCCCGACCGCCGGCTCGAGCCGGGTAAATGGGTTGAGGTCGACCTCGGGCTGCCCATCCGGCCGCAGCCACCCCCGGAGCTCCCCGGCATCGCTCCCGAAGGCGAACCCCGCCGGATCGACGATCCCCAGATGGGTCGCCAACCGCACGGTGCAGAGCGTCGCATTCCCACAGAGGTTGGCCTGGGTCCCATCGGCGTTGAAATACCGGATCCGGAACGGAAGCGTCGCATCAGGCAGGAGGACCACGACCCCATCGGCCCCGACCCCGAACCGCCGGTCACAGGCCGCCGCGATCACCACCGGGTCCATCGCGACCTCGGCGAGCCCCACATCCGCCCGCGCATCGACGAAGACGAAGTCGTTTCCCGACCCCGTCAGCTTGATGAAGGGGAGCGGGCGCGCGAGTACCGGCACGCTCATAGCCGCCCCGTCAGCGCCCACCAGCGGAGCCGCCAGACCATCGTGATCGCCTCACGGACGATCTGGCCGCTCATCTTGCTCTCCCCCTCGGTGCGATCGGCGAAGACGATCGGGATCTCCACCGGCCGGAACCCCTTCCGCATCGCACGGAACGACATCTCGATCTGGAATCCGTAGCCGGTGGAGCGCACCGCATCGAGATCGATCGCCGCGAGCACGCGACGGTGAAAGCACTTGAACCCACCCGTGGCGTCCCAGAGCTTCATCCCCGTCACGAGTCGCGCGTAGATGTTGGCCCCATAGCTCAGCAGCAACCGGCTCATCGGCCAGTTCACCACGGTGACCTTGCCGTCCAAGTACCGCGACCCGAGCACGAAGTCCGCCCGCTCAGCCGCCTGGAGGAACTCCGGGAGATGCGCGGGATCATGACTGAAGTCGGCATCCATCTCGAAGATCAGCTCGTAGTCCCGCGCCAACGCCCAGCGGAAGCCATCACGATAGGCGGTGCCGAGCCCGAGCTTCCCCGCCCTGCGCAGCAGATGCACGCGCGGCTCACGTGAGGCGATCTCCTCGATGAGACCCCCCGTGCCATCCGGCGAGTTGTCATCCACGAAGAGCATCTCGAGCCGTGGGTCCTGCGCCAGGACGCGCTCGATCAACGTCGGGACGTTCGTCCGCTCGTTGTACGTCGGGGTGATGACGAGGGCGCGCTCAGCCACCACGCCGCTCCCGCGGTCGCACGACGAGACCGATCATCATAAGAAGGACCGCCAGGATAATCGATGCGATCGTCACGCGTTGGCCGAGGTGGAAGGGAGCGGAGTCAAAGCGCAGCTGAATGGAACGCGCCCCCGCGGGGAGCGATACCGTCATCAATGACAGGTTCGCCCGCTCCACCCTTACAGCCTTCCCATCCACCGTGGCCTGCCATCCCGGATAGTAGTTCTCCGAGACCACCAAGGCCGATCCCGCCGGAGCGGGCGCATCGAGCGAGAGCTGCGCGAACCCCGCAGCGAAGGAATCCACCACCGCGCGGATCGCGAGGGGTTCAGGGATCGCGGTCAACGGCTGCGCCACCGTCTCCGACCCGGGATCGATCAGCGCCACGCTCCGGTACGGGAAGTTCGGCGCACGCACCGCCTCGGCGACCTCCGCATCGGGGTACTTAGCCAGCGTCGGTACCACCCAGGCGTAGGCGGGCTCGCCGGGGAGTTGATGGAGATAGACGGTGCTCCCCGCCGCCGACTGCACCGGGCCCACCACGCGCTGTGACCCCGCGATCGGGAGCGAGTCGAGCGTGGTATAGAAGTACTTCACATTCATGAGGCCCCAGAAGGCGGGATTCGCGATCTGATCCCACCCACGCGACTTCCCCCCGAGCTGCTGATAGCGCCCGAGCTCGTTGCCATGGTAGCCGAGGGCGACGCGAACCCCATGGTGCATGAGGCCGTCGCCGTCGAGGTTGGGATCGTGATAGGCGCCTGGCACCCCGATCGCCGCGCCGGCCGCGATCACGCGCACCGGTGCTTTGTCCTGTTGAATCCTGAGGATCGCCTCATCGGTCGCGTAGGTCTGCGCCGCAGGTGCTGAGAAGGTCCAATAGAGGCGCTGCACACTCCAGAGATCCGCCACGGTGATGACGGCGAGCACCACACCGGCGATCGCGGGCGCGAGCTGCTTGCGATGCACGAGAAGTCCGAGCCCCGCGGTGGCCCCTAAGAAGAGGAAGGCCCGCAACGCCCCGCTCGCGACGGCATCGGCGTTGGCGCTGATATTCCCCTCGAGCTGCGGATACTGGGAGACGGAGAGCGCGAC
>JBEGVM010000120.1:0-25581 GCA_041178365.1 Gemmatimonadota bacterium | reverse complement strand
TGATGGTGCCGAGCTTGGCCCCGGTGATCACCTCGATCCCGCGCTTCTTGAACGCCTTGGCGAGCTCCGCCGAGCAGTCCTCATCTTCCACGGGGAGGATCCGCGGCATCACCTCGAGGAGTGTGACCTTGGAGCCGAAGGCGTTGAAGACGTCGGCGAATTCGCAGCCCACCGCGCCGGCGCCGATCACCGCCATGGTGGCAGGCGCCTTATCGATGGTGAGCGCCTCATCCGAGGAGAGGACCAGGGTCTTGTCGAGCTCGAGCCCGATCTGCGGGAGCCCCTTCACGCGCGACCCCGTCGCGATCACGACCCCCTTGGTCGCGGTGTGCGTCTCGACCGTGCCATCGGCGGCAGTGACCTTCACGCTCTTGTTCGCGCCGAGCACGCCGGTCCCCTTGAGCCAGGTGATCTTGTTCTTCTTGAAGAGGAACTCGACCCCCTTGGAGTTCTGCGCCGAGACGGCACGCGAGCGCTTCATCGCGACGCCGTAGTCGAGCGTCACCTTCTCCGCGGTCACGCCGAACTCCTTCCCCTTCGCGACCTTCTGCGCAATCGAGGCGGCCTCGAGGAGCGCCTTCGCGGGGATGCAGCCCCAGAGGACGCAGGTGCCGCCGAGCCCTTCGCGCTCGACGACCGCGACAGACTGTCCGAGCTGCGCGGAGCGGAGGGCGCCGACGTAGCCGGCGGGGCCGCCGCCAAGGTAGATCACATCGAACTGGGCCATAAGGACAGGTCTCAGGTGGGAGGTATCAGGGGTCAGAATGACAACAAGAGCGGGTTCTCGATCAGGCGGCGCAGGGTTTGCAGGAAGGCCGCGCCGACGGCGCCATCCACCGCCCGGTGGTCGCAGCTCATCGTCACGCGGAGCCGCGGCTGCACCGAGAAGCCACCATCAGCGCCGACGACCACCTTCTCCTCGATCGCGCCGATGGCGAGGATCCCTACCTCCGGCGGATTGATGATCGCGGTGAATTGATCGATCTGCATCATCCCGAGGTTCGAGACGGAGAAGCTCGACCCCGTGAACTCCTCAGGCTTGAGCTTCCGCTCACGTGCCTTCTTCGCGAGGCTCTTCGACTCGGCTGAGATCTCACGGAGCCCCTTCTGGTCGGCATCGAAGATCACGGGGACGATCAGTCCATCATCGGTGGCGACTGCCATCCCGAGGTGCACCCCGCCGAAGCGCCGGATCCGGTCGCCGAGCCAGTGCGCGTTCACACCAGGGTGCTGTGTGAGGGCGGTGGCGACCGCCTTCAGGATCACATCATTGAACGAGACCTTGAAGCCATCGCCGAGGGCGAGCGCCGCCGTGCGCATCTCGGCCACGCGGGTGAGATCGAACTCCGCGGTGAGATAGAAGGTCGGGATCGGACCGATCGACTCGCTGAGGCGCTTGGCGATCGTCTTGCGAATCTGTGTGAGGGGGATGTCCTCGAAGGCCTCACCGGTGCGAACCGGTGCGGCCGGACGGGGTGCTGCAGCGGGGGCCGCTCCGACCGGACCACGCGCGAGCGCCTCCTCGATATCCCGCTTCACGATCCGGCCACCGGGGCCGGAGCCTTGGACCGCACCGAGGCTCACTCCGGACTCGTCGGCGAGCCGCCGCGCGAGTGGGGAGACGAGGGCCCGACCGGCGGGAGCCGGCGGCGCCGCCGGCGCGGCAGGGGTCGGTGCGGCAGCACGTGCCGGGGTCGAGGCCGGCGCTGTCGGTGCAGCGGTGGCCACCGGTGCGCTCGCGGCGGGCGCGCTCGCAGTAGGCGCACTGGCGGCCGCGCCGGCGAGCAACGCGGCGATGTCCTCGTTCACCTCAGCGATGATCCCCACGAGCGTGCCGACCGGCGCGGTGGTCCCCGCCGCGACGAGCTGCTTGCGCAGCACGCCATCGCCGCGCGCCGTGAGCTCCATCACCGCCTTGTCGGTCTCGACCTCGGCCAAGACCTCACCGCTCTTCACGGCGTCCCCTTCCTGCTTCAGCCACGAGACGAGGCGCCCCTCCTCCATCGTGGGGCTCAGCGCCTCCATGAACACTTTCGTCGCCATGTGAATTCTCAGTCGAGGTACATGACCTTCCGGACCGCTGCGATCGTCTTCTGCAGATCGGGCTTGGCGAGCTTCTCGAGTCCCTTCGCGTACGGCATCGGCACATCCTCCTGATGCACGCGCAGCACGGGGGCGTCGAGGTGATCGAAGCACTCGCGCTGGATGTAGTCCACCACCTGCGCGCCGATCCCTGCGATCTCCCACCCTTCTTCCAGCACCACCGCCCGATTGGTCTTCTTGACCGAGGTGACGATCGCCTCGACATCCATCGGGCGGACGGTGCGCAGGTCGACGACGTCGACGCGAATCCCGTCCTTGGCCAGCTGATCGGCGGCGTTCATCGCCATGAGCGCCATCTTCCCGTTGGTGATGATCGAGCAGTGGTCGCCCTCACGCTTGAGGTCGGCCTTGCCGATCGGGACGAGGTAGTCGTGCTCGGGGACCTCGCCCTTGGTGTTGTAGAGCATCTCCCCTTCGAGGACGATCACCGGGTTGTCGTCCCGGATGGCGGCCTTGAGGAGCCCCTTGGCGTCGTACGGGGTCCCTGGGGTCACGACCTTGAGTCCGGGGATGTGCGCGAGCCACGACTCGAAGGCCTGCGAGTGCTGCGCCGAGAGCTGGAGTGCCGCGCCGTTGGGGCCGCGGAAGACCATCGGCATCGGGTATTGGCCCCCCGACATGTAGAGCATCTTAGCGGCCGCGTTCACCACCTGGTCGATCGCCAGGAGCGCGAAGTTCCAGGTCATGAACTCGATCACGGGGCGCAGGCCGACCATCGCTGCGCCCACCCCGACGCCAGCGAAGCCGAGCTCGGTGATCGGGGTGTCGACGACGCGCATCTCGCCGAACTCGTCGAGGAGTCCCTTCGAGACCTTATACGCGCCGTTGTAGACGCCGACTTCCTCGCCCATGAGGAAGACGCGGTCGTCGCGGCTCATCTCCTCTCGGAGGGCCTGATTGAGTGCTTCGCGGTAGGTGATGATCGCCATGCTCAGCTCACCGTATCCACGAGGACATCCTCGTAAAGCGCCTCGGGGGAGGGCTCCGGGCTCGCATCGGCGAAGTCCCAGGCGTCTTGGCAGAGCGCCTTGATCTCACGCTCCATCTCACTCACCTCGGCCTCCGTGCAATCACCGGCCTCGAGCATCCGCGCCTTCATCATCCAGACCGGATCGCGCTTGAGCTGCTCGTCGAGCTCCGCCTTGGTGCGGTAGGTGCCGCTCACCGCATCGGACATCGAGTGGCCCATGAAGCGATAGGTGCGGATCTCGAGGAGGGCTGGCCGCGACTCCTTGCGGCAGCTCTCGAGGGCGCGGCCGGTGGCCTCGCGAACGGCGAAGACATCCTGGCCATCCACGTGCTCGCCATGCATGCCGGCGTAGGCATCGGCGCGACGATCGAGGTCCTTGATCGCCGCCGCACGTTCCACGGCGGTGCCCATCCCGTACTTGTTGTTCTCGATGATGAAGAGGCAGGGGAGCTTCCAGAGCGCGGCCATGTTGAGCGCCTCATGGAAGGCGCCGGTGTTGACCACCGACTCGCCCATGAAGCAGACGATCACCTGATCGCCGCCACGATATTTGATCGCGAAGCCGACGCCCGCGGCGACGGGCACATGCCCGCCGACGATGCCGTGGCCGCCGAGGAAGTTGAGGTTGCGATCGAAGAGGTGCATCGAGCCCCCCTTCCCGCGTGAGCACCCGTCGACACGCCCGAAGAGCTCGGCCATGATCGCACGCGGTGACATCCCCCGCGCCAACGCCTGCCCATGATCACGATAGGTGGTGATCACATAGTCGTCGGGGCGGAGCATCGAGAGGACGCCGGTCGAGACCGCTTCCTGTCCGATGTAGAGGTGACAGAATCCGCCGATCTTCCCGAGCGCATAGGCCTCACCGACCTTCTCCTCGAAGCGCCGTTGGAGGAGCATCGAGTGGAAGAGCTCGCGGCGCAGAGCCGGATCGCCGGGGAGGGCGCGGGGGTCGGGACGTTTCTTGGGGGCCATGGAGACAGGGGTCAGGTTGCAGGGGTCAGGTGTCAGGTACGGCTCGTCAGGGGGGGGGCGCGGGGGAGTCAGCGGAGGGCGGTGGTTCGCCTGATCCCTGACCCCTGTTCCCTCATCCCTGCACTCCAGCCGCCTGCACCTGCTCCCAGGCGTGGTACGACGAGCGCACGAGGGGGCCCGACTCGACATGCTTGAATCCCATCGTCATCCCCTGTTCATAGAACAGGCGGAACTCCGCGGGGGTGACGTAGCGATCGAGGCGGATGTGATCGTCCGAGGGCCGGAGATACTGGCCGAGGGTGAGGATGTCGACGTCGACCTCGCGCAGCTCGCGCATGGTCTGCAACACCTCCTCGTTGGTCTCGCCCATGCCCAGGATGATCCCTGTCTTGGTGGGGATGTCGGGGGCGAGGCGCTTGCTGAGACGGAAGATCTCGAGCACGCGCTCGTAGCGGCCGCCGGGACGCGCCTTCTTGTAGAGGCGCGGGACCGTCTCGGTGTTGTGATTGTAGATCTCGGGGCGCGCCTCGAGCACGGTGCGGATCGCCTCGGCATCGCCCTGGAAGTCGGGGACGAGCACCTCCACCGAGCACCCCGGGACCGCCTCATGCACCTGCCGAATGGTCTCGGCGAAGGCCCACGCGCCAAAGTCGGGGAGGTCGTCGCGATCGACACTCGTGATGACGAGGTGTCGGAGGCTCATCTTCTGCGCTGCCTCTGCCACGCGGCTCGGCTCCGCCGGGTCGAACTTCGGCGGACGCCCGTGGGACACCGCGCAGTAGGCGCAGTTCCGGGTGCAGACGTCGCCCAGGATCATGAAGGTCGCGGTGCCATGCTCCCAGCACTCGCCGACATTGGGGCAGTGGGCCTCCTCACACACCGTATGGAGGTCGAGCTCCCGCATCAGCTTCTTGAGGTGCAGGTAGTTCTCGCCCCCCGGGGCTTTGACCTTCAGCCACGAGGGCTTCCGTTCCGGGAGGGGCTCGGCGCGGTGCCGCCCCATGATCTGATAGAGGACCTCAGTCACGACTCACCTGCCGGTCGAAGGGTTGCGGAACCGCATGGAGGGGAGGATAGGGGGTAGGGCGGTCGAGCGGGAGGGAGGGTAACCATCTAAAAGGTCTTATGAAGGGTACCATATTGCTGATTCTGCCTCGATCCGAGCGGCAAATGGTGGGTGAAACCTGGGGATCCGAGGTATCGTACGGATCGGGACCGACCCACCTCCTCTGACCCTCCCATGCTCAAGACCGTCGTCGTGCTGGGCGTCCTCGCCCTCCTCGCCATCTTCGCCCTGAAGCTCCTCTTCGTCCTGTTGAGCTTTGCGATCCCCGCCCTCCTGCTCGGCTTCCTGATCTACGGGGTGCTGGCGGTCTTCGCCCCGGAGCGGGCGGCGCGGCTCAAGGCCCGGATCGCGGAGATCTGACCGGGGACCCCGCGCCGAGGTCGGGCGCGGGACGCTCCCGGCTCAGCCGGCGTCGAGCGCCTCGGCGACGGCCCAGCCGAGGAGGGGAATCAAGAGTTCGTGGTGCCCCGTGATCTCATAGCCGGTCCCGCCGGCGAGCACCGGGCGCTGCACCACGTTCACCCGCGGGCGATAGTGCCGCTGCATATCGAAGTCGACGGTCGTGAATTCGATCGGGCGCCCCGCGCCGAGGTTCCGCGCCACGGTGAGCGCCTTGAGGAAGACCTCGGGCATGATCACCGCGCTCCCGAGATTGAGCACGACCCCTCCCTGATGGAGGTCGTCACAGGAGGCAGCGAGCCGCCGGAAGTCCCGATGACTCGTGTCACCGATCGCGGCGCCATCGGCGGCCGGGTGTTGATGGATGATCTCGGCCCCGAGCGCGGCGTGCACCGTGACGGGGATCCAGTGGCGATGGGCCGCGAGGATGATCGAGTGTTCCGGGTGTGCGAGCGCAGGTGCGGCCTCGAGAGCACGCGCGACCGACTCTCCCATCCCCCACCCGTGCTGCATCCCCTGCGTGAAGGCCTCGTTCAGCCCGCGCCCCGTCTCCTCCGCCATCCCGAAGGTGCCGTCCTTGAGCCCCGCGGCCACATCCTCCGAGGTCCCCCCGAAGCGAGCGATCTCGTAGTCATGGATCGCGGCGGATCCGTTCATGGCGAGATGGGTGATCACCCCGCGCTGCATGAGATCGACGAGGATCGGGCCGATCCCCGTCTTCACCACATGTCCGCCGAGCATCACGATCACGCCCTTCTTCTTGCGTGCCGCAGCGACCACCGCGTCGACGATCGCGCGGAAGTCATGGGCCTTGAGCGAATCGGGGAGGGCGCGCAGGAAGGCGGCGAAGGAGCGATCCGCTCCCGGCGCCGACGCGAACGCCTCGGTGCGCACCTTGTTCGGGCGTGTCGCGACTGGGATGGTGCGCACGCGCGCGAGGTCGGCTTCGCGCGGGGGACGGCGGTCCTGGGTCATGGCGAGGGAGTTCCTTGGACAGCGGCGGTGCTGGTCCGACGGTACGACCGGAGAAAGAGGCTGAGCGAGCCGACCGACATCCGTGACTTCATCTGGACCATCATGCGATCCTCGTCGTCGGTCAGCCAGAGCTCCGCCTGCCCACCCTCTGCGAAGATACCACGCGTCTTGATGATCGGCTGGATGACGATGGTGGTGAAGGTGCCCGCCGGCACCTGGATCCGCTCCCGTCGGAGGACGCGGATCACCACGGGATTCCGATCGGGCTTGAAGTAGCGATTGAATGAGTAGGTCCGCCCCACCTCGAGCGGGACGGTCCGGATGAAATACAGGAAGGAGCCATCGTCGAGGGGGTCAGGAACCGAGGCCACCTCGCGGTTCTGCTTCCAGGTCTCTTGGAAGACCGCACGCTCGGGGAAGATCTCGAAGACGCGTTCCCGCTCGCGCGATCCCTGCTCCTGATCCTGTCGGAAGCGGAGGGAGTTCAGCGTCGTGACATCCATCCAGCTCTCGTACGCGTCGTTCACCCGGTAGAAGAAGGTGCCGCCGCTGAGGTCGAAGCGGATGTGCCAGGCCAAGCGCCCACGGATCGGCTCGATCCCCAGGACGCGGAGTTTCGCGGTGCCCACCTTGATCGCGCCGAACTTCACATCGTAGGTGAGCTGCTCCCCGCTTTCGAAGGGGACGGTGAGCCGTCGGGGCTCGGCGGTCTGCGCGCGGAGCGTGGTGGGGCCGGATCCGCCCGCGATCGCGAGGCCTGTGATCAGGCCGACGCCCCAGAGCAGGCGCGCGGCGGGGCGGGGGATCACGCGGCGGGTGCGGGCCGCGGACGGCGACGCGCGGCCCAGGCGGCTCGGGCAAGGGCCCAGGTGTCAGGCCAGGGGTCGCGGCGCGTCGCACGCTCGCGCACATCGAACCGTGTGGTGACCGGCACCGCCTCGACGCGCCGAGCCTGTGCCGCCGCAGCCTGCAGGAGTTCGAGATTGGCCTGCCACGGGGTTTCGGCGACCGAGACGGGTCCCTTGCCCGCGGCCTTGAGCAGGTCCCGCACCACGGTGATGCGGAGGAGCCGGAAGGTCCCGAAGGGATCGGAGACGCCCGGGACGGTCACTGCCGCACGGATCGGCCAGATCCGCGGGAGCCAGCGCACCAGGTCATGCAGTTTGCGGATCGGCTCGGGCGCGCTCGCCTCCACGGTCCGCTCCGCGACGACCACATCGGCCCCGCCCTCGAACCGCTTCACCAACTCGGGGATCCCCTCGGGGAGATCGGTGAAATCCCCCTGCATGAGGAGCACCGCATCGCGGCGCGGGTAGCGTGTGCGCTCCGCTGCCTCTCGGAGCAAGGCATCCACGGCGCGGGCGTAGCCGACGCGCGTCGTGCCGCCGAGCATCGTCACCGGCATGACCTTGGCGTAGGGCTCGAGCACCTCGCGGGTGGCGTCGGTGCTGGCATCGTCGTAGACGAGGACCTCATACTCGCGGTGATACTCTTGGAAGAGGGTGCGGATCTTCCAGAGGAGCACCCCGATGGTGGGGCCCTCATCGTGTGTGGGGATGCAGACGTACAGCATCCGAGAAAAGTAGCGCCCCCCACCCCTCAGGAGGGGCGGGGGGCGCTCCGATCGAACGGCGGGCCTTACTTCACGCCGACCATCATCCGCCGGATCGGGACGATCATCAGGACGAGGATCAGTGTCGCCGCGAAGAGGGCGATCGCGGTGCCGCTGAAGACCGCCGGGGTCTGCTCCAGCTTGGTGGGGTCCACATGCCCCCCGACGAGCCCCGCGACGAGGTTCCCCACGGAGGCGGCGAGGAACCAGATCCCCATCATCTGCCCCACGTAGCGACGCGGCGCGAGCTTGGTCATCGACGAGAGCCCGACCGGACTCAGGCAGAGCTCACCGACGGTCTGCAGCAGGTAGCTCAGGATCAGCCACCAGGGCGACACGAGCACGGTGCCGTTGCTCCGCACCACCTCGTTGGCGGCGAAGACCATCAGCAGGAAGCCGAGGCCGGCGAAGCCAAGACCGAGCGCGAACTTGCTTGGGCTCGAGAGTTCGATCCCGCGCTTGGCCATCCCGACCCAGAGGGCGGCGAAGACGGGCGCGAGGACGATGATGAAGGCCGAGTTGACCGACTGGAACCAGGTCGCCGGCATCTCGAAGCCGAGGAGGTTGCGGTCGGTGAAATCGTTCGCGAAGAGTTGGAGCGAGGTCGGCGCCTGCTCGAAGGCGGCCCAGAAGATCGCCGCGAAGACGAAGAGGACGAAGATCACTGCCACGCGCTTCTTCTCATCGCCCGTGAGTCCGCCGAAGAGGAACATGAAGGCGAAGAAGACGACGGCGAGGCCGACGAGGACGAAGGTCATCGCGCCGCCGATCGCGATCGGGTCGAGGGTGACGACGCCGAGCGAGGCGAGGACGAAGAGGAGGGCGACGATCCCCACACCGGCGAAGGTCGCGTTGCGCACGGTCGATTCCCGACGTGCCTGCACCGCGGGGTCTGGATCGCGGACGATGTCCTGCCCGATCGGCCCGAGGGTGGGGCCGGCCTTCAGCCAGAACCAGAGGAGCCCCGCCGCCATCCCGATGCCCGCCGCGCCGAAGCCCCAGTGCCAGCTGACGCGCTCCCCGAGATACCCGGTGATCAGCTGCCCGAGGAAGGCGCCGACGTTGATGCCCATATAGAAGATCGAGAATCCCGCATCGCGGCGCGCCCCACCCTGTGGATAGAGGTCGCCGACGATCGCGGAGATGTTCGGCTTGAGGAGACCTGTCCCGAGGACGATCAGGACGAGCCCGAGGAAGAAGAAGGTCTGCGAGAGCGCGGCGCCCGCGAGACCGGAGAGCCCGATCGCGAGATGCCCCCCGGTGATCAGCAGCGCGCCGATGAAGATCGCGCGCCGGAGTCCGAGCCACCGGTCGGCGATCCAGCCGCCCGGGAGTGAGGCGAGGTAGACGCAGGCGGCGTAGATGCCGACGATCGCCGAGGCTTGGGTGCGCTCGAAGCCGAACCCTCCGTCGGCGAGCGCCGCGGCCATGAAGAGCACGAGGAGGGGGCGCAGCCCATAGTACGAGAAGCGCTCCCACATCTCCGTGAAGAAGAGGGTGGAGAGGCCACGCGGGTGACCGAAGAAGCGCGTGTCATTGGTGTAGGGCGCGGCATCGGCCGCGGAATGCGCGGCGGGACGATCGCTGGGCTGGGCCATGGGAGCCGGGGGCCGGGGTGGGGGGAATGGAACGGTCAGGGCGCGGTGGGCGCGCCCCTCTGACCGAAATACAGCGTGAGGACGCGCGACGCCAGTCTCTCGACCGCCGACTCGTCATGTGAGATGAGGAATATCGAGAGGTCGCGGGCGCGCTGCAGCGCCGCGAGCAGGTCGAGGATCTGGGTGCGGCGCGCCGGATCGAGATTGGCCACGGGTTCGTCGCACACGAGGAGATCGGGGTTGGTCGCGAGCGCGCGCGCGAGGGCGACGCGCTGTCGCTCTCCGGTGGAGAGCTCGTTCGGGCGTGCCGATGCCGCGCGCGCCGGGAGGCCGACCTCCTCGAGGAGCGCGCGCGCCCGCCGCAACGCCTCAGTCCCTCGAGCGATGCCGTGTACCTCGAGCCCTTCGGCGACCAAGGCCTCGACGCGAAGGTGCGGCGTGAGCGCGGCGCCAGCGTCCTGTGGGATCCACTGGAGGCGTCGCCGCATCTGACGGAGCGCTCGCCCTCGGAGCGACGCGAGATCGGTGGACTCGAGGTGGATCGTCCCCCGCGTGACCGCGGTGAGCCGCAGGATCGCGCGTGCCACCGAGGTCTTCCCCGAACCGGAGGGCCCGATGAGGCCGACGACCTCGCCACGATCGATCGTGAAGGAGAGGCCATCGACGGCGCGGGTGACCGCCGTCGCATCGTGGACGAACGAGGCCTGCGTGTAGTCCACGACGAGGTCGCGGACGGTCAGTATCGGGGTCTGACCTCTGTCGCGTGCCTCGGCGCGGGCCGACGATGCCAGTGCAGGGGCCGACGATGATGTCGTCGTCTGTGGCGAGGTCGATCGGGGCGCCACCGAGGCATCCCCGACGATCCGCCCCCCGGCCATCGTCAGGATACGATCGCAGCGCGCCGACACCACCGCGTGATCGTGCGAAATGAGGAGCAGCGTGGTCCCCATCTCGCGCCGGAGGGCATCGAGGGCGTCGAGCACCGAGTGGCGCAGAGCTGGATCGAGCGCCGTCGTCGCCTCGTCGGCGATCAACACCTCTGGCCCATGGAGCATCGCCATCGCGAGGAGCACCCGCTGGCGCATCCCGCCGGAGAGTTCGTGCGGATAGCGTCGGGCGAGTCGCGCGGGGTCGGGGAGTGCGAGGCGCGCGAAGAGATCCATGGCGCGCTGTTCCGATTCCGCGTGCGAGAGCCCATGCGCCATCCCCGCCTCGATCACCTGCGCCCCGACGCGCATCGCGGGGTCCAACGCGAGCAACGGCTCTTGGAAGACCATCGTGAGGCGCCGCCCTCGGACGGTGCGCCACTCGTTGGGAGCCAGGGCATGTAGCGCGGTCTCACCAAGCCACAGGGTGCTCTCGCGTGTGCCTTCGAGCGCGGAGGGCAGCAGCCCCATCAACGCGAGAGCGAGCGTGCTCTTGCCCGCACCCGAGTCCCCGACGATCCCGATCGCCGCGCCGCGCTTGGCCTCGAACGAGATCTGATCCAAAAGGGTTGCGCCCGTCACACGATCGCGGACGGTGAGCTCATGGACGCGGAGCGCGGGGAGCGACCCGCTCATCGCCGCCACCGCCGCTCCAGCGCGCTCGCGAGCGCATTCGCCGCGAGCACGGTCCCGGCGATCGCGAGAGTGGGGAAGACGATCACCCACCAATGCGCCAACGGCTGTGACTCGGCATCAGCCAAGAGATTCCCCCAGCTCGGCAGCGGCGTGCGCACCCCGAGGCCGAGATAGGAGAGCCCCGACTCGAGTGGAACGGCGGCGGCGAAGGCCGCGGTCGCTGCGACGGCGAGTGTGGGGAGGAGGCTCGGGAGGAGATGCCGGGTGAGGAGTCGTCCTGATGGTACGCCGAGGGCGCGCGCCCCTTCGAGATGCGGGGTGGCGAGGAGTCGGCTGGATTCCTGGCGCACCACGCGCGCGGTGGTCATCCACCCGGTCGCGCCGAGGAGGAGCGCGAGTGGAGCGACCTCGAGCGTGCCGGCCCCCGCGACGACGAGGAGGAGAAGGAGGAGACGCGGGATGGCGAGCAGCGCATCGGTGGCGCGCATGAGGAGCGTGTCAATCCAACGCGGCGCCAACGCCGCGAGCGCACCGACGAGGGTGCCGAGGGTCAGCGAGACCGTGACCGCGAGCAGGGCGATTCCCATCGTGGCACGCGCGCCGAAGAGGAGTCGACTCCAGACGTCGCGCGAGTAGGAATCAGTGCCGAGCCAATGCGCGGCACTCGGTGGTTGCCAGGCGAGTGCGACGGGATCGAGCTGCGTGGTGGGGGCATGCGCGGTGAGCCAGGGCGCCGCGAGTGCGGCGAGGCCGACGAGCGCGAGGAAGGCAGCCCCGAGGCGCGCCCCGAGCTCCCGAGAGCGTGGTGCGCCGTTCATGCGCCGCGTTGTCGAGGGTCGGCCCAGCGCAGCGCGAGGTCGGCGCACATCGTGCCGAGTACCGTGCCAATGGCCCCGACGAGCACGCCACCGGCGATGAGTGGGTAGTCACGGCTCAGCACGCCCTCATAGAGGAGCCGTCCCATCCCCGGCCAGGCGAAGATCCGTTCGATGACCACCACGCCGCTCAGCGCGGCAGCGAATTGCACGCCACCGTACGAGAGCACCGGGACGAGCGCGTTGCGCAGGGCATGGCGCCAGCGGATCCGTGTCTCCCGCACACCATTGGCGCGGGCGGTCCGAATGAAGGCGGCTTCACGGACCTCACGCATCGCGGCATGCTGCAGACGCATCACCACCGCGGCGATCGGGAGTGCCAGCGCGAGCACCGGGAGCGCCAAGTGATGCAGGCGGTCCACGACACCGAGCAGGCCGGTGGGGCCGAACTCGGTACGCGCCCCGCCCACGGGGAAGAGTCCCCAGGCGAGCGCTGGTCCCATCACCGCGAGGAGGGCGAGGAGATAATCGGGGATCGAGAGGAGGAGCATCGCGAGGCGATCGAGACCGCGTGACAGCGAGCGGTCCGCGTGCCACCCCGTCCATGCTCCGACGCTCACCCCGCCCACGAAGGCGAGGAGTCCCGCGGTGCCCACGAGGAGGAGGGTCGCTGGGAGCGCTGCCGCGATCGCGGCGCCCACCGGTTGCCCGCGCGAGTGCGACCACCCGAAGTCACCGCGCACGACGTTGCCGACGTATCGGACGAACTGTTCCGGGATGGGCCGGTCATAGCCGAAGCGGGCCAACTGCGCGGACCGCACCTCGGCGGGGACGCTCCCTTCGTCGAGGGCACGGAAGAAGGGATCGCCCGGGGCGAGGCGGATCAGCGTGAAACAGGTGGCGACGACGAAGAGGACGACGAGAGCGCCCTGCGCGAGCCGACGGAGGAGCGCGGCTCCCATCAGGAGATCACGGAGCCGCTGGGGCGGCGTCGCGCGGGAGTCGCACCGCCGCAGGGTCGAGGCGCCATTCCCCGATGGTGCGCCACCAGGCATCGGAGCGCCACGCCGGGGTGAGGAAGCGGCGATGCACCCCGGCGACCTGCACCGGCTCGTAGAGCCAGATGGCCGCGGCGTCGTCGATCACGCGCCCGTAGGCGGTGCGGATCTCCGTGCGCGTGCGCTCGGGGTCGAGCGCGGAGAGGCCAGCCTCGAGCGAGGCATCGAAGAGCGAGTCGCGGAAGTTGCCCGCATTCAGGCGGCCCTGTCCCCCAGGCGTGCGACTGGCCCAGGTGGTCCGGAGGCCGCGCACACTCGGCGTGGTGCCGACACCATGGAAGACGAGATCGAACTGCCCTGCGTCGCGCGCGGCGCCGAACGCCTGCCCCTCGAGTTTCTCGATGACGAGATCGACGCCGATGCGCCGGAGCTGTTCCTGTACGAGCACCGAGGCGCGCACGCGGTTCGCACTTGGCGCGGGGACCAGCGCGCGGAGGCGGAGCGGACGCCCGGAGCGCTGCCGGATCCCCGCGCGGTCACGCGTCGACCACCCGAGGGAATCGAGGAGGCGGTTGGCCTCGGTGGTGTCGAAGGGGGGCGGCGTGAGCGTGGTGTCCGCGGTGAACTGCGCGCGGACGAAGGGGCCGAGTAAGGGGCGGGCGAGCGTGTCGAACAGCGCACGAACGAGTTGGTCGCGATCGACGGCGTGCGAGAGCGCTTGCCGTATCGCGCGCGTCGCGAGTACGGGGTGCGCCCGGGAGGTATCGGCTGGATCGCGATAGTTGAAGGCAATGAAGGTGTAGTCCCATCCATCAGCGCGGATGAGGCGGACCTGCGGGTGTGATCCCGCCGCAGCGACCTCGGTAGGGGGGAGGTTGTCCCAGACGTCGGCCTCCTCCGCCCAGAGCTTCGCGATCCCCGTCGCAGGATCCGGCGCGACGACGAGCGCGAGGCGATCGGGGCCGGGGCGCCCACGATAATGATCGAGGACTGCCGCGAACTCGGTGCGCGCCTTGGGTTCACGCGCGACGAGGCGGTAGCGCCCACTCCCCACCGGCTGCTGAGCGAAGGCGCTCGTCGCCAACCCACCGGAGGGGATGGTATCCACGAGGTGCGCGGGGAGTGGTACCACGGCGGCAGCCGTCACGAGCGGTTCGGCGGTGCGCCCCTTGAAATGCAACACCGCGGTCCGCGCATCCCGCGCGGTGACGGAATCGAGATCGGTGACCTCACTCCGAATCGGTGAGCCATTCGCGGGGTCCATGATCACTCGGTAGCCCGCCACGACATCGGCGGCGACGATGGGTTGCCCATCGTGCCAGTGGGCGTCGTCGTCGAGGGTCATCACGAGAGCGAGTGAATCGGCGTCCCAGGCCCACGAGGCGGCGAGGCGCGGTTCGAACCCGGCGTCGCCGAAGGGGTTCAGCGAGGGGCCGAGTTCGACCAGGGGATCGAAGAGCAGTTCGGTCACCATCCGCCCGGTGACGGTGGTGCGCAGGGCGGGGAGGAGGGTCTCCGTGTCGGCAGGGCTCGCGATGATCACCGTCCCACCACCGTCGCGGTCGGCGGGACCGCAGCCGAGGGCGGCGAGGAGGAGGACGGCCGAGCGGAATCGAGAGCACCGAGGCATCAGGGCGGCGGGGGCGCGAGGGTGGGGTGACGTCAGCGCCGCCAGATCCAGTTCGGATCGGCGGCCGATATCAATAGACGCGCGAGTGTCGGCTGAAGTGACGCGGGATCGAGGGACCCTGGCCGACCGCCGACCGCCCTGGTGAGGGCCCCGATCAGCGCGTCCCGCACCTCATCGTAGGCAACGGCCCGGCCCAGCGCCCCGGTGAGCGTCGCGGCGGGGGCGATCGGGAGCTCCGGTGTCCCCGGGGGGCGGAGCCGGGCGATGCGAGGTTGATCGTCTGCGAGAAGGATCGACCCATGCTGCAGGAGCGCCCCCCCCTCGCGCCACTGCGCCGACCCGATCAGCTTGGCGCCGTCGATGACGATCTCCCCCTCACCGGGCTCGGCGAAACAGGCCGCCCCCTCGGGACGAAGGACGCGGTGAGGCGCCGCATCACGTGTCAGCGCGGTCGCGGCGACGCCGAGGCGGGCCAGCGCGTCGAGCAGGAGGGTGTTGATGGCGACGTAGCTCTCCCGCAGGGTCATGGTTCCCGCGGGGGCGACCACACTGTAGGTGACCTCATGGTCGTGGAGGAGGGCGCGCCCACCGGTGGGGCGGCGCACCACGTCGATCCCCTCGGTCCGCAGCGCGGGAGCGTGGATACTCCCGCGAGCCCGCTCATTGCGCCCGAGCGAGAGCGTGGGGCGCGACCAGGCGTAGACCCGCAGCACCGCCCTCCCAGTCGCCCGCGCATGGGCGAGCAGGGCGAGATCCGTCGCCATGTTGCGTAGCCCAATGGCCGGCCCCGAATCGAGCACGGCCCACGGGAGATCGAGTAACGCGCTATGGGGGAAAGCCGACACGAGTAGGAATGTACGAGCGGTGGCTCGCCCTTGTAGCTTTCCCTCGCGGTTCATCATCCGAATCTCGAGGCCCCCCCATCGTGACGACCAGCGCGCATCCGACGCCCGACACCTTCGTTTCCCGCCACATCGGTCCTTCCGACGCCGATATCCAGGCGATGCTCACCGAGCTGGGGTACGCCTCGCTCGACGCCTTCATCGACGACACGATCCCAGAGACCATCCGCTTCCGGCGGACCCTTGCCATCCCCGGCGGTCAGTCGGAGCAGGAGGCGCTGGCTGCCTTCCGCGCTGAGATGTCGGTGAACGAGGTGCGGCGGTCGTTCATCGGGATGGGGTATGCCGACACCCACACCCCGACAGTGATCCAGCGCAACATCCTCGAGAATCCCGGGTGGTATACCGCGTACACGCCATATCAGGCAGAGATCGCGCAGGGTCGGCTCGAGGCGCTGCTCAACTACCAGACGGTCGTGACCGATCTCACCGGGCTCCCGATCGCGAACGCCTCGCTCCTCGACGAGGGGACGGCGGCCGCCGAGGCGGTGACGATGGTGCATGGGATCGTCGGGAAGGATGGCCGCGATGTCTTCTTGATCGCCGACGATTGCCATCCGCAGACGATCGAGGTGGTGACGGCGCGCGCCGAGGCGCGTGGGGTCGCGGTCCAGGTGCTCTCGCCCAAGGCGATGCGTCCTGACGCGACCACGGCTGGTGTGTTGCTCGCCTATCCCAACACCTTCGGGGCGATCGAAGACCATCGCGCCCTCTGTGACGCCGTCCATGCGGCGGGGGGGCTGGTGATCGTCGCGACCGATCTGCTGGCGCTCACCCTCTTGGCCCCACCGGGCGAGTGGGGGGCCGACGTCGCCGTCGGCAACTCGCAGCGCTTCGGCGTCCCGTACGGCTACGGCGGCCCGCACGCGGCCTTCTTCGCCACCAAGGACGACTACAAGCGGCAGATCCCGGGGCGCCTGATCGGTGTCTCGCGTGATTCCTCCGGTAAGCCCGCGCTCCGGATGGCGCTTCAGACCCGTGAGCAGCATATCCGCCGTGAGAAGGCGACCTCGAATGTCTGCACCGCGCAGGTGCTCCTCTCCGTGATGGCGGGGATGTACGCGGTCTGGCACGGCCCCGAGGGGCTCGTGCGGATCGCGCGTCGCGCGCAGCACTTCGCCGAGCTCTTCGCGGCCGGCGTGCAGCAGCTCGGGCATACCCCCATCGCGGCGGTGCGCTTCGACACCGTGACCGTCGAAGTGGGGGCGCAGCAGGGGACGATCCTCACCGCGCTCGATCGCGCGGGGATCAACGTCCGTGTCGTGAATGGCCGCACCCTTGGTGTCTCGATGGGCGAGACCACCTCGGTGCGCGATGTGAGCGATCTCCTCGACGCCTTCCACGGTGGGCGCCCGCATGGGCTCGACCTCGAGGCCCTCGCGAAGACGCTCGACACGCGCTTCGATGAGCGGTTCGCGCGGACCTCGGAGTTCCTTACCCACCCGACCTTCCATCGCTACCGCAGCGAGACCGAGATGCTGCGCTACATGCGGAAGCTCGAGTCGCGTGACCTCTCCCTCACGCACTCGATGATCCCGCTCGGCAGCTGCACGATGAAGCTGAATGCGTCGGCGGAGATGTATCCGGTGACCTGGCAGGAGGTGGGTGGGCTCCATCCCTTCGCGCCGCGCGAGCAGGCCAAGGGCTACACCTCGATGTTCGTCCGGCTGGAGAAGGCGCTCGCGGAAGTGACGGGCTTCGCCGCCGTCTCGCTGCAGCCGAATGCCGGCTCACAGGGGGAGTACGCGGGACTCCTCGTGATCCGCGCCTTCCATCGGGCGCGCGGGCAGGGGCATCGATCGATCTGCCTCATCCCACAGTCGGCGCACGGGACCAACCCGGCCTCGGCGGTGATGGCGGGGATGCAGGTGGTGGTCGTGAAGACCGATGCGCAGGGGAACATCGACGTCGCCGATCTGCAGGGGAAGGCGGAGCAGCACTCGGCGAACCTCGCGGCGCTGATGGTGACCTATCCTAGCACACATGGCGTGTTCGAGGAGAGCATCAAGGACATCTGCGCGATCATCCATGAGCATGGGGGCCAGGTCTACCTCGACGGCGCCAACATGAATGCGATGGTCGGGCTCTGCCGCCCGGGCGATATCGGGGCGGACGTCTGTCACCTCAACCTCCACAAGACCTTCTGCATCCCGCACGGGGGCGGTGGTCCGGGGATGGGGCCGATCGGTGTGGTGGCGCATCTCGCCCCCTTCCTGCCAGGTCATGGTGTGATCGCCACCGGCGGTGAGCAGGCGATCGGCGCGGTCTCGGCCGCGCCCTGGGGCAGTGCCAGCATCCTTCCGATCTCCATGATGTACATCGACATGATGGGGGGCGAGGGGCTCGCCCAGGCGACGAAGGTCGCGATCCTCAGCGCCAACTACATGGCGCATCGGCTCCGCGGCCACTTCGAGGTGCTGTACAAGGGGAAGAATGGCCGCGTCGCGCATGAGTGCATCATCGACACGCGCCCGGTGAAGGCCTCGGCCGGCATCGAAGTGGAAGACATCGCCAAGCGCCTCATGGATTACGGCTTCCATGCGCCGACGGTGAGCTTCCCGGTGGCGGGCACGTTGATGATCGAGCCGACCGAGTCGGAGTCGAAGGCCGAGCTCGATCGCTTCTGTGATGCGATGATCGCGATCCACGGGGAGATCCAGGATATCGAGCGTGGCGTGCTCAGCCGCGAGGACAATCCGTTGGTGCATGCCCCGCACACGCAGGAGGTCGTGGTGAGTGATGCGTGGACGCGCGGCTACTCGCGCGAGCGCGCGGCCTATCCGCTGCCCTGGGTTCGGGAGCGGAAGTTCTGGCCCGCCGTGGGGCGCGTCGAGAGCGCCTTCGGTGACCGGAACCTCGTCTGCTCCTGCCCGCCGCTCGAGGCGTACGCCTCGGCGTAAGGGTCAGCCGGAAGGATGCGACAGGGGGCGCCGCGGATCACCGCGGCGCCCCCTTCGTGTTTTCCTGATTGACTTACTCGCCGAGGTGCGACTTGTACGCGTCGGCGGAGATGAGGGCACCGAGCGCGCTCGGATCGACCTTGAGTTTGATCATCCACCCCTCGCCGTACGGATCGCTGTTGACGAGCGCGGGCTCGCCGTCGAGCCGCGGGTTCACCTCGACGACCTTCCCCATCATGGGCGAGTAGAGCTCCGAGACCGCCTTGACCGCCTCGATCGTGCCAAAGACGTCGTGGTCGCCGAAGGAGGCGCCCGCCTTGGGGAGGTCGAGGAAGACGATGTCACCGAGCTCGCCCTGCGCGTAGTCGGTGATGCCGACGATGACCACCGTCGGATCGTCGGTCTTCCTCACATACTCATGGTCCTTGGTGTACTGCAGGTCGGTCGGGATCGAAGACACGAAAGCTCCAGGGTTCGTAAGCGATGAACGCACCGTTGGCGAAGGCTATCCCGTCAACGGAAGGTGGTCAAGTTGGATGGGTAGCTCGAAGGGCAGGGAGGAGAGCGGCCACCTGCTGCTCCAGTGAATCGAGTGAACCGTCATTCTCAATGATCCAGTCGGCACGGGCGCGCTTCTCCTCTGCGGGCGTTTGCGCCGCGATCATCGCCTCCGCTTCGAGGTCGGAGAGTCCGCGATCTCGGATGAGGCGCTCGCGGCGTAGCGCGACGGGTGCATCGACGAGGAGGATCTGATCGACCGTCTTCGTGAGGCCGGCTTCGAAGAGGAGTGGAATCTCGAGGATCACGACCTGCTCCCCCTGTGCGGCACGCTCGGCGACGCGGGCCTCGCGGCGCTGTGCGATCGCGGGGTGGGTGATGGCCTCCAAGGCGGCGCGCTCACCGGCATCGCCGAAGACGATCGCCCGGAGCGCCGCACGATCCAGGGTGCCATCGGTGGCGATGACGCGAGTGCCCCAGCGCGCGACGATCGCGGCATGAGCCGGCGTGCCCGGTGCCACCACCTCTCGCGCGAGCTGATCGGCGTCGATCACCGTGACCCCATGTGCGCGCAACCGACTCGCGACCGCGGACTTCCCCGCGGCGATGTTCCCGGTGAGACCGATCGTGCGCACCAGGGGCTCCGTCAGCTGAGGGAGAGTTGGCTGCCGCCCGTCGGCGGCGCCACGTCGTGGCAGGCACGGCACCGCGCCTCATAGCTGTCGGCGCCACCGACCATCACCACCGGGGAGTCGTAGGCCGCTGGGCGCCCCTCGATCAATCGCTGGTTCCGGCAGGCCGGTGCGCCGCAGCGCACGCAGATCGCATGGAGCTTATCGACCACCTCGGCCACGCACATGAGCTGCGGCATCATCCCGAAAGGCTCGCCACGGAAATCGGTGTCGGTCCCCGCGAGGATCACGCGGCGTCCGCGCGAGGCGAGATCGTTCGCCAGCGCGACGATCCCTGCGTCGAGGAACTGCACCTCGTCCACCGCGATCACCTGCGCCATCGGATCGAGCCGCAGGGCGATCTGCCGCGCCGAGTCCACCGGGATCGCCTCGATGGTGCGCCCGTCGTGGCTTCCGACGGCGTGGATCCCACCGGCGTACCGATCATCGAGATGCGACTTGAAGACCTGCACACGCTTCTTGGCGATCATCGCTCGGCGGACGCGGCGGATGAGCTCTTCGCTCTTCCCGCTGAACATCACGCCGGCGACCACCTCGATCCAGCCGCCGGTGAGTTGTAGCGCGCCGCTCATCGCGGGGGCCTCGGGCCCCCGCGCGGCGGACCGCTCCGCGGGCCACTCCGCGGGCCACGGGGTCCATCACCACGGGGTCCATCACCACGGGGTCCATCACCACGGGGCGGACCGCTGCGGCCAGGGCCGCTGCGCCCCGGCCCACCCCGACCCGGACCACTCCGTGGCCCATCCCCGCGGGGCGGCCCACTCCGCGGACCACGCGCCCCGAACCCACCGGGCTTCGGGCCACGGTCTCCGCTCTCTCGCCCGCCACGGAACTCCCCACGCGGTTCCCTCCGCGGCTCGCGCTCCCGCTCGGCGGTGCGCGCCGCCTCCTTCTCCAGCTGATGCTGCTCTCGCACGCGCCGGACCGCCGCTTGCACCACCTCGTTCTGCGCGGTGCGCGTCTGCTCCAACAATCGCAACGTCGCCGCCGCGATCTCGAGACCGTCGTATGAGGCGAGTAGCGGCTCGAGTGCGAGGACCTCGCGCGCCGGGAGGCCGGCGGCGAGGATCGTGCGCAGCTCGCTGCGGACGCGCGCCTCTGCGGTGCGCGCCCGCTCCATCGTCCCCGTCGCCCCAAAGGGCACCAGTCGCGCCGCGCCGACCACCTGCTGCAGCGCCTGCTGCTGGCGCGGCGCGATGACGGTCACGATCGTCGCTGGATGTGCGGCGGTGACGGCGGCCCAGCGCGAACCGGAGGGCAGGCCGAGCATGATCACGAGGGCCGTGTGCGGCGTGATCTCTCCCTCGGAGACTGAGACGAGCGCGTCGTCGGAATACCCCAGCGATCGCACGAGGGTCTTCGCGCGCGCGGCGAGGTCCGGGTCCGCCGCCACGATCGCCGTCGATGGGACGTCGATCTCATCAAGGATCATCGGGAGGGCGTCTTCCGTCACACCGGAGACGGTCAGCACCAACACCGAGCGCTCGGTCATCTCCGGCGCGGCCTCCGTGGCGGGCACGAGATCGTCGGTCACGCGACGTGCCTTGTGCAGATACCGTTCGATCAGCACCTCCACCGATGGCGTCGCCGCGAGGGCGGTGAGCCAGCGTGATGCGCCCTTGGGGACCTCGGCCAAGACCGTGGCGAGCGCAGGATCCTCTGGATCGAGCTCATCGGCCGCGACGAACCCGACGGTCGTCACGCCATCCAATGGTGCGACCGATGCCGCGACGGCCTCAGCGATCACCGATGGCGCACCGATCAGCACTGGGGCTGGCGCGGCGCCGAGGAGTCGACGGGTGCGGGCCGGGGTGGTCGCCGCGACCACACGGATCCCCTGCGCTGACGCCTGCGGGGCGAGGGCGCGTGCGAGGGCGATGGCCGCGTTCGCATCGGGGACGAGGAGGAGGAGCTGCGTGCCCGTTCCCTCGGGGGCAAGTCGCTCGAGGGCAGGGAGGGTGAGCTGCGCGACGCGCGCCCAGTCCGTGGGGAGGAAGTGCGCCACGTGGGCGGAGCGGACGGCACCAGTGAGGGCACTGGTCGTCTCGCGTGGGGAAGGGGTCACGGCAGACTCGGTTTTCAATGGCGCCACGAGGGGCGCGTGTAGTACACTCAGGCGAGCGTGAAATATAGCGATTTCGTGCGCTCGCCATTCGTGTCCCCTTCCACCGTGCGCGTCTTCGGAGGTCGCTCGTGTCCAGCCCTCTCGTCTTTCACCCCTCGGCGAACATCGCGGCCCTCCGTGAGTCGGCGACGATCGCGGTCTCGCAGCGGGCGAAGGCGCTGAAGGCGCAGGGGCGCGAGGTGATCGATCTGGGTGCAGGGGAGCCGGACTTCGACACCCCGGAGCCGATCCGTCGGGCGGCGCAGGCGGCCATCGAGGCTGGCGCCACCCGCTACACCGCCACGGAAGGGATCCTCCCGCTCCGTGAGGCGATCGCCGCCGATGCGAATCGCGCCTACCACGGCACCGATCGCGTCACCGCCGCCGATGTCGTCGTCTCGACGGGCTCCAAGCAGTCGCTGTACAACGCCTGCGTCGTCTGCTTCGGCCCCGGTGATGATGTGCTCGTCCCGACGCCGAGCTGGACGAGCTATTACGAGATGGTCGGGCTGGCGCGTGCGAACGCGATCGAGGTGCATGGGGACCCGGCGCGTGGGTTCAAGGTCGATCCCGATCGTCTCCTCCGCGCCGCGACCCCGCAGACCAAGGGGCTGATGCTCAACTCGCCGAGCAATCCCACCGGCTCGGTCTACACGCCGGAGGAGCTCCGCGCGATCCTCGACCTCGCGGCCGCCCGCGGATGGTGGGTGATCAGCGACGAGATCTATGTGCGCATCGCGTACGATGCGCCGGCGCCGAGTGCGCTGGAGGTCGCGACGCGGCGCGACAATCTGATCGTGGTGAATGGGGTCGCGAAGGCCTATGCGATGACCGGGTGGCGCATCGGCTGGACCGTCTCACCGACGGCGGTCGCCAAGGCGATGAACGCGCTCCAGTCGCATACCACCTCGAATGCGGCCGCGGTCTCGCAGCATGCCGCCCTCGCCGCCCTCACACTCGGGGAGCCGGTGGAGTCCTCGGTGCGCGCGATGGTCGCGGAGTTCAAGCGGCGTCGGGACGCGGCGTTGCCGATCCTGCGTGACGCGGGGCTCCGGGTGCTCGATCCCGCGGGTGCCTTCTACTTCTACTTCGAGGCGCCGGGTGCCGGAACCATCCCTGATGCCGGTGGCGCCTTCTGTGCGACGCTCCTCGACGACGCGGGGGTCGCGATCGTGCCCGGGTCGGCGTTCCGCACGCCAGATTGGGTCCGCGTCTCCTACGCGGCCGACCAGGCACAGGTCGTCGAGGCCTGCCATCGCATCGCGCGGGTCGCGCGCGCGAGCCGTGCGTGAGCTCGTGCGTGACCGTGAGCGCTCCGCGCGGTGGGTGAGGTGACGGGCCTGCGCCTCGTCCATCTCTCCGACCTCCACCTCGGCTTCCGCCAGTACCATCGGCAGACGCCTACGGGGATGAATCAGCGCGAGGCGGACGTCGCCGCGACCTTCTCGCGCGCCGTCGACAAGATCATCGCGCTCGCGCCGCAGCTGGTGGTGATCGGTGGCGATGTCTTTCATACGGTTCGCCCGACGAACACGGCGATCCTCCACGCGGTGCGCGAGTTCGGGCGGTTGCACGAGGCCCTTCCGGACTCAGTGGTCGTGATCGCGGCGGGAAACCATGATATGCCGCGCTCCACCGAGAGCTCGGGGATCCTGCGGCTCCTCGAGCGGCCGGGGCAGTGTATCGTCGCCGATCGCGAGGCCCGTCGCGTCATGCTCCCCCAGTGGGAGTGTGCCGTGCTCGCCGTCCCCGATCTCCCGCCAGGGACGGTCGATCTCGCGCCCGATCCCTCGGTACGCCTGAACGTGCTCGTCATGCATGGTGAGGTCCCCGGCATCGTCCCCGCCGGTGCCGCCGCCGATCGCGCGGCGATGCAGATCCCATTGGCGGAGGTCACCCGCGCAGGGTGGGACTTCGTGGCCCTTGGGCACTATCACGTCTATCGGCGCATCGCCGATCACGTCTACTACTCGGGGTCGATCGACTACACGAGCACCAACCCGTGGGGGGAGCTCGCTGAGGAGCGCGCGACCAAGCTCCCCGGGAAGGGGTTCATCGAGCGGGACCTCGCGACGGGGCGCCAGACCTTCCATCCCCTCGCGCCGGCGCGCGCCGTCCTCGACCTCCCCGCCATCGACGGGCGCGGGATGTCCGCCGAGGCGCTCGATGCGGCGATCCACGGGGCGATCGCGCGGATCCCCGGGGGGATCGATGAGAAGATCGTGCGGGTGGTGGGGCGCGATGTCCCGCGGCATATCGCCCGGTCGCTCGACCATCGGGCGCTTCGTGAGCTCGCGCGACGTGCCACCCATCTCCACCTCGATCTCCGGCGCCCCGAGCTGGTGCGCCCTCGTGCGGCGCTGACCACGGGACGTCGCCCCTCGCTCGACGAGACGCTGCGCGCCACCTTGCAGTCGCGCGCGCTCCCATCGGGGCTCGCCCGCGAGGCCCTCGTCTCGCTGGGGATGCGGTATCTCGAAGAGGCGGAACCGATCGAACCGGTCCGCGATCTCGCCGGGGAGGAGACATGAGACTCCTGCGGCTCCGCCTCCAGAACTTCCGGCAGCATGTCGAGAGTGAGCTCGTCTTCGCGTCGGGCCTCACTGGGATCATCGGACCGAACGGCGCAGGGAAGTCGACGATCCTCGAGGCGATCGCCTGGGCCCTCTACGGTAGCCATACGGTGCGCGGTGGGAGTGACTCGCTCCGCTTCTCGCGCGCCGCCCCTCGCGCGGCGGTGCGGGTGGAGCTGGAGTTCGACCTCGCGGGGCACCGCTATCGCGTGGTGCGCGGCCTCACGATGGCGGAACTCTATCTCGACGATGGGCCGACCCCGATCGCGAATGCCGTCTCCGCCGTCACCGAGTTGCTGCAGCGTCGCATCGGGATGACGCGCACGGAGTTCTTCAACACCTACTTCACGGGGCAAAAAGAGCTCGCCGTGATGCAGGCGCTCTCCGCCTCCGAGCGAGCGCAGTTCCTCTCGCGTGTCCTCGGCTACGAGCGACTCCGACTCGCGCAGGACGCCTGCGCGCAGCGCCGCCGCGACCTCACGAATGAGATCGCCGGTCTGCGCGCCGGGCTCCCTGATCGTGCGGTGGTCGAGGCGCAGGTGGCGGCGGCGGAGGGGACGGTGACGCGCGCTGAGGCCACCTGGCGTGACGCCACGGACGTGGTGACCAACGCGAAGGGGGCGCTCGATGCCGTCGCGCCGCGCTGGCTCGCGGCGCAGCAGGGACGTGAGGCGCGTCAGCGGTTGGAGACCGAGCAGGCGACGATCGATGGGGAACTGGTCGCGGTGACGCGGGATCTCGAGCGTCTCACGCTCGAGGAGGCGACGCTACGTGGTCGCCTGGCAGAGATCGATCCCGCGCTCGGCGCGGCGCCGGTGGAGGCACACCGTGCGCAGCGCGCTGCGCTCGCCGGTGCGATCGCCGCTCACCACGCGGAGCTCACCGGTCTTGAGGAGGAGACCACACGCCGGCGCACCGCGTGGGTGCGCGAGCAACAGGAGGTCGAGACGCGACTCCGGGCGCTGCGCGCCCAGTATGCCGAATTGCGGGATCAGCGGGATCGGCTCCTCTCGCTCGGCGAGGACGGCGATTGTCCCACCTGTACGCGCCCGCTCGGCACGCACTACCGCGACGTGCTCGATCTCCTCGAACGTCAGATGGAGACCGTCGAGGCCGACGGCGCCTATTTCCGGAGCCGGCAGGGACAGCTGCAGGAGATGCCTGAGGAGCTCGCCGCGCGCGAGGAGCGCCGGCGCAGCGTGCGCGAGC
>JBEGVM010000119.1:0-2772 GCA_041178365.1 Gemmatimonadota bacterium | reverse complement strand
CGCAGCAGCTCGATTCGCACCCCCCCGCCCCGCAGACGGTTGAGATCGTCGGTCGCTCCGGCGTCCGCGTCAGCGGTCGCTCGGCGATCGTCGTTGGGGAGGCGCACGACATCCCTCGGGCCCTCGAGCATCCCGCCTTCCAGCGGCATGGCGTGTCCATGATCGCCGGGGTGCTCGCCATCGAATCGGAGCCGGATTCGTGCGCCGCGTCGGGCGCCCAGCTTGACGATCTCCTCAAGCAGACTCGGGCATCAACGATCCTCGTGGCCGGTCCCCTCGGAGCGCGATCGATGCAGGTGGTGGCTGACATCGCCCTGCTGAATAGGTGCCGGGTCTTGGCCGTCATGCCGTCCGAGGTGGTGGCGGGCCACGATCCCGTGATCGTGTGGCAGGGGGACCGGCCCCTCGTCCAGCTCTTTGCTGGCCGGCACAGTACGGTGCAATACGCTGCGAAACGCGCTGTGGATGTGGCGAGCGCGCTGATCGGACTCGTGCTGCTCACCCCCCTCTCGTTGCTGGTGGGCTGCGTCATCAAGCTGGACAGCAGGGGCCCCGTGTTGTTCCGACATCGTCGCATGGGGCGAGGCGGGATCGAGTTCGACTGCTTGAAGTTCCGCACCATGGAAGTCGGCGCGGAATCGCGCCTCAACGCAGACCCAGAGCTCTCGCGTCTGTACCGGGCGAACAACTTTCGCGTGCCGGACGAGATCGATCCGCGGGTGACGCGCGTGGGGCGATTCCTGCGTCGGACGTCGCTCGACGAACTGCCACAACTCATCAATGTCCTGGTCGGCGAGATGAGTCTGATTGGCCCTCGGCCACTCGTGCAGGATGAACTGGCGCATTTCGATGGGTCGGAACGCCTGCTGCTCTCCGTCCGTCCAGGGATCACCGGGATGTGGGCGGTCTCGGGGCGGCACGCGGTGGCCTACCCTGAGCGAGCGGAGATCGAACTTGGGTATGTGCGCACCTGGTCGCTCCTCGGGGATCTCCTGATCTCCCTGAAGACCGGGAAAGCGCTCCTCAGGTACGGTGGCGATCCGACGGCCACTGCCTGAGCGCCGTCAAGCGTCCCAGGCACCCCGGATGAGCATGCGAGCCCTGACCCAGTCGGCTCGTGCCAAGTAGCGAATGAGGTGTACCAGGCGGGTCGGGACGAACCAGAGCCAGAACCCGACGCGCTCCCACCAGCGGTAATGCAGCCGCACCGTCCGCCTTCGATTCCGATCCCGCAACAGGATTTTGTGCGGGGCGATCGTTGGCTCTGGGATCGTCACCTTGTGCGTCAGTCGAGCGGCGGGGACCCACAGCAGGTGATGCCCAGCCCGCTGGAACCGGAGACTGAGTTCCACATCCTCCCCGTACATGAAGTACGCCTCTTGGAAGGCACCAAGGGAGCGAAGGATCGGTCCGCGGAAGAGGATACAGCACCCGGTCAGGAAGGAAACGGCCTGGATGGACTCGGCCGCTGCCTCGGTCGCTGGCCTGCCGTACCGATCGTGGAGACCGATCGCTCGCCCGACGGAGAGCGTGCCCCCACCCCACCAGATGTGTCCCGCCGGCGAGGAGGCCAGCATCGTCGGGGAGGCGGCTGCGGCTGCTGGGTGCTCCTCGAGCGCGTCGACCAAATGACGGAAGGTATCGGGCTCGACCACCGTGTCATCGTTCAACGTGGCGACCCACACCGCGCCCCGGTCCAGCGCATATGCGAAGCCAAGGTTGTTTCCACCGGTGAAACCGAGGTTATGGCCTGGCGTCAGGAGCACGACATCGTGGGCGGAGACCCCGCGTCGGGTGGCCTCCTGCGACGTCGTACTGAGGCTGTTGTCCACGACGACGATGGTGAGGTCGACCCCCTGGCTCTTCCGGAGTGACTCCACGCACGGAATGACGTGATGCGGAGATTCGAAGGTCACCACCACAACGGTCACGGAGGGGTTGGCCGTCAGGGGAAGGTCTCCAGGGACGCGGTGATGTGTGGCGCCTTCTCGTCCTTTTCAGCGAGCGTCGGCCCTTCGGTCACCGGCCAGGAGATCCCGATCGTCGGATCGTCCCACCGCAGCGCCCGCTCATGCTCCGGCGCGTAGAAGTCAGTCGACTTGTACAGACACTCCGCCCACTCGCTCAGGACGAGGAACCCGTGCGCGAAGCCGGGCGGGATCCATAACTGCCGGCGATTCTCCGCCGAGAGATTCACCCCCACCCATTGGCCGAAGGTCGGAGCGCTCCGACGGAGATCGACCGCGACATCAAAGACCTCTCCCTTCACCACGCGCACCAGCTTCCCCTGCGGCTGCTCAATCTGATAGTGAAGGCCGCGGAGCACCCCGCGCGATGAGCCGCTATGGTTGTCCTGCACGAAGGTGACCTCGAGCCCCGTCGCGGCGCGGAAGTCCCGCGCATTGAAGCTCTCAAGGAAGAATCCGCGCGCGTCACCGAAGACCTTGGGCTCGATCACCAGCACATCGGGAATCGCCGTAGGCATCACGGTGATCGGCATCAGCGTCCCGGCCCCGCCAGCAAGGCGCTGAGGTACCGCCCGTAGCCGGTCTTGGCGAGCGGCGCGGCAAGTCGCTCGAGCTGGGCGTCGTCGATCCATCCATTGCCATAGGCGATCTCCTCAGGGCAGGCGATCATCAGTCCCTGCCGCTTCTGGAGCGTGGCGATGAAGGCGCCCGCCTCATGCAGGGAATCGTGGGTGCCGGTATCGAGCCAGGCGAATCCGCGGCCCAGGAGCTCGACGTTCAGCGTCCCCTGCTCCAAGTACCGGCG
>JBEGVM010000118.1:0-15686 GCA_041178365.1 Gemmatimonadota bacterium | reverse complement strand
TCGACCGCCCCGCGTGCCAGGAAGATCCCCCCATACACGAGGGCGACCCCAAGGGCCGCACCGAGCATCGCGAGGAGCCCAGATTCCAGGACGAGGAGCGAGACGATGGTCCGTGGTCCCGCGCCGACCGCGCGCAGGATCGCCATCTCGCGGCGGCGTGATTCGAGCGAGGCGAAGAGCGCCACGCACATCCCGATCAGACCGACCACGAGCGTGAGCGCGGCCACGACACGGAGCCCAACCTCCGCGCTTCCGATGGTCTGCCAGAGCTGGGCGAGGGCGACGCCGGGGATGATCGCGGTCAGCGGCTCGGCGCGGTCCTCATTCATCTCGCGTTGCAGTTGGAGCGTCTCGAAGCGGTTCTTGGTCCCGACGAGGAAGGCGGTGATCGGGGCCGGACCCTCGGTGTGTGGCGCAGGTGGCCCCATCATGAGTCCTCCGGCCCCCTCCTCCGCCTCGTGCATCGCGGCGAGACCGTCGAGGGTGACATAGACCGCACGATCGATGGGGGTAAAAGTCCGGTCGATGATCCCGCTCACCGTGAAGGGGTGCGCCTCATGTTCGGCGAAGGAGACCGCCGCGACGCCGTGCGCGAGTACGATCGCACGGCCGAGGGTGTAGCCGAGCCGCTCGGCCACGTCGGCGCCGATGGCGACCTCGCGATCGGTATCAGGGGGGCCACCCTCGGTGAACGTCACCGAGCGATCGCGAAAGCGATAGCGGGAGAAGAACTCCGCGGTGGTGCCGATCACGCGATGCCCTTTGTGTGCGTCACCCAAGGCGTAGGGGATCGTCCACTGCACGGCAGGATGCGCGCGCCACCGCTCATAGGTCGCCCAGGAGACGGTCCCGGTAGGCGTCGACATCCCGAAGACGGTGGAGAGGAGCACCTGGGTGGTACCGCCGCGGGCCCCGACGATGAGATCGGTCCCCTTGATCGTGCCGGCGAAGCTCTCGCGCACGCCGCGCCGGATATGTTCGATGCCGACGAGCAGCGCGACCGAGAGCGCGATGCTGACCAAGGTCAGCCCAGAGATGACGGCGCGGTTGCGCAGGGAGCGCCAGGCGAGGGAGAGCAGCAGCATCAGATCCCTCCCACGGTCGCGGCGCGATTGAGGTCGCGCAGCGCGAGGGTGCGGTCGAAGCGCCCCGCGAGGCTCAGATCGTGACTCACGAAGAGCAGGGTGCTTCCTGCCGCAGCGACGTTGGCGAAGAGGAGTTCAAGGAAGCGGTCGCGGCGGTCGGCATCAAGCGCGGAGGTGGGTTCGTCGCAGACGATCAACTCGGGCGCGCCGATCAGCGCCCGGGCCACGGCGACGCGTTGCTGCTGCCCCACGCTCAGCGCGGTGACGCGGGCATCTAGCAGCGATGCGATCTCGAGCCGCTCCGCGAGGGCGCATGCCGCCACATCGGGGTCGGTCACGCGGGCGCGACGGTCTGCTGAGAGCCGGCAGGGGAGGGTGATGTTCTCCCGCACCGAGAGGTACGGGATGAGGTTGAACATCTGGAAGACGTAGCCGAGGTGTGCGGCGCGAAAGCGGTCGCGCGCGCCGGTCGCGAGCGTCGTGAGTTCGGTCCCGAGGAGGGAGAGGTGGCCACTCGTCGGCTGGAGGACGCCGGCCATCAGCCCGAGGAGGGTGGTCTTCCCGCTCCCACTCGGGCCGTGGAGAAAGATCGTCTCTCCGGCCGCCAGGTCGAGCGATGGGATGTCGATCACCTCCGGCCCGTTCGCATAAGCGAACCGGAGGTCGCGCACTCGGACCGCCGGTCCCTGTCCTCCGCGTGCGGTCACCGCAGCGCTCACTTCCCCGTGTAGGGCTTCATCGAGAGCCCTTCGATCTCGAACCCGACCTGCCCGTAGGGTGAGTCGACGTTCTTCACGCGGAGCGTCCCTTCCATCCAGACGGCATCGAAGAGGCCGAGCCGGACGGACTTCTTCCCTGCCATCTGCACGAGGGCCATCTGATTCGGCGGCGGCGGCGGGGTATGCACGCAGGCGCCGTAGTACGGCACCAGGAGAAACTCCGCGCCCTCTTCGGCGGCATCATCGAGCGGGACCACGAAGCCGGGAACACGGACCATCTTGCCATCGAGCTTCTTGAGGGTGTCGGTCATCTTGCCATTCTCGTAGTCGAGGCCGGCGAGGAGACGCCAATCGATCGCGACGGGGACGGCGGGGGGACGACCTTGGGCAGCGAGAGAGGACCCCGGAACCGGGAGGGTCACCGCGAGGCAGAGGGCGAGGGCGAGAGGGCGCATGTCTCTGAAGCTACTCCGCACGGGGGCTTTACGTTGAGTGGTCCCCGACCTACGATTGGGGCATACGAGATCCGGCGCCCGGCCACCTAGGTCGGGCGTCGGCTTTTTTCTCTTCTCCGGGTGGGTGGACCGATGATCGAGGCACTCAAACAGAAGTTGACGGACGAGGCGGAGAAGCTCCGCTACGAGCTCAACGTCACGCTCCCGAACGAGATCCGGAAGGCGGTCGAGCTGGGGGACCTTCGGGAGAATTCGGAGTACAAGGCGGCGCTCGAGCGGCAGCAGTTCGTCCAGGCGCGGCTCGGTCAGCTCACGCAGCGCCTCTCTCGGCTCTCGTCGATCGACGAGTCGCAGATCGCCGTCGACGCCGTGGGGATGGGCTCCAAGGTCATCGTGGAGGATCCGGGGTCAGGGGAGCGTGAGGCCTATCATCTGATCTTCGGCGACGCTGAGGAGTTCGAGGAGGGGCAGGTGACGATGTCCTCCCCGATCGGCCGTGCCCTGCTCGGCAAGAAGGTCGGCGAGATCGCGGTGCTTAAGCTCCCGGCGCGGACACGGAAGCTGACGATCGTGGAGTTGAAGACGATTCACGACGGCGTCTGACCACCAGGATCGACAGGGCGATCACCGAGCCGGCGAAGGCGAGCGCCATGTCCTTCTGGGCATCGAAGACATCGCCCTGCGTCCCGAGGTAGGCCGCGCCGAGCTCCCCGCCGAAGACCGCGGTCGCGACCCACTCGAGGGTCTCGTAGAGCACAGCGTGTGAGTTCATGAAGGCGACCGGGAGGATCAAGCGCCAGATCCCCTTCGGCGGGGCCTTGGCCTCGAAGAGCTCGAGGGTCGCCGGGGCGAAGCAGATCCCATAGAGGAAGTGGACCACGCGGTCGAAGTGGTTCCGCTCGAACCCGAACCAGTCACTGATGGTGCGCCCGGTGAGTTGTGCCGCCCATGCGTCGTAGGGGACGAGGGAGTAGGTGTGATGCGCACCGATCTCATGCAACACGAGGAAGGCAAAGATCCCCGTGTAGGCGAGGTTGGAGAAGCGGAGTCGCCGGTAGGTCGCGACCAAGAGAATGAGGATGACGAAGACCAACAGGTTCTCGAGGAGCCAGTCCTGCCGGAAATGGGGCGCGATCCCGAGGGCGACGAACCAGAGGCTGAAGACCGCTAGGAGGACGGCAGGATAGCGGTCGCGGGCGGTCACGGAGCGGAGGCGAGCGCGGTCGTGAGCGCTGTGGTGAGGGTGGGGTCATCAGCGCGCACCGGTCCCATGTGACGCCAGCGTAGCACCCCCTCGCGGTCGATCAGATAACTCGCCGGCACACCGAGCGCGAGGAAGGTGGAGGAAATGCGATCATCGGGGTCATGCCAGAGGGTGTAGCTCGCACCGAGGTCAGTGACGAAGGGTCGGAGGCGCTCCGCCTCCGACGGGGCATCGATGCTCACGCCGATCACCTCGAACCCGTCCGCACGATGCCGCTGGAAGAGGGTCTCAAGGGCGGGAATCTCCTCGCGGCAGGGTTTGCACCAGGTCGCCCAGATGTTGAGGAGGACGACCTTCCCCTGGCGATCCGTGAGTGTGGCCGTGTCGCCCTCCACGGAGCGTGAGGCATAGGCGGGGACGGGGGCACCGATCGCGACGGTCCCACGGTCGGCGCCACCGCACCCGGTGATGACGCAGAGGCTCAGCGCGACGAGGAGACGAGGGATCCGCTTCATCGTCCCCCCGTCGAGAGTCGGGCGAGTCGGATCGTGCTCGGCGTCCCCGGGACCGTCCACGCGATCACCACGCCATCTTCGGTGCGCACCATCTTGGGGAATCCGCTCGAGCGAGTGCCGCTGGAGGGACTCACCACCAGCGTGGGTTCCATTCGTCCATCACGATGTACGAGCCGCGCCCGGACCTCCGCGCCTTTCCCATCGACGCGCTCGATCCAACTCACGAGCGCGCGATCGCCATCGAGCAGTTCGACATCGACGCGTCCGGTCGGTTGGCCCTCGTCGATTCGTATCGGCGAGCCGAAGGTTGCTCCCGCATCGGTCGAGAAGAGGAGTTGCACCCGGGCGGAGTCGTTGGGCGCGCTGAACCAGATGGTAGCGACCGTATCCCCATGGGCGCTGACGGCGGGCCCGTTCACCGGGCAGTAATCGATCTTCCAGTTATCCTCGTGGAGGCGCGCCGGAGCGGTCCATATGCCGTCGATGAAGCGTACCACCCCCATGTCGCGGATCTCATCGGTAGAGCGGTCTCGATAGACGGCGACGAGCCCCTGCGTGGTGCGGGCGAGCGCGGTCTGGCAGCAATCGCAGACCCGATCGTCCACGATCTGGCGCGAGACCACCGCACCACCCGCCCAGCGAGCGACGCCGAGCTGCATCGGGGCGCCAGGCCCCTTGGAGCCCGGGCGCTTGGTCCGTGCCCCTTCCGAGCCATCGAGCAGCACAATGTCTGCTCCCCCCGCAGGATCCGGAAGCACCGCCACGAATCCATGTTCCGCGGCGAACCCGGCGGGGTGCGGAAGCGCGCTCGGCCCCCAGCTCCGTCCACCATCCTCCGATGCTGCGAGGTGCACGTCGTAGCTGTAGGTCCCCGTCCCATTGCGCTGGAGCCAGTGTGCGAGGAGGGTCCCGTCGGTCAGGGTGACGAGCGAGGGGAAGTCGGCCCAGTTCACGAAGAGATCGCGTCGGCGCACGATCTCGCGTGGCGCGCTCCACGAGGTGTCACCGCGGGCGAGGGTCGCGAAGCGGAGGGCGACGGTGGAGTCGGTGAAGCGCTCGAGCCAACTGAGGGTCACCCCGCCGTCAGGGGTGCTCGCCAGGAAGGGCTCGGCGGCGTCGCCGAGGGCGGGGGATGGGAGCGAGGCACCCGTCAGGCGCTCGTCCCGCTCACTTCCGCCGGCGCAGGCCACGGAGCAAAGGAGAGTGAGACCTGTCAGAGCGCGGACGGAGCGTGCGACCGAGATGGAACGACGGATGGTAGTCATGGTACATGACCATACTGCCAGGACGCCGGGGAGGGGAGAGCGAACGCCCCACCGGGATGCCCCTGCCGCATGGGGGGCACCCCCCTAGCTTTCTCGGATGCGGATGCACGAGCCAGGCCATCGCGTCGCCATCATCGATGGTGTCCGGACCCCCTTTGCGAAGGCGGGGACCCTCCTTAAGCCCCTTGGGGTGATCGAGCTCGGGAAGCTCGCGGTATCGGAGCTCATCCATCGTGCGGATCTGGATCCCGCCTCGGTCGATCTCCTGACCTTCGGTACGGTGATCCCCTCGGTGCTGGCGCCCAATCCGGCGCGCGAGATCGCGCTGATGCCGCTGCTCCCGAAAGGGGTGCAGGCCTGGACCGTCTCACGGGCGTGCGCCTCGGCGAATCAGGCGATCACCGATGCGGTGGACCAGATCCTCCTCGGGCATGCCACCGTCGCGATCGCTGGCGGGGCGGAGTCGCTCTCCAATGTGCCGATCCTCCACTCGCGCGGATTCTCCGATGCCCTCGTGGCTGCGAGCCGAGCGAAGACGCCGATGCAGCGGGTGCAGACCCTCGCCACGATCCGTCCCAAGGACCTGATCCCCGTGACCCCGGCGATCGCCGAGCCGACGACGGGGGAGACGATGGGGCAGTCAGCGGAGAAGATGGCCAAGCTCAACGGGATCGCCCGTGAGGCGCAGGATGCCTTGGCGCTCGCCTCACATCAGGGCGCCGCAGCCGGGACGGCGGATGGCCGGCTCACGGCGGAGATCGTCCCGATCTTCCCTGAGCGCGGGACGCGGACGCCGATCACCGCCGACAACGGGATCCGTGCCGACACCACGGCGGCACAGCTCGCCAAGCTCTCGCCGGTCTTCGATCGTACGTACGGGACCGTGACGGCGGGAAATGCCTCGCCGCTCACCGATGGTGGTGCCGCCGTGCTCTTGATGCGCGAGGATGTGGCGAAGGCGGCGGGGCTTACCCCCAAGGCATACATCCGCTCGTATGCGTACGCGGCACTCGATCCGGGCGAGCAGTTGTTGCAGGCGCCGGTGCTCGCGGCGCCGCTCGCGTTACGGCGTGCTGGGCTCACCCTCGACCAGATGGATCTGGTGGAGATGCACGAGGCGTTCGCGGCACAGGTGCTCTCGAATCTGCAGGGGTTCGAGTCGCAGGCCTGGGCCGAACGGGCGGGGGAGTCCGCGCCACTCGGCGCGGTCGATCGGTCGAAGTTGAATGTGATGGGGGGATCGATCGCCATCGGGCATCCCTTCGGCGCCACGGGCGCGCGCGTGACCACGACGCTGGTCAACGAACTCGCACGGCGGGGTGGCCAGTTCGGCTTGATGACGGTCTGCGCGGCCGGTGGGCTCGGCTTCGCGATGGTGGTGGAGCGCGCATGAGTACCGTGTCCGCACTCTCGCTCGAGGTAGAGGGTGGGATCGCCGTCCTCACCTTCGATCTCCCTGAGGAGTCGGTGAACAAGTTCTCGCCGGCGGTGATCGAGGAGTTCACGGGCTATCTCACGCTGCTCGAACAGGATCCGGCGATTCGTGCGGCGGTGCTCCTGAGTGGGAAGCCGGGAACCTTCATCGCCGGCGCCGATATCGATCAGTTCCTTGCCTTCCAGCGCGCTGAGGATGCGGCGCAGGCGAGTGCGTTTGGGCACGCGATGATGCGGCGTATCGAGACGGGGCGCGTGCCGATCGTCGTCGCCGTCGAGGGGGCCTGCCTTGGCGGTGGGCTCGAATTCGCGCTCGCGGCAGCGTACCGTCTCGCAGCGGATACGCCGAAGACTGTCTTCGCGCTCCCGGAGATCAAGCTCGGCCTGATCCCGGGCGCGGGTGGGACGCAGCGGCTCCCGCGCCGGATCGGGGTGCAGGCGGCGCTCGATATGATCCTCACCGGGAAGAATGTCCGGGCGAAGAAAGCGAAGCAGCTCGGGCTCGTCGATGAGGTCGTCCATCCGAGCCTCCTGCGCGAGGTCGCGATCCGTCGGGCACACGCCCTCGCCGACGGGACGATCCCGCGGGTACGCGAGACGCGCCGGAAGACCGCGATGTCGCGTGCGCTCGATGACACCGCAGCGGGGCGGATGCTCGTCCTCCGGCAGGCCCGGCAGCTCGCGATGAAGAAGTCCGGGGGGAACTATCCCGCGATTCCCGCCGCGATCGATGCGGTGCGCGCCGCGTTCCGTGGATCGGAGACGGAGGGCTACACCGCTGAGGCAGAGCTCTTCGGCCATCTGGCGATGAGTCCGGTGTGCAAGGAGCTGATGTTCCTCTTCTATGCGACCACCGCATTGAAGAAGGATGCTGGGGTCCCCGAGGGCACCGTGGCGACGCGCGTCGAGCGCCTCGCCGTCGTCGGCACGGGGTTCATGGGCGCGGGGATCGCCGCGGTCAGTGCGCAGCAGGGACTCTCCGTTCGTTTCAAGGACACCGCACTCGATCGCGTGGCAGCGGGACTCGCGTCGGTACGTGAGGTCCTCCGCGAAGGACTCACGCGGAAGCACATCACGCGTCGCGAGTATGACGATCGGGTGGGGCTTGTCTCTGGTACCATGAGCTACACCGGGTTCGGCCGCATCCCGCTGGTGATCGAAGCGGTCTTCGAAGACGTTGGCGTCAAGCACACCGTGGTGCGTGAGCTCGAGCAGGTGCTCCCCGCGGACGCCGTGCTCGCGACCAACACGAGTACGATTCCCATCGCGCGAATCGCAGAGGCCAGTGCGCGTCCGGAGCGTGTGGTCGGGATGCACTTCTTCTCTCCCGTGCACAAGATGCCGCTGCTCGAGGTGGTGGTGACGCCGCAGACTGCGCCGGAGGTGACGGCGACGGCGGTCGAGTTCGGGCGTCGTATCGGGAAGACGGTGATCGTGGTCAACGATGCACCCGGCTTCTACGTGAACCGCATCCTCGCGCCGTACATCGCCGAAGCGGGGCGGTTGCTGGATGAAGGGGTGCGAGTCGAGGCGATCGATCGGGCGATGCGGGCCTTCGGATTCCCCGTGGGGCCGTTCACGCTGATCGATGAGGTCGGACTCGATATCGCCGGCAAGTCGGGGGCGATCATGGCGGCCGCCTTCGGGGATCGGATCCGCTCGAGCGAGGCATTGGAGCGGGTGGTCGGCGCCGGGCGACTCGGGCGGAAAGGTGGGAAGGGGTTCTATGCCTACGATGAGAAGGGAAAGCGCAGTGGGGTCGATCCCGCCGTGTATGCACTTTATCCGGGCGGATCGCGAAAGGCCGAGCTCACCCCACACGCCATCCAGCAGCGGCTCGTGCTCGCGATGGTGAACGAGGCGGTGCGGTGTCTCGAGGACGGCGTGCTTCGGTCCGCGCGCGATGGGGATATCGGTGCGGTGTTCGGGATCGGGTTCCCGCCATTCCGAGGTGGGCCGTTCCGCTTTATCGACGCTACGGGGGCGGGCGAGATCGTCTGGCGCCTCGAGGCGCTCGCCACCACGCATGGTGGGCCGTACCTCCCCAGCGACTTCCTCAAGCGCCACGCCATCGCGAGCCGGACCTTCTATCCGCCAACGGGGAAGCCGGTCTGAGGATGGATCGACGAGTGGCTCGCCGCTGATGCCGAAGATGCGACGGAAGGGGGACCTCCCGACCAAGACCTGCGTGGTCTGTGGGCGGCCATTCGTCTGGCGCAAGAAGTGGGAGAAGGTCTGGGAGGAGGTGCGGTACTGCTCCGATGCCTGCCGAGGGCGTCGTGGCGCGACCCCGAACGTCGGATCAACGGAGCGATCGTGACAACGCGAACGATGGTGGTGGTGTGGCGCCGCATGCGGCGTGCGGCGCTGGCGCCGCTGGTGGGGCTTGGGGTCCTCTCCGGCGCGGCGTACGCGCAGCAGACCCGCGCCGAGGCCACCGGGTACGTGGAGACGTCGTCCCACGCCGATGTGGTCACCTTTCTCGATTCGCTCGAGCGTCGGGTGCCCGGGCGTTGGATGCGTGGGACGATCGGGACCACCACACAGAGACGGGCGATCCCCTCACTGATCGTCGCTCGGCCGCTGCCGCGTACGCCTGAGGAGGCGCGGCGCTCCGGGAAGCCGATCGTCTATGTGCAGGGGGATATCCACGGTGGCGAGGTCGAGGGGAAGGAGGCGTTGCTCGCCCTCCTCCGCGATCTGATGCTCGAGACGAAGCCAAACGTCCTCGATTCGGTCGTGCTGATCGCGATCCCGATCTACAATGCCGATGGCAACGATGCCGTCGGTCCGCAGGAGCGGCTCCGTGGAGCGCAGAACGGGCCGCAGCGAATCGGGAATCGTCCCAACGCGGCCGGTCTCGATCTCAATAGAGACTACATCAAGGCCGAGGCACCGGAGACGCAGGCGTCGCTGCAGATGTTCTTGCGGGCGGATCCCGATGTCTTCGTCGATCTCCATACCACGAACGGGTCGTACCATGGCTATGCGTTGACCTATTCGCCGTCGCTCCATCCGGCGGCGATGGAGCCAGCGCTTGCGCCAGCGGGGGCATGGACGCGCGACACATTGCTCCCTCTGCTGCGCCAGCGGATGCGCGTACGTCATCGATTGGAGACCTTCGACTATGGGAACTTCCGCGGGGAGTTCGCCGGCCGTGATGATCCGGCCTCGGTGAAGAAGGGGGCGTGGGAGACCTACGAGCATGTCCCACGCTTCGGGACCAATTACGTCGGGCTCCGGAACCGGGTGAGTGTACTCAGCGAGGCGTATTCACATGATCCTTTCGAGCGGCGCGTGCTCGCCACACGTGCGTATGTGCTCGAGCTCCTCCGCGCGGTGGCGGAACATGCCCCGACCGTGATCGCTCGGACTCGGCAGGCCTCGATCCCTGCCGTGGGGACGCCGGTCCCGCTTCGGGCGACGATGACGCGTACCCCCTTCACCGCGCCGATCCTCGTGGAACAACTCATCCCGACGGGAGACTCGGTCCGCTACGAGCCCGGGCTCCGTCGTGGCTATCGGCGGTCGAATGTCTTCACCACGGTGGAGATGCCGGTGTACGACCGCTTTGATGCCACGCGGTCTCGCCCGCTCCCGCAGGGGTGGGTGCTTCGGGCCGACCAGACGGCGGCGCTCGCGAAGCTCGAGGCGCACGGTATCCAGGCGATCATCCTCGGTCGCAGTGAGCGGGTGCGTGGGGAGCGGTTCCGTGTCGATTCGATCGTCCGCGCCCCCCGTGCCTTCCAAGGACATCAGGAGGTGCGCGTCGAGGGACGGTGGGAAGCGGCGAGCCTCGAGCTGCCACGCGGGGCGATTATCATCCCCTCGCAGCAGCCCCTCGCCCTCCTCGCCGCGATCTTGCTCGAGCCGGAGAGCGATGACGGCCTCACCACCTGGAACTTCCTCGACGCCGCCCTGACCCTCGGTGCCCCGCATCCTGTCCAGCGGATCCTCGTGCCGCTGCCTGCGTCGATGACGCTGCCGCCGCGCTGATCTCCTCCCTCTCCGATCCCTGTGCTCCGTAACACCCTCCTCTATCTCTCGCGCCAGCCGCAGATCTTCCGCTTCGTCCGGCAGAACAGCATCGCGAAGGGGTTCGCCTCACGGTTCGTCGCGGGCGAGACCATCGCCTCCGCCTGCGATGCCGTCGCTGAGCTGAATGCCGCTGGGATCTCGGCCACCCTCGATCTCTTGGGTGAATCCGTCACCAATGAGGCGGAGGCGCGCGAGACGGGCCGGCAGTACCTCGAGCTGCTCGACGCGATTCATCACCGCGGGTTCAATGCCAACGTCTCCGTGAAGCTCACTGCGCTTGGGCAGGATATCCGTGATACGCTGTGCGAAGAGGTGACGGCTGCGATCCTCGAACGCGCGAAGAGCTACGGCTCGTTCGTTCGGCTCGACATGGAGGGGAGCCCGTACACCCAGCGCACGCTCGACTTCTTCGGGAATCGGCTGAGGCCGCGCTACCCGAACGAAGTAGGGATCGTGCTGCAGAGCGCCTTGCGCCGGACGCTCGATGACATCGAGTGGGCGATCGGGCAGCGGTGCCGTGTGCGTTTGTGCAAGGGCGCCTATCTGGAGCCCGCGACGGTCGCGTTCCCGGACAAGCGAGATGTCGATGCCACGTATGTGGATGGGATGCAGCGGCTCATGACCCGTGGGCACTATCCCGGGCTCGCGACGCATGACGAGACGATCATCGCCGAGGCGATTCGCTATGCTCGGGCGGAGGGGATCGCGCCAGAGCGGTTCGAGTTCCAGATGCTCTATGGCGTCCGGCGCGATCTGCAGGAGCGGCTCGTGCGCGAAGGGTGGCGGGTCCGTGTCTATGTCCCCTTTGGGACGCAGTGGTATCCGTATCTCATGCGGCGCCTCGCCGAGCGTCCGGCGAACATCGCGTTCATCACGGGGAATGTCGTGCGCGAGATGGTGTCGCGTCGGTGAGTCGGTTCCTCCCTCCCGATCACGCCAAAGGCGATGAGCAGACCATCGGCGGGTACGCCGCGGTGCATGCGCGTCCCGCGGCATTCGAGGGACGAGATGGGGCTTCCTACTCCGTCGAGTTGCTAGTAGACCAGACGGGCGAGCCCGAGCGTCCCTTCGGGGCGTTCTTCCTGTTCGTGCAGTGGAAGCGATACGGCGCGCAGGGGGTCGATGGGCATCTCGAATCAGCGTTCCTCGCGTGGGGATCCTCGCGGGAGGACGCATTGACCGCGCTCGGCGCCATGGCGTTGCCTGCGGTGCAGCAGATCCTTGATGCGCTGATCCAGCAGCGGCGTGAGGCGGCACGATGACGGCTCGTCAGGGGACAGTCGTCGAAGGGACGGGGGGCGTCTGGCGCGTCCGCACCGCGGATGGAGCAGAGCAGGAGGCGGCGCTCGCTGGCCGCCTCAAGCAGGAAGCGCGCGGCACGCTCAAGCTCGCGGTCGGGGACCATGTCACGGTCGAGCCGGAAGAGCGGGGGAGTGGATGGCGCATCACCGCGATCGCGCCGCGCACCAGTGAGCTCTCGCGTCGGGAACCTGGTGGCCGCCATGGCGTGCGCATCTTGGCGGCGAATCTCGATCAGGTGCTCGTCGTCTTCGCGATCGCTAAGCCCGAGCCACATCGCCGGATGATCGATCGCTTCCTCGTGATCTGTGAGGCCAACGATCTCCGCCCGCAGCTCGTGCTCAACAAGGTCGATCTCATGGAGGATTCGGCGACCGTGGAGGCACTCGCGGCACCGTATCGGTCGGCCGGATATGCGGTGCACCTCACCAGTGCGAAGCGTGGGGACGGGCTCGATGTAATGCGAGAGACGCTGCATGGACGGATCACCGCCGTCACCGGTCCTTCGGGGGCTGGGAAGTCCTCGCTGCTCAATGCGTTGCATCCGGGTCTCGCCCTCCGGACACAGGAGATCTCTGCCTCGGTCAATAAGGGGCGCCATACCACGGTGGGCGCCAAGTTGATCCCGCTCCCCGATGGGGGTGATGGCTATCTGGTCGACACCCCAGGGCTCCGGGAGATCGGGATCTGGGGGCTGCCGTCGGAATCGCTCGATCAGTGCTTCCCGGAATTCCGGCCCTATCTCGGGAGCTGCCGGTTTCAGGACTGTCAGCACGAGGTCGAGCCAGATTGTGCCGTGCGCGCGGCGGTCGCCGCCGGGGTGATCAGTGCGGAGCGGCACGAGAGCTACTGCAAGTTGCGCGGTGAGATCCAGGCCACAGAGAACGTCTGGTAGAAGACACATGCGATTCGCCTTACTGCTCTCTCTCCTTCCGACCCTCCTCGTCGCACAGCCTGACCGGGCGGCGCTCGCCGAGGGGATGCGGCTCTTGCAGGCCAACGCCCCAGCGAAGGCCGAGGCGCAGTTCGCTAAGGCGATCGCCCTGAATCCGACGGTCGGCGAGTATCACCTCCGGTTGGGGCAAGCGGTGGGGGCCCAGACCGCGACGGCCAGCACCGTGCGTCAGCCATTCCTTGCGCGGCGTGTGAAGGCCTCGTTCGAGGAGGCGATCGCGCTGGATCCTTCGCTGGTGGAAGCGCGCGAGGGGCTGATTCTCTTCTACTCCATCGCCCCCGGGGTGATGGGGGGGAGTGAGGAGAAGGCACGGGAGCAACAGCGTGCGCTCCTCAAGCTGAACCCGATGCGGGGACAGATGGCGGCCGCCACGTTGGCCGCACGGCAGCGCGATACGACGGGTGTGGAGCGCGCCCTCCGCGCCGCGATCGCGGCCGCACCGGATAGTGCGGCCCCGGTGGTGCAGTTGGCGCAGCGTCAGGCGGGATGGGGTCGCACGGCCGCGGCCTTCGCGACGCTCGATGCCTTTCTCACGCGTCACCCGACTGATCGTGCCGCGCGGATCCAGTACGGACGGATTGCCGGTACCAGTGGGCAGCAGCTCACGAAGGGCGAGCGGTATCTGCGCGAGGTGCTGGCTGGCCCCACATGGTCGGCAGGCATCGGTGTTCCGAGCCGGGCGCAGGTGCAGTATCGGCTCGGGATGATCCTCGAGCAGTCCGGGCGTGTCGCCGAGGCCCGTGCCGCCTACCAGCAGGCCGTCGCCGCAGACCCTGCGCTCAAGGCCGCGCGTGAGGCGCTGGACAAGCTGAAGGGGTGAAATCCCTCAGGCTCAGGGGCTGAGCCGCTCGATCACCCAACGCGTCCCATCCAGACGATAGCGAATCCGGTCGTGGAGTCGGCTCTGCCGTCCCTGCCAGAACTCGAAGCTTGCCGGGATCACGCGGAATCCGCCCCAGTGTGACGGGAGCGGGATGGTCTCGCCAGGATACTGCGCATCGAGCTCCGCATGCCGCCGCTCGAGCACATCCCGATCTGCGAGCACCGAGCTCTGCGCCGAGGCCCATGCCCCGAGCTGGCTCCCACGGGGGCGCTGACGGAAGTAGGCGGCCGACTCGGCCGGGTCGATCCGTTCCACGCGGCCTTTCAGGCGCACCTGCCGCTCGAGCGGCGCCCACCAGAAGCAGAGGGCGGCGTGCGCCGAGGCGTCGAGCTCCTGCCCCTTCATGCTTCGGTAATCGGTGAAGAAGACGAAGCCCCGCGCATCGGCCTCCTTGAGGAGGACCATCCGACAGTTGGGATGGCCCTCGGCATCCGTGGTGGCGAGGGCCATCGCATTGGGTTCGATCACCTCGGCCTGTTGCGCCTGCTGGAACCAGTCGCGGAACTGGGCAAGGGGATCGGGGGCGACATCGGTCACGTCGAGGCTGGCGCGGCGGTACTCCTCGCGCAGGTGGGAGATCTGCATACCCGAAAGCTTCGGTGCGTGGTGCGGCAAGGCAAGCGTCGCACGATATTCCCTCCATGAGCCAGCTCCCTGAGGGTACCGCGGCGCACCGGGCCGATGCGCGACGCTTCGCCGTGCTGCGCGCGGCCGTCCTGACCGTTACCGATTCCCGGACCATCGAGACCGACGAGTCGGGGGTGGTGTTGCGTGATGGATTGACCGGGGCAGGGCACGAGGTCCGCGAGCGGGCCCTCCTCCCGAACGATGAGGCGCGCGTCCGCACCCTCGTGACCGAGTGGCTGGGTCGCGATGATCTCGACCTGATCGTCATCACGGGTGGGACGGGGCTCGGTTCGCGCGACCGCACGATCGAGGCGGTGCGCCCTCTCTTGGAGAAGGAGATCCCGGGGTTCGGTGAGCTCTTTCGGTTGCTCGGGTTTCAGGAGCAGGTCGGGACCGCGGCGATGCTCTCACGCGCCACGGCGGGAAGCGCGCGAGGCAAGTTGCTCATCTCCCTGCCCGGGTCGAAGGCGGCGGTGGGGCTCGCCCTCGAGCGGTTGATCCTCCCCGAAGCAGCGCATCTCCTCCGCGAGATCCGTCGCTGATCAGGAGTTGACCGGTTGGTGAATGCACGAAGGGGCCCGGCGCTGTTGCGCCGGACCCCTTCGCTTCCTACGGTCAGGTGGAGGGCGATCAGCAGCCCGGGCCCGCGAGCGCCGGGTCGTTGGCCCGAGCTCTGACGAGACACTCGGACTGCGGCACCGGCATCACTCGCGCCACGAAGTGGGCATTATTGCCAGTGGTGATGTCGCGCGGGAGCTGGTCGAGCCGGCCATAGCGCCGCATGTCGACCCATCGATGCCCCTCGGCGAAGAGCGAGAATCGGCGCTGCTTGAGCAGCTCGTCCTCGAACGCCGTGTTGCTGGAGGCCGTCGTCACCGTGCTGGCCGCGAGGCCGGCATAGGTCCGGATGGCGTTGAGGTCGGCCACCGCACCCGCCTTATCCCCGGTGTTCCACCGGATCTCCGCGTCGAGGAGGATGAGTTCCTCGTTTCGGATGACGGGCACATTCGTGACGTTCGTGGCATACCGCGCCATGGCGAGCGTCGTCGCGATGCCGAGCCCCTGCGGCGCATTACGTGCCACCGCGAGGGTGCTCCACTTCGATGCCCGGTTGTCTCCGGTCTCCCGGTCCGTGTCGTACGAGGGATGCGTCAGGAAGTCGGCGTTCTGGCCGAGCCCGTTGACCGCATCACCCGTCGTGGTCGAG
>JBEGVM010000117.1:0-3556 GCA_041178365.1 Gemmatimonadota bacterium | reverse complement strand
GTGCCGATGCCTCCGCTGTCCGACGCGCCGCGTTCCGCACGATGAGTGTTCCGCGCATCGCGCTCGCGCCGGGCTACACCATCTCGCGGGTGATCAAAGGGGGATGGCAGCTCGCGGGGGGCCATGGCGCGGTGGAGACCGCGCGTGCGCACGCTGATATGGCGGCCTTCGTGCAGGCGGGGATCACCACCTTCGACTGCGCGGACATCTATACCGGGGTCGAGGAGTTGATCGGGGACTTCGTCGCCACGCGTGCGGCCGGCGAGGTGCAGGTGCACACCAAGTGTGTCCCTGATCTCGGTCGCTTGAGCTCGCTCGCGCCTCCGGAGCTCGAGGCGTTGATCGATCGTTCGCGGCGTCGGTTGCGGACCGAGGCGCTCGATCTCGTGCAGTTCCATTGGTGGGATTACGCACAGGGTGATTGGATGGCGGCGCTCGAGATGTTGGCGCGGCTACGTGAGCGTGGGTGGATCCGGCATCTCGGGCTCACGAACTTCGATACGCCCTCACTCGAGCGGATGATCGCTGCCGGGCTGCCGATTGTGTCGCACCAGGTGCAGTACTCGCTGCTCGATCGGCGACCGGCGCAGGCGATGGCGCCGCGCTGCGCACAGCATGGCGTCGGGCTCCTATGCTATGGTGCGCTCGCCGGGGGATTCCTCGGACGCCGATGGCTTGGGCAACCGGAGCCGCAGGAGCCCCTCGAGAATCGGTCACTCACCAAGTACAAGCTGATCATCGACGAGACGGGCGGGTGGGCGCGCTTTCAGGCCTTGCTCGCCTTGCTCGACGCCATCGCCTCACGGCATGACGTGGGAATCGGCGCGGTCGCGGTGGCGTGGGTGCTCGCGCAGCCGGGTGTAGCAGCGGTGATCGCTGGCGCGCGCGATGCATCGCATCTCACCGATACCGTGGCGGGGGCCACGCTGCAGCTCACCGCCGCGGATAGCGCTCAGCTCGAGGCCTTCCTCGCGGAGACGCCCGTGCCGCCCGGTGATATCTACGCGCTCGAGCGCGACCGCGAGGGGCGGCATGGGCGGATCATGCGGTATAATCTCAACGCGAAGTGACGGTCAGCCGGCGACGATCACATCCGTCTGCGGGAAATCATTTCCCTTGAAGAGCAGCGCCTCGCCTCGCGCGACCGCCACACCGTAGGCCAAGCAGTCGCCGTAGTTGAGCACGCCTGGTGAGCCCACGCCCTTCCCATATCGCTGATACGCGGAACGCGCAGCGACAGCCGCATCGGCGCTCATCGGGATGACCTCGATATCGAGCCGTTGGAGCAGGGCATCAAGTGCGACCTCACCCGCAGGTCCCTTGCGAGCCAAGAGAATGGCCGCCGCCTCCACCAAGGTTGGTGCGCCGATGACGCGTTCCTGTGCATCCGCGATTGTCGCGATGAGCGCATCCGCCTCCGGCTCCCCGAGCAGGATCGCGACAATCGCTGAGGTGTCGATCACCATCGCGCCTTACCTCGGCAATCCAAAGGCGTCGTAACCCAGGATCTCATCTGCCGGTCGCGCATCGCGCTCCGGCTGATTGCGGAGGAAGGCCTGCAGTTCGGCGACCTCCGCCTGGAGTCGGGCCACGGTTGGCCGCGTCCCCCGCCGATCCAATCGTTCCTGAAGCGCTGTGATCACGGCCTGCGTCATGCTTTCACCGGTCTCGCGGGCGAGGGTCTGGGCGAGCTGCTCGGCGATTGGGTTCTTAATGTTGAGAGCCATGGTGGAAATATAGCAAAAATCCACCTTTAATCAACGATTCATCCAGTGGCGCCGCTCGCCAGCAGCAGTGCGAACGCACACTCGAAGGCCAATGCCGCGAAGCTCCGCCGCTCCGTGTGGCCGCCATCGACCAAGATCGATGTCAGGCGACCGACCGCGGCGCCACCCCAAGCCAGCGACGCAGCGAGGAACGCCATCGGCTCGCCGCTCCAAAGCGGGAGTGCGCCGAGCGCGACGAATAAGCCGCCGTAGGTCGCACGGAATTCCCCGAACCCGGTTCGGTCACGCGCGGAGAGACCCACGAACCGGGCACAGTGGGTTGGCGCAAGTAGACCAAACATCCCGAGGCAGAGGGTACCCAAAGCACCCGCGAGGGCGATCCAGTTCGAAGTGATGGTTGCCGTGATCATGGCTGCCGAATCAGATAAAACGCCTCCTGCCGTGGCCGGAAGAACCGATACCCCTCCGGCGTGAGATAGGCGCAGTCCTCCATCATCACGAAGACCTTCTGCCCGTCCCACTCCGGCACCGCGGTCGCGGTGTTGAGCTCAATAGAGATGTACGAGCCATCCCGCAACCGCTGGGTGAGGCCGAGGGTGTCACTCCGAAGCGCGGCACGGAAGTCGATGGAAGCGCCCAAGGCATGGCCTTGGGCGCCGAGCGGATGCGAGTAGATCATCGCCTCGATCCCGCGCTCCTTCATCTCGGCCATGGTGCGATTGAAGACATCGCCCCCGGTACGGCCCGGACGCGCGTGCCGGAGCATCAGCGCATCCTGCAGCGTGTTGGTGTTACGAAGCGCGGCGGTGAGCTCCGCCGGCGCGGCCTTCTCACCAGGCCGCAACACGTACGCCATCTTCTGCCAATCGGTGTCGAACCCCATGTAGGAGATGCCGAAGTCGATGTGCACGAGATCGCCGGGACGGATCACGAGCGACTCCGGCGCCACGGCGAGGAATCCACGCGATGAGGCATTGGCGCCGCCCGCGCGCTGCACCCGCAGGTCGGGCTGAAACCAAGTCCGCACGCCGGCGGTCCAGAGCATGTCGTAAAGGGCGTTGCGCACATCGCCCACCGTCGTGCGGCCGGGGCGGATCACCTCATTCGACAGCGCGCGCCGCACGATCTCCTCGGTCACCGTCACTGCGGTGCGATAATGCTCGAGCTCACCGGGGAGACGCGTATCGAGATATTCGGTGACGAGCGCGGCATCACTCACAAAACGCGTCACCGCCTCCGGACCCATCGCATCGGCGATCAACCGATAGCTGTCGTGCCCCAGCGTGCGCGTCTGCCCACGACCACCGCCGATTCCCAGCGCGATGGTGCGCGGCTGATACCGCTCCCAGAGCTGCCGCAGCGTCGCCGCCGGCGGGAGCGGCTCCGTAGTCGGCGCGTCGAAGAAGCGCGCCAGATTCTCTTCGGTGTATCCCGTGACGGCGAACTTCTTGAGCCCCGCCTCTCCCGCATCGACAAACACAAAGAGGTCGCGATTCCCGGTGTAGGGCCGCGGCGGTGCAACCTGCGGCACCACCGGATTGTCATGGAACTCCTCGTTCACGACGATCCACATCCCGACCTCATGCGTGCGCATCATCGAGAGGAGTCGTGCATGACGCTCGGTGAGCCATCCCTCGCGCACACGGATCTGCTCCGACCAGGGGAGGAGGGCAGCGGCCGAGCGAATCGGGATCTTCGCGGCTGCAGTGGGCTGTGCGGTCGCGGGGCCGGCGACGAGGCCGGTGAGGAGGCCGGCGATCATGCCGGCGAGGAGAACGGGGCGTTTCGTCATACCGAGAAAGTATCGCCTCGGCCCGCGCCACCGATAT
>JBEGVM010000116.1:0-2547 GCA_041178365.1 Gemmatimonadota bacterium | reverse complement strand
CTCGCGTGGCTCGTGCCCGCGGGCTTCGTCCTCAAGGTCATCGGCCTGCCGCTGCTCGCGGTGCTCGGCGTGCTCGCGCTGCCGGTGCTCTTCCTGTTGCTCGTCATCGGCCTGCCGATCTTCGTCGTGCTGCTGATCGGCGGCGGCGTGCTCGCCATCGTCGGTGTGGTGCTGAGCGTCGGCCTCACGCTCGCGAAGATCGTCATCCCGATCGCGCTGGTGGTGTTCGTCGTGCGCTGGCTGATGCGCGAGCGGTCCGCGCCTGACGCGCCGAGCGCGGGCGCGACGGCCGTCTAGTCGCCGCGCGTGGCGCGGCGGCCCGTCACGCGCCCTTGTCGACCGGCCGGCCGATGATGAGCGTGATGTTGTCGGTGCCGCCGCCGTCGAGCGCATCCTGCAGCAGCTGCTCGCACGCCTGCTTGGCGGAGGTCATGGACCCGAGCACCTCGGCGATCCGCGCGTCGCTCACGTGCTTGGTGAGACCGTCGGTGCAGAGGAGATGCACCACGCCCCACTCGGAGCGGAGGCGCGTGACCACCGGGACCGCCTCGTCGGCGCCGATGGCGCTCGAGAGGACGTCGGCGAAGCGCGAGCGGTCGGCGACGGCGCGCGTGAGCACCCCCTGGTCCACCAGCTCCTGCGCGATCGTCTGGTCACGCGAGATCTGCGTGAGGGTGCCGTTGCGGTAGAGGTAATACCGCGAGTCGCCCACCTGCAGGAGGTAGTACCAGGGCCAGACGCCCATGTAGAGCGTGAGGGTCGTGGCCATCGAGCGACCGTTGGCCACCTCGGCGGCGCGCTTCTTCACCGCCTCGTGTGACTTGATCGCCGCGGCCTGCAGCGTCTCGATGAACTCGGACCCCGAGGCATCGCCGTGGAGGAAGCAGTTGCTGGTCGAGGCGACGTACTCGGTGGCGACCTCGAGCGCCGTGGCGCTGGCCTCCTGTCCACCGACCCCGCCACCCACGCCATCGGCGACCATGGAGAGGATCGCGACCCGGTCGTTGCCGATGGGGAGGCGCGACGGATTGGTCAGCGACGTCGAGTGGATCTCGAGCCGGCGGTGCAGGGTCGCGATGAGGAACTGGTCCTGATTGTCCGCGCGCACCTTGCCGCGATCGGTCAGGCCGTAGACATCGATTTCGTCGTCCCGTGGCTTCCGGTTCGAATCCATCAGACTGGGTCTCCACCCGGGGGGAGGGCTCTCGCCTCCAAGTACGGACAAAGTGCATGGATGCGCAATGGCCCGCGCCGTCGTAGCATTCAGGTGACCATCGCGCCCGGAGGGCACCTGATGTCAGGCTTGGACGACAAGTCGATCCAGAATCTCGTGAAGAAGATGCAGAAGCAGGCGAAGCCCCGGAACACCGAGGCCAAGACGTACGACCCCACCGCCCCGCAGCGCGTGAGCGATGCGCAGGATCAGGAGCGGGAGAAGATGTTCAAGGAGATGAAGCGCCGGGAGTTCTGAACCGGCGCGGCCGGGCGGGACTACCGCAGCACCCGGCGTACCGAATCGAGGGAGCCGTCGCTCGGGGCCGCGCGTAGCCCGAGCAGATGCGCCATGAGCGGATAGACATGGACGTTCCGGAAGGCCGGGACCGTCCGGCGCTCGGCGATCCCCGGCCCTGCCGCGACGAACACCGCCCCCATGCTGGGGAGCTCCGGGTCGTAGCCGTGCTGCCCGCCGGCGTACGCGGCCAGGCCGCGCCGCGCGATGGCCGCGCGCTCCGTGATGGTCCACCCCTCGTCGGCGATCGCGATGATGGGGGAGATCCGCGGATTGTCATTGAAGTGCAATCGCGCCGGGACCTCGCCCTTGCGATACACCTGCAGGTGCGGATGCTTGTCCCTGAGCGCCCGGTACACGCGCTCCACGTCACCGTCGCGCGGCTCGATCGAGGCCACCGGCGTCCAGTCGACGACATCGATCGAGGCACGGTCGATGAGGTCGTCGAGCACGATCAGCCGGTCGCCGCTGCTCGGGGACATCCCATGGTCCGCCACGACGATGATGTTCACCACATCGCGCAGGCCGAGCCGGTCGACGCCGTCCATGACGGCCCCCAGTGCGGAGTCCACGCGCGCGATCGCGCTGTCGTTCTGCGCACTGGTCGGACCGTGGGCATGCCCCTCGTCGTCGGTGTCGCTGAAGTAGAGCGTGATCACCGCCGGCGCCGAATCGGCGGGCATGGCGAGCCACTCGAGCACACGGCGCACGCGGTCGGCGCGGGGACGCGCGTGGTCGTAGCGAGACCACCAGGTGGGCCGCACCCCGCCGATCACCGCTTCGGAGCCTGGCCAGAAGTAGGAGGCGGCGCGACGCCCCTGCGTCTCCGCGGTCACCCAGATCGGCTCCCCGCCCCACCAGCGCGATTCCCAGATGGCGAGCGTGTCGGAGATGCGGAACGTCCCCAACTGCGGATCGCGGATCACGTTGGCGACGATGCCGTGATGCTCCGGCGTGAGGCCGGTGACGAGCGTGTAGTGATTCGGGAAGGTCTTGGATGGGAAGGACGGGATCATCCGCTCGGCGCGCACGCCGCG
>JBEGVM010000115.1:0-10661 GCA_041178365.1 Gemmatimonadota bacterium | reverse complement strand
GAACCGATCAACCCCGAGGCCTGGATCTGGTATCACGAGGTGATCGGCGGGGGACGCTGTCCGATCGTCGACACCTGGTGGCAGACGGAGACGGGGTCGATCGTGATCTCGCCGCTGCCCGGGCTCACCGCGACCAAGCCCGGAAGCGCCCAGCAGCCGCTCCCGGGTTACAGCGCCGAACTCCTCGATGCGAAGGCAGAACGGATCGCGACCGGCGGGGGATTGCTCGCCCTGACCGAGCCGTGGCCGTCGATGCTCCGCACGATCTGGAGGGACGACGCGCGCTACGTGCAGACCTACTTCTCGCAGTGGCCCGGTCGCCCCGACCTCTATTTCCCGGGCGACGGCGCCAAACGGGATGCCGACGGCGACTTCTCGATCCTGGGCCGCGTCGACGATGTGCTCAACGTCGCGGGCCACCGCATCGGGACGATGGAGGTGGAGTCCGCCCTCGTGGAGCACCCCGCCGTGGCCGAGGCCGCGGTCGTGGGCAAGACGCATGAGATCAAGGGGCAGGCGATCTGCGCCTTCGTCACCCTGCGGGATGGGCACGCCGAATCGATGTCATTGCGCGACGATCTTCGCGCGTTCGTGGTGCAGAAGATCGGGGCCCTCGCGCGGCCCGACGAACTGCACTTCACCGCCGATCTCCCCAAGACCCGCTCAGGGAAGATCATGCGGCGCCTCCTCCGCGATACGGCGGAGGGGCGGTTGCTGGGCGATGTGACGACGCTCGCGGACCCGACGGTGATGGAGTCCCTCAAGGCCCGCTACGCGGACCAGGAGGGGTGAACGTCAGGGGTCGGGAATCAGGGGCCAGCGATCAGGGCGTGGCGGCCTTGGCCGCCACCGAGTCGAGCCGCGCGGTCTCCATCTCCACGTAGAGCCGCATCTGATCGTAGGTGAGGCTCCCCGGGTAGACCTTGTCGCCGATCTTGAACGACGGCGTCGACTGGATGCGGAGCCGTTCGGCCTCGCGCCGGTTAGCGGCGATCTGCGGGAGCATCTCGCCGGAGTCATAGCAACTGGTGAAGGCGCTCGCGTCGAGATCGAGCGACTTCGCGAGTTCGATCATGATCTTCCGGACCCGCTTCGGATCGCGCGCGGCCTGTGAGTTCCAGCGTTCCTGGCTGGCGAAGAGCAGATCGTGCATCACCCAGAACTGCCCCTGCGCATTCGCACAGTGCGCCGCGTTGTGCGCGGCGACGGCATTGCGATGGATGTCGAGCGGGAAGTCCATGAAGCGGAAGCGCATCTTTCCTGCGCTCACGAGCCGTGCCTTGATGTCGGGGGCGTGCAGGGTGGCGAAGTAGCCACATCCCGGGCACTCGAAGTCCGCGAACTCGATCACCTCCACCGGGGCGTCAGGGCTCCCGATCACGATCCCCCCCGGCGCGAGCGTTGCCGCCGCCGTGGGATCGAGGGTGATCACCGGGGTCGGGCGCGAGGCCACGTACCCGATCGCAACCACCCCGACCAAGGCGACGACCGCGAGGAGGGAACCGAAGGACTGCTTCTTGGCCTGCTTCTTTGCCACGGGGGGAGCTCCGGAAGAGATGGGAGAGCGTCTGATGAGCGGTCGGGGATAATCTGTCACCCTCCGCAGGGGATGGGGTAGGAGTTCGGGGCCGGTTCGGTTAGGTTTGAGGGACGGACGTGCGCGTCCGTTCCTCCGACCCTATTACCGGACGAGATGATCAGACAGCGTTCCCGTGGACCGGCAGCCCCGGCCACCCCATCAGCCTTTGATCAGGCCCGCGACGAGTTGTTCCAGCACGTGATCGGCTGCGGCGTGATCGGTTCCGAACCCGAGCATCAGAAAGAGTGGTTCGACGAGACCATGAAGTACCTGTCCGAGCGGTATCACGAGCTTGGCAGCCGACAGATCGGAGAGCTCCGGGTGCTCGGCGAGCGGTTCGCGGCCCCGACCAAGCGACCGGAACCCGCGACGGCGTGATCGCCGTGTAGCGCGAGTGCATGAGGCCCCGGAATCCATTGGATTCCGGGGCCTCGTCATTTCGTGCGAGGAGCTCAGCGACCCGCGGCTCGACGCCGACGTAGGACGAGGGTCAATCGCGCGCCGCCCCCGAGCGCGAGCTCGACCGCGGGGACCGCGCGCCGATCGGCGAGGGGTCCCTCCATCCCCACCACGACGACGAGGTCCCCGCGCAGGGGATCCCCTGCGGTCTGCCGGAAGGCGAATCCCCCGCCGCCGTAGAGCCCACGCGGGAACTCGCCGAAGGGATCGAAGAGGAAGCGTGAGACCGCTTCGATGCGCTGGACGCCGACGACGCCCTCACCCCGCCGCACGACCCCCGCCGCCGCGTGCACCCCGACGCGCGCGTAGTAGCCAGCGCGCAGGTTCACCCCGAGCCCGGCAGCGATCCCGGTGGACGGCGTGACCGGCACCTCGAGGCGCAGCTCCGGCTGGGGCATGGCACCCGACGCGCCCTGCGCCGCGAGCGTGGTGCAGGGTGCGAGGCAGAGACCGGCCGAACCAAGTACGGCGACCGCACGACGCACCGAGCGCCGGACCACTCCGCTCACGACGGACGGCCGCGCACGATCCCCTCCACCCGACGTGCCGCATCGAACCAGCGTGCGGCGGCAGCCTGCATCCCCGCCGGGGTGACCCGTATCAGATCCTGCGGATACCGAGCGACCTCTTCCAACGTCCCATGGACCCAGGCCTCGGCGATGGCGCCGAGCACCGCCCCACCGGAGGCCTGTCGGATCTGCCACGCGCCGATCGCATTGCGCCGGGCACGATCGAGTTCCTCTGCCGTGACGGGTGCATCGACGAAGCGCTGCAGCTCGCGGAGGAGTCCTTCGCGTGCCTCCGCCTCACGATGCGGCGAGGTGGCGATGTACGCCGCGATCGCCCCGGCGCGGAGACGCGGGAGGGGGCGCGCCAACACGGTGTAGGCCAGCGAGCGCTTGTCGCGCAGCTCCTCGAAAAGGCGACCCCCGAGCCCACTCGCGATCCCCGTGAGGAGCTCAGCGTCGAAGCGCGTATCATCGGTGCGCGCCGGCCCGGGGAAGAGCATGGCGAGGGCGGTCTGCGCGCGATCGCGTTGATCCACCCGTTCCGTGAAGGCCGCCGGCCAGGCAGCGGGTGGGATGGTCGGTGCCGGTGCGGCGCGCAGCGCCGCGAATCGGCGTGCGAGCGTATCAGCGGCCGTCTGCGGATCGAGATCACCGACCACGACGAGTGCCGCTGCCGATTCGTTCACGCGTGCGGCGTGCCACGCCGCCACTCCCTCCGCCGTCGCCGCACGGATCACCGCCTCGTCACCAAGTGGAGACCGCCCATACGGGTGCCCGGCCCAGGTGGCCTCATTCGCGAGGTGCATCGGTTGCCGGTACATATCGTCCCGACGCGTCCCCAGCGCCGCCAACGCGACTGCCCGCTCCGCCTCGAGCCCATCCGATGGGTAGGTGGGGGTGAGCACCACATCAGCGAGGAGTTCCGCCGCCTCGGCGAAGGCGCGGGTCGAGACTCCCATCGTCCAGTCGAAGACCTCACTCCCCACGCCGACGGCCGGGACCCCACCGAGTCGCTCCGCGTCCTCCGCGATGCGCGAGGCGGACCGGCGTGCGGTCCCGCGAAGGGCGGTGCGTGCCATCAGGGTGGTGAGCCCTGATTCATCGGCGCGCTCTTCGACGGACCCACCGGGGATCACGACGCCGAGGTGTACCAGCGCGGCCCCGGGGCGCCGCTGCACGAGGATCGGCACATCGTGCGCGGTCCGGAAACAATGAATGGCATCGACGACGCGCTCGAGGCGCGCCCCTGCCCCGACGATCGCTGGCGCAGCGAGCGGGGTTCCCATCGGCTCGATCGGGGCGGGATGCGCGGCATCGAGCATCCCACGGACCGCGGCAGGATCCGCGCCGAGGGGGGCGGTGCCGCGCGGCCGATAGGCGAGGACGGTGGCCTGATCGGGATCGAGCCAGCGGTGCGCGACCGCCGTGAGGCGCGCTGCATCGACGCGAAGGAGGGCATCGTGATGCGCGACGCCGTCGCGCCAATCCCCCATGAGTTCCCAGGCGCCGAGGAAGTTGGCCTGCCCCTCGGGGGACTCGAAGCGCCGGAGCGCTTGTGCCTCCACCAGGGCGCGCGCGCGATCGACCTCGGCGGCAGTGATCTCCCCGGCACGGATCCGGCGCAGTTGATCCCAGATCGCGCCCGCCGCCTCACGCATCGTCTCTGGGCGCGTGCCGGCATGGATGACGAAGACGCCGAGCTCGGTGGGCGTATAGTCGTAGGCCGTGATGCTCGCGGCGAGGCGGCGATCGCGCACGGCGCGCGCGAGACGTGAGGCGCGCCCGACGCCGAGCACGGTCGCGAGGACGTCGAGGGCCGGTGTGTCAGGATGCTCGAGCGACGGGGTGCGCCACCCGAAGAGGAGCTCGGCCTGTGCGATGTCTCCCTCCCACTCGCGACACCGGAGGCCGGCGGGGGCACGCTCCTGCGGGCTCAGCGTGCGGCCGACCGGCGCATCGGCGAGGTGCCCATAGTGCTGCGCGACGAGGGCGATCGCCTCATCGGGATCGATGTCACCGACGATGGCGAGGGCGGTGTTCGATGGCCGATAGAAGCGCTTGTAGAACTCGTGGAGTCGGTCTCGCGTGAGCGCGCGGAGGCCGTCCTCGCGTCCCATGCGCCAGCGGCGGATGCGATGCTGGTCATGCAGGACCTCGAAGAGGGTCTCCACCGCGAGGGCGGCCGGTGTATCGGCCTTCCGCTTGGTCTCCTCGATGATCACCTCGAGCTCGCGCGAGAGCTCGCCGGCGTCGAGGACGCTGTTGGCGTAGGCATCGGCCTGCACCGCGAGCCCTGCGGCGAAGCCCTCGGAGGGGAGCACCACGTAGTAGTGCGTGTGATCGTAGATCGTGCCCGCATTGAGATAGCCGCCGGCGGCCTTGGTCTCACGGGCGATCTCCCCGACGCCACGCGTCGGGGTCCCCTTGAAGTACATGTGCTCGAGGACGTGCGCGATCCCGACCACGTCATCGGGTTCGTCGAAGTACCCCGCTTTCACCCAGGTGACGATCGCGACGACGGGGGCGGTGCGATCCTGTCGCACGAGGACCCGCAGCCCATTGCCGAGCCGGACCCGCCGGACCGAGGCCGGCGGGAGGATGCCGTCGAGCGCGCTCAGTGGACGATGCGGAGCAGGCCGGCGTCGGCGCTGGCACGGAGGAAGCTCTCTGCGTCACGGGTCGGGATGAGCACCCCGGTGAGGGCGAACCCCCGGCGCGCCTCCCCCTGCATGAACTCCTCGACTGAGCGGTGTGCCCCACCCACCGTGGCATCGCGCATCGCCGCGACGATCTCCTCCCAGGTCCCCTCGAACTGGCGCCCATCGCGCGCGACGACCTCATGGTGTTCGGGGACCTTGCGCGCCTCCGCGGCCTCCGCGAGCAAGGCGCCGAAGAGCTCGAGCTGTTGCCGCGCCTCCTCTTCCTCGCGCTCCGAGGCGCGCGACTCGATCTCGGCGAGCATCTCGTCCAGCGGATCGGTGGAGGGGGCGAGCTCGGTGAGCCGCTCCTCCCAGATACGGAGCGAGGGATCGTCCTCGGCGAGCCGGAGGTGCGACTTCTTGAGCTCCATGAGGCGCCAGATCCCGAGCTCCTCCCAGTGATCCTCGGGCTTGGTGCGCTCGAACTGAAAGAGCGCCGCCTCGAATTCCTCGCGATCGTAATGGATGTTCGCGAGGTAGATGCGTGCCTCGGTGTGCTCCGAGTCGATCTGCAGCGCGCGCTTCAGCGTCTCGATCGCGGCGGTGTCATCGCCGAGGCGATGCTCCGCGTAGCCGACCATGGCGATCGCCTCGGCGTGGTCGGGCACCTGGCGGATCGCGATCTCGAAGAACTCCTTGGCCTCCGCGATGAGCCCATCACGGAAGAGGGTGCGCCCGACCTGCAGCATCAGCTCGATGTCGTCGGAGTAGCCGAGCTCGAGGATGCGGTTGAACGCCTTGAGGGCTTGCGGGGTCTGCCCGAACCGGAGGAGAGTCTCCCCCAGTCCCGCGAGGGCATCCTCATGTTCGGGATCGAGGACCAACGCCTCCTCGAACGCCTTCCGCGCCCACACGAATTCGTCGCGCGCGAGCCGCGCATAGCCGACGCCGACGTAGAGCTCGACGGAGGTGGGATAGAGTCCGAGCCCCTCACGCAGCATGGTGAGTGCCGCCTCGTAGTTCCCCTCGTTGTAGAGCTGGTGCGCGCGCTCGTCGTACTCTTCGGAGCTCAGGAACGGCGTAGGCATCGGGAGAGGTTCCTCCGGCGCAGGGGTTGTCGAATCATATCCTCTGGGACCCGCTCTCGGCGAGCGCCCCCGCGATCGCCGCGGCGAGGGCCGCATTCGCCTCCAGCAGGGCGAGATTCGCGGCGAGCGACCGTCCTCCGGTGGCGCGCTCGACCGCCGCGAGCAGAAAGGGCGTTATCGCGGCGGCGTGGACGCCGGCGGCACGGGCCTCGCCGAGCGCCTGTGCCACGGCCTGATCGACGAGATCGGCGTCGAGTGCGGCATCCGCTGGTGGGGGCTGGACGACGAGCAGTGCGCTGCGGCGTCCGAGGGCGCGCGCGGCGCGATGGATCGCCGCGATCTCCGCCGGATCGTCGACGCGCATGGGGACCGGGAGCCCGGTATGCGCCGTGAAGAACCCGGGGAACTCGTCGGTCCGGTACCCGAGCACCGTGACCCCGTAAGAATCGAGGCGCTCCAGCGTCGCGGGGAGATCGAGGATCGACTTGGCGCCGGCACAGACCGTGATCACCGGCGCCGTGGCGAGCTCGAGGAGATCGGCCGACTCGTCATACGCCGGCTCGCGATGCACCCCGCCGATCCCACCGGTCGCGAAGACCTCCAGGCCAGCGGCGGCGGCGAGCGTGAGCGAGGCGGCGACGGTCGTCGCACCATCGCGCCCGTGGACCATCGCGGGGGCCAGGTCGCGCGAGGCGACCTTGGTCACGCCGTCGCGGGCGAGGAATCGCTCGAGATCGGGGCCGGTGAGCCCGATGGTCGGGACCCCGCGCACCACCGCGGTGATGGCGGGCACCGCGCCTCGCGCGACGATCGCGGCACGCATGCGCTGTTCGGCCTCGCGATTCGCCGGGATCGGGAGCCCCTGGGCTAGCACCGAACTCTCGAGCGCGACGATCGGTTGCCCCGCGGTCCGCGCGACGGCGACCTCGGCGCCGAAGGCGATCATGTCACCGTCGGGCGCGACCCCGCGAAGCGCTGCCACGCCCCCGTCGCGAGGATGTCATCGATCTCGTGGATCACGCGCTCCACTTCGTCATCCGTCGTGTAGAAGTGGGGCGCGATGCGAATCCCCGCCCCCGGACGGAAATCGATGATCACCTCGCGCGCGAGCAACGCCTGTGCGACCTCGGCGGCGTGGGGGACATCGACGGCGACGGTGCCGCCCCGACGCTCAGCGTCACGCGGCGCACGCACCGTGTAACCACGCGCATCGGCGAGCGCGATCAACCGCGCCGTCTGCCGCATGCTCTTCGCGCGGATGTTCGACATCCCCGCCTCAGCGAGGATTCGCGGCCCCTCGCGGTTGGCGTAGAGCGCGGGGACCACCGGCGTGCCGCCGAGCCACCGCTGGATCCCGCTGGCATAGGTCATCGTGTCCTCGAACCCGAAGGGGCGCGCATGCGCCTGCCACCCGGTGAGCGCGGGCGCGAAGCGCTCGCTCGCGCTGGACGAGGCGTAGAGGAAGCAGCCGCCGGGGCCACCGCAGCACCACTTAAGGACGCCCCCAGTGTAGAAGTCAGCGCCGATCGCATGCACGTCGACGGGGATCACCCCGACGGAGTGATAGGCGTCGAAGGCGACGACTGCTCCCATGGCATGCGCATGCGCGGTGAGACGTTGCGCGTCGAGGATGTGCGCCGAGCGGAAGGCGACATGGGAGACCGAGACGAGGGCGGTGCGCTCGTCGATCGCGGCGTGCAGCGCCTCTTGGTCCAGCGTGACGCCATCGGCACTCGGGACGACGACGACACGCGCGCCCAGCTTCGGCGCCAACGCTTCGATGGCGTAGCGCACGCTCGGGAAGTCGAGCGCGGTCATCACGACGGTGTCGCGGCCCGATCGGAAATCCATCGCGGTGAGGATCGCCGCTTGGGCCAAGGTGACGGTCGGGGCCATCGCGACCTCGTGCGGGGCCGCACCCAGGAGCGGGGCGACCACGTCGCCCATGGTCAGCGGGGTCTCCCACCACTCCTTCGCCCAAGCCTGCACCCCCCATTCATCCCAGAGCTCGGCGTAGCGCGCGAGTTGCGCGGGCACCGTCTTCGGCATCGCTCCCAAGGAGTGGGAGACGAGGTAGGTGCGGCGCTCGAGGATCGGGAAGAGGTCGCGGAAGCGGAGGAGCGGATCGGTCATGCGTCCAATGTATCCGGTTCGGCGTGCGGCCTCTCACGGCGCTGCTCCCAGCGCGTCAGGGCCCGATAGGCGAGAGGGAGCACGAAGAGGGTGAGGAGGGTCGAGGTCACCAGTCCCCCGATGACCACGCTCGCCAGCGGGCGTTGCACCTCGGACCCCGGGCTCTGCGAGAGCGCCATGGGAAGGAAGCCGAGACTCGCGACGAGCGCCGTCATGAGCACGGGGCGGAGCCGATCCAGGGCGCCCTGGCGCACGGCCGCATCGAGATCGCGGCCCTCGTCACGGAGGTGGTTGAGATGCTCGACCAAGACCACGCCGTTCAACACCGCGATGCCGAAGAGCGCGATGAACCCGATGCTCGCGGAGAGGTTGAGGTTGAGATCGCGCAGCCAGAGGACGGCGACGCCGCCGACCAAGGCGAACGGGACGTTGAGGAGGACGAGCCCCGCCTGCGTCACCGAGCCGAACGCGAGGAAGAGGAGGAGATAGATGAGGAGCAGCGCGGCGGGGACCACGAGCACCAAGCGCCCGAGCGCCCGCTGCTGATTCTCATATTGCCCACCCCACTCGAGAAAGACTCCCGTCGGGAGGGTCACCTGCGCCGCAACCTTCGCACGCACTTCCTCGACGAAGCTGCCGAGGTCGCGGCCGCGGACATTCGCCATCACGAGGGTGCGACGCTGCGCATCCTCGTGCGCGATCAGCTCAGGGCCCATGACGGTGGTGAAGCGGGCGAGTGATCCCACGGGGACGAGCCCGCCGGTGCTCGTGCGTACGGTGATCCGCCGGAGCGCCTCGAGGTCACTCGAGGAAGATCCTGCCAGACGGACGGCGACACCGATCCGGCGTGGGCCATCGACGAGTTCGGTGGCGACCCGACGTCCGGTCGCGTGATCGAGCGCCGCCTCGACATCGGCGACGGAGAGCCCGAAGCGCGCGAGGGCCGTGCGATCGATGTCGATCCGATACTGACCGCTCCCATCGGCGATCTCCACCGAGACATCGGCGGCACCCGGGACCGACGCGACGATCGCGCGGATCCGCTCGCCGAGCGCCTCATTCACCTCACGATTGGGACCGACGACCTTGATGCCGAGATCGGTGCGGATCCCACTCTCCGCCTCGTCGAGTCGCATGGCGAGCGGCTGGGTGAAGCCCATCTCGAGCCCCGGGATATCCGCGAGGGCGGAGTCGAAGACCGCAACGAGTCCCTCACGATCCGCGGCCGAGACCCACTCGTCCTGTGGCTTGAGGATCACATAGGTGTCCCCCTCGAAGAGCCCCATCGCCTCGGTCGCGAGGTCAGGGCGCCCTTCCTTGGTCACGACGGTGATGACCTCAGGGAACTGCATGAGTCGACGCTCGACGACGCCAGAGAGGCGCGTCGCCTCGGCGAGGGCGATGCTCGGGAGACGTCGCGTGGTGATGAGGATGTTCCCCTCGTCGAGCTTCGGCATGAACTCGGTCCCGATCCAGGCGAAGGACCCCACCGCGACGACGAACACGACCGTCGCACCACCGACCACCGGCCGGCTGTGCGCGAAGACCCAATCGAGACCGCGTCCATAGGCAGCTCGCACGCGAGCGAAGACCGTATCAGGCTTCTGCCGAGCGTGCTGCAACAGGAGGTGCGAGACCGTCGGCACATAGGTGAGGGCGAGCAAGAGCGACCCCAACACTGCCGTCACGACGGTGAACGCCATCGGCTGGAACATCCGCCCTTCCATCCCATCGAGCGCGAAGATCGGGATGTAGACCGCGACGATGATCGCGATCCCGAAGAGGATCGGGCGCCCGACCTCGACGGCGGCATCGAGAAAGAGCTGCTCCCGATCGCCCTCACGTCCCTCCTCGAGCCGTCGGATGAAGTTCTCGACCATGACGACCGAGGCGTCGACGATGAGGCCGAAGTCGAGCGCGCCGAGGCTCATGAGGTTCGCGGAATAGCCGAAGAGGTGCATCCCCCCGAAGGCGATCAACATCGAGAGGGGGATCACCGAGGCGACGATCAGCGAGGCGCGGACATTGCCCAAGAAGAGGAAGAGGACCGCGATGACGAGGAGCCCCCCCTCGATCAGGTTCTTCGCGATGGTCTTGGTGGTGCGGCCCACCAGTTCAGTCTGATCGTAGAACGGCGTGATACGGACATGTGCCGGGACCCCCGCGCGCACCTCGTCGAGCCGCGCCCGGACCGCCGTGATCACGCGGCGGGAGTCGGCGCCCTTGAGCTTGAGCACCATCCCAGTGACCACCT
>JBEGVM010000114.1:0-12598 GCA_041178365.1 Gemmatimonadota bacterium | reverse complement strand
AAACTCCAGGCCGCCGTCGCGATGCCCCCGGCACTCGGGAGTCGTCCGGAGCGGTTCGATCGTGAGGCGGCGCTCACGCAGCCCGGGGTGAAGGCCGTCGTCGCGCTCGAGGGGAGCGCGCATGGCGATCCTCCTGGCGTCGCGGTCATCGCGGAGCACTGGTGGCAGGCGCGGCAGGCGCTCACGGCGCTCAATGTCACCTGGTCCCCCTCGCCGCACGCCGCGCTCGACTCCGCGGCGATTATGCGCACCCTGCATGAGGTCGCCGCGACCAACGAGGGCCTCCCCTTCCGGACGGTCGGCGATCCAGCCGAAGCGCTCGCGACCGCGGCGAAGGTCATCGAGGCGCGCTACGAGGCCCCCTACCTCGCGCACGCTACCATGGAGCCGATGAATGCCACGGTGCGCGTCGATGGCAAGCGCGCCGAGTGCTGGTGCGGCACGCAGGTCCCACGCTTCGCACGTGATGCCGTGGCACGGGTCCTTGATCTCGATCCAGATGATGTCACCCTGCACCAATCGATCTTGGGGGGAGGTTTCGGACGGCGACTCGAGGTCGATTATGTGGCGCAGGCGGCCGCGATCGCGAAGGCGATGCCTGGCACCCCGGTGCAGGTGATCTGGTCGCGCGAGGATGATCTCCGGTTCGACAAGTATCGTCCCGCCGCCGCCTCCCGGCTCGAGGGAGGGCTCGACGCGCAGGGGCGCATCATCGCTCTCACCGCGCACTCGGCTGGCCAATCGCCCTGGAAATCACTCAGTCGGCGCGTCGGGTTGGGACTCACCGCATACGGGCCTGATCGCACCACCGCACAGGGGACCTGGGATCAGCCCTACGAGATCCCCGCGCTGCGGTCGGCGCACGCTGAGGTCGAGCTCCCGGTGCCGGTCGGCTCCTGGCGCTCGGTGGGGCATTCGCATCAGGCCTTCTTCTTCGAGAGCTTCATCGACGAGTTGGCGCAGGCAGCGGGGCAGGACCCGTTGGCGTTCCGGTTGGCACATCTGCGCGAGCATCCGAGAGCGGCGCGTGTGCTCTCCCTCGCCGCCGAACGTTCGGGATGGGGCACGCCCGTCGCGCCCGGCCCAGATGGACGGCCCCGCGCCCGAGGGGTCGCGCTGCACTGGAGCTTCGGCTCCCTCGTCGCACAGGTGGCCGAGGTCTCCATCTCGGCGGCGCGGGAGATCCGCGTGCATCACGTGACCTGTGCCGTCGATTGCGGACTCCCGGTGCATCCGCGTGGGATCCGTCAGCAGGTCGAGGGCGCGGTGCTCGATGGCCTCTCCGCGGCGCTCCACGGCGAGATTCGCATCACGGAGGGGAAGATCACCACCGTGAACTTCGACACCTACCCGATGTTGCGGATCACTGGGGCGCCTGTCGTTGAGGTGCACATCGTGCCGAGCACGGAGGTCCCCACGGGGATGGGAGAGCCCGCACTGCCCCCGGTGGCCCCGGCGGTCGCGAATGCGGTCTTCATGCTCACCAGAGAGCGGTTACGCTCATTGCCCTTGCGGCTGAGCGAAGGGTAGAGGGGGAAAGCGAGACGGGGGGCGGTCCTTCCGGACCGCCCCCCGTCGTCGTACCTGCCCGGCGCCAGCTTACCGATTCGCGGAGAAATCGAACTGCAGACGGTTCGCCAGCGTGGTCGTCGCAGGGTTGAGCGTCACATCCCCGCGCAGGGCGATGGTGTAGTAGCGTCCCGCCGAGACGGTGATCCCGGTGCGGGTGACGGCGGTCGTGGCGTTGCCGGCCCCCGTCGAGTTGCAGGTGGTGCCACAGGCCCCGGCGATGTTGTACGTCCCCGCCGGGACGGTCGAGAATCCGCTCGCCTTCTTGTACCCGATCGCCTCGCCGATGGTGAACGCCACCGTCGAGACGGTGTTCGTCACCGTCAGCGTCATCGCGTTGCTGTTGGACGAGGCGTGGACGAAGCGGATGTAAGCCTGCGAGAAATCGAAGGCCGCGGGGATCGGATCCTCGACCACGAAGCCATCGCTCACCTTGTTGACCGCGTCATAGAGCCCGCTCTGGTAGACCGAGTAGTACTTCCCTGGCGCGACCGTCGCCGCGATCTGGGAGATGGGAAGGCCGTTGTCGACCGGCGCCCCGATGATGCGGCCGGCGAAGGTGTACGGCCCCGGCTTGAGGTTGGAGTAGAGCCCCCCATTGCCGACGCCGCCGTACGCGACGCCCGAGGCGGCCTCCACCCCCGTGGCGGAGTTGATCGCCGTCACCTTGGTGTCCCCGGCGTAGAAGTTCACGCTGGGCGCGGCGGATGCCGCCCCAGCGCCGGAGGCGAAGTTGAAGAAGCGGACGTACCCGCCATCGGCGGGCGCGGTGATGTCCTGGACGGCGGTGGTCTCGAGATCGATCCCGCAGGCCGAGAGGACGAGGGCGGCGCCGAGCGCCGCGAGGGTCCGTGAGGTCATGGGTAGGGTCATGGTTGGGTGATCCAGAGCGGCTTGGTGTGGTAGTCGATCGCCAGCCCACCGACCGCGTCGAGCCCCGTCCGGTTCCAGACGTACTCCGAGTTGTAGCGGGGCCGGATGCGGTACACGATCTTGCCGCCGTTGTCGGCGTAGAGGTTCGTCGGGATCGCGAAGCCAGGGAAGACCTGGATCGTCCCCGAGGGGTCGAGGTTGGTGTAGTTGTAGCGGCGCAGATCCATCCACGCCTCATTGAATCCCCACCCCCACTGCGCGACGTACTTCTGGCTCATGATCTGCCAGAGCTTGAGGTCGGCCGCCGCGGGCACCACGACGGAGCTCGCGAGGAAGGTCGACTTCTCCGCCGCGGTGATCGTCGGGACGGTGGCGCCGATCTCGGAGTTGCGCGCATTAACGAAGTCGATGTGCGCCCCGATCCCCTTCAGATACGCATCCCGCGCCACGACCTTGTCCCCCGCCTTGAACGCTGCCTCCGCCTTCACGAACTGCAGCTGGGCGTAGGTCATCGCCGGGAACTTCGACTTGTCGTCGAAGAGGTAGAGCGCCGGCTTGCCGATCGCGGTGGTCTGTGAGGTGGAGCGCCACAGGGTCAGCGGCACCTGGGTCGCCGTCGGGAGGACCCCGGTGTTGATGTCCAGGCCGCGGTAGACCGAGTCGGGTGAGGGGACGAACATCCGGTTCCGGCGCGGGTCGACCACCCCGGTGAAGACGGTGCCATCCACGAGCCCCATCGCGAACCGTGTCTGGCGGTAGCTCGCCATGTTGTTGCGGGTCGGCCCAAAGAAATTACGGTCGTCGTTCACCGTCCCCGGGAAGAGCAGGAGCGCGTCATCCGCGTTGCTCGCGAAGGACGAGTCGACCGCCGCCATCACATCGGCGGGCTTGTAGGTGCTCTTGTTCGAGTAGTGGTTCAGGTGGAGCGCCCGCAGCCCGAAGGCGAACTTGCGCCACTTGTTCCGATCCCCGCCGTAGATGAAGTCGGTCCGGGCCATGTAGGCCTGGTTCACCGCGCCATCCGTCCGCCGGAGCAGGGTGATCGCCGAGTCGAGGAGGATCTTCACCTCGTCGTAGGCGTATTCCTGCGAGTCGTAGTTGAAGGTGAAGGTGTTGGAGTTGATCGCCTCCTTCACGATGATCTCGCCATGGAGGTCGGTGAGCACCTGCCACCCCCAGGCCTTGAGCAGATACCCGACCCCGAGGAGGTCCCAGCGCTCCTCGGCGCGGGCCTTCGCCATCATGTCGACGAGGTTCTGACCATGGTTCCAGTAGACGTCACGCCACTGCTGGCCCCCGTTGTCGGAGCCCGGGTCGTACCCCATGCGATCCCAGGTGTTCGGGGTCGTGGAGCCGCTCGGCAGCGTCCACATCTGGGTGTAGCGCGAGACGAAGCGCCCATCCCACTGCGGGGAGCTCACGAGCCAGTGCAGCATCGGCGAGAGGTAGAGATTCGCCGAGACCGTCTGTGGGGCGTTGGGGTTCTCGTTCACATCGAGGAAGTCGTCGCAGGCCGTCGCCGTGAGGGCGAGGCAGCTGGCGACCACGAGCGCACGGATCCGATGCATAGGATGTCCGGTGAGCGTGGAGGGACGCGCCGACCGACGGCGCATCGGGAGGAAGGAGAGGAGGGTCGGCATCAGAAGGCCACCTTGAGGCCGAAGTTCACCCCGCGCGGGATCGGGAAGTTCCCGAAGTCGACCCCGGCGGCGCCGGAGCCGCCCACCGCGGCGGTGTTCCCGTTCACGACCGGGTCCATCCCCGAGTAATTCGTGAAGAGGAGGAGGTCGTTCCCGGTGATGAAGACACTCGCCTCACGCGAGCGGAAGAGCGCTGGCGGGAGGTCGAAGCGCAGGGTCACGTCCCGGAGCCGGACCCAGTTGATGTCCTGCTCGATGAAGAGCTCTTCGCTCATCCCCGAGTAGAACCCGGTCTGGACCGCCGGGATGACGACGATCGTGTTGCGGGTCGGGGTCGCGGTGTTCTCGCGCCCGTCACGCAGCACACCGGGGATCACGCGCGGCGTCTCACGATCGAGCGTCCGCGTCGAGAGGCCACGCGAGGTGAGGAAGTGCTCCGTCGCGTTGAAGACATCGCCCCCCTTCCGGATGTCGAGGAGGACGCTGAGCGAGGCCTTCTTGTAGCGGAAGGTGTTCGTCAGGCCGACGATGAAGTCGGGCTGGCGGTCATACCCCGCGTCGATGAAGAGCGACGAGCGGAGCGGGAGCCCCGTCGTCGGATCGATCAGCAGCTCCTTGTCCTTGTTGCGGAGGTAGAAGAAGCCGGTGAGCGAGCGGGTCGAGAGCCCCGGCTGCGTCCCGTTGCGCACGTTGCCGTAGAGCCAGGTGTCCGAGACGTACGACTCGGGGAGGGCGTTCGGGAGTTCGAGCACCTTGCCGCGCGCCCGATCGAAGTTCGCGAGCACATCCCACGAGAAGTTCCGGGTCTGGATCGGGGTCCCGCGCATCGTGATCTCCAACCCCTCGTTGCGGGTCACCGCGCCGTTGAGGTTGAAGAGGATGAACCCGGTCGCGTAGCTCCCGCGGATGTCATTCACGATCTGGTCTCTGGTCTGCTTCCGGTAGACCGTGACGTCGAGGCCGAGGCGATCCTGGAAGAAGCCCATCTCCGTCCCGATCTCATACGACCGCGCGAACTCCGGCCGGAGTCCGAGGTTCGGACCGGTGAAGCCATAGCCGTACCCGCCGTACGAGGTCGTCTTGTACTCGAGCGAGGGCTGGTAGGCGTACGGGCGGGCGTCCTTCCCCACCTCGGCGTAACCGGCGCGGAGCTTGCCGGTCATGAACTTGCCGATCGCGGGGAAGGCGTCGGAGAAGATGAAGCTCGTGGAGACCGAGGGGTAGAAGAAGGAGTTCCGCTCGATCGGGATCGTCGAGGTCCAGTCGTTGCGCCCCGTCGCCGTGACGTAGAGGTAGTCCCGGTAATTGAGCGTCGCGCTCCCGAAGGCGCTGAGGAGGCGGCGCTCGGCGATCGTCGTCCGGCTCGTCCGCGACGAGGTGTTGTTCACCGAGACGAAATCTGGGTCAAGGAAGGCCTCGCCGCGCAGCGCGCTGGTGTTCGACCGGAACTGGGAGATCTGGTTCCCGACGAAGGCGCTCAGCGAGAGGTCCTTGGTGAGCTTCCGGCTGTTGATGTTGAGGAGGGTCTGGATGTTCAGGTTCCGGGTGTTGTCCCCCGCGACGTCGAGGATCCCGGTGTTGCTGAAGCCGTACACGCTCTCCGGATGCCGGAGCACCAGGTTGTCGTTGGTGTAGGTGTCCAAGCCGATGTTCGACTTGAGCGAGCCCCACGAGAAGGGGGTCAGCACGAGCCCGAGGTTAGCAATCAGACGGGTGTTGTCCGAGCTCACCCGGTTCTTCAGCACGTTGAAGTAGGGGTTGTCGGTCTCCGCCGATCCTGTCGAGGCGGTGGTGATGCGCCGCCGCGTCCCCGCCGGCGTCAGATAATCCTTGGCGTCATCGGTCTGCGGCCAGAGCAGGAGGCCGATCAGTGGCCCGTTGTCGCCCTTGTACGACTGCTCGTTCGACGCGAAGGTGTACTGCATCGAAAGGTCGGTCTTGAGCCACGACGTCACCTGCGCCTGCGTGGCCCCCGTGAGGTTGACCCGCTTGTAGAGCGAATTCGGGATCACGCCGCGCTGGTCGTCCGCCGCGATCGCCACGCGGTAGTTCACCCGGTTGTCCTGCGCGCCCCCGCTGAAGGCGAGCGCGTGTCGCTGCGTCATCGCCGGCTGGAAGAAGCCGTCGATGTTGTCGTAGAAGGTCGTCCCTGCCGCATACGGAGCTCCGAAGTACTGGAAGGAGCCGAGGAGCCCGGTGGCGTCGGTCGCGGTCGGGCCGTAGACCCGCTGGACCTCCGGCTTCGCGCGCACGCTCTCGATGCGGAAGTTGTTGCTGTACTCGAGCCCTCCCGACCCCGCCGAGCCGCGCTTGGTCGTGATCACGATCGCGCCGTTGGCGGCATCGATCCCGTAGAGCGCCGAGGCCTCGGGGCCCTTGAGGACCACGAGGTTCTCGATATCCTCGGGGTTGATGTCTGCCGCACGGTTGGTGAAGTCGAGGCGGCGGTTGCTGAAGGCCGTCGTCGACCCGGGCGCATCGGAGGCGAGGACACCGGTGTTGAGCGTCTTGTTATCGATCGGCAACCCGTCGACGATGATCAGCGGCTGATTGCTCGAGCTGATCGAGCTCACACCGCGAATCGTGATCGAGGAGGAGGCCCCAGGCACCCCCGACGAGCTCGTCACTTCCACCCCTGCCACGCGCCCCTGCAGCGAGTTGATGAAGTTCTGACGCGTCGTCTGTGCGATCTCCGGCCCCTGGACCGCCTGTTGCGAGTAGCCGAGGCTGCGCTGCTTCGCGGTCTGTCCGAGCGCCGTGACGACGACCTCCTCGAGGTTCGTCGCCACGCGCCGGAGCTGGACGTCGAGGCGCGCTTCCGCGCCCACCGTCTTCTCCTGCGCGGCATGGCCGATCAGGCGGTACTGGAGCACCTGCCCGACTGCGGCGCGGATGGAGTAGTCACCGTCGCGGTTGGATTGGACCGCGGTGGTGGTGCCTTTGATGAGGACGGTCACGGCTTGCAGGGGAGTCCCCTGTTCGCTGGTCACCTTGCCGGTGACGGTCTTCTCCTGCGCCACGAGCGGCGAGGCGAAGAGCCACGTGCCCATCATCACCGCGAGGAATCGTCTCTGCATGAGAGCTGTTCCGAGATAGAGGGTGATCGCACTCTCACGGAGGTGAGAGGACCCGGCTACGTTACGCGCCATGGTGAAGCATGTCAAACATTATGGAGGTGTCCTGAGTGTTTTACTCGGGATTCCGGTCGCGGGGCAGCGACCGGTAACGGTTGACACCGTCGCGCCGGGCATCACCTATCACCAGATCACCCGGCCGGCAGGGCCGTGGGCGATCCACCTGGTACGGGTCGATCGCGCCGCTGGCCCATGGACCCTGGCGGTGCGGCATGCCCACGATTCGCTCCGCGGGCGCGAGACCACGAGTGCGATGGCGGCGCGCCTGGCGACCTCCCAGGAGGTCCCGGTCGCCCTCAACGCCGACTTCTTCGATCTCCGCAGCGGGGACGTCACCAACAACCAGGTGATCGACGGCGAGGTCTGGAAGGGGATCGTCGGGTTCGACATCCCGCGGCAGGGGCGCCGCATCCAGCGCGGCCAATTCGCGATCGACGCCGATGGCACGCCGATCATCGCGGGACTCGCCTACGAGGGGCGTCTCCGGATTGGGCGTCACACGTTCGTGCTCGACGCCGTGAATGCGCGGCCGAGCCAGCCCTCCGCCCTCGTACGCTTCAATGCGCGCTGGGGCGCCGCCCCGGTGGATGATTCCACGCGTCGCGTCACGGGAGACACCACGATCCGTGGGATCCGACTCGTCGCCTATGGCGCGCCAGCGCGGGCGCGACTCGACTCGATCGTGCGGGCCTCGCAGCGGCGTTGGTGGGGCGGGGCGCCATGCCTGCGACTCACGCAGCGCTTCGTCGCTCCCGCGATCCCTGCGTCAGCCTCGGCGCCACCACGCCCCGAGCGGCATCTCGCCCCGCGTGCCGTCGTCGGCGGGTGGCCCATCCTCGTGCGCGATAGCCTGAGTCTCGCCCCACAGGCCGACTCCCTCGAGCGCACCGCGGCCTCGTTCTCCGCCGCGCGCCACCCACGCAGTGCCATCGGCACCGCCGACGGCGGCCGCATCCTCTGGCTCATCGCCGTCGACGGCCGTCAGACGGCGAGCGTCGGGATGACCCTCGTGGAACTCGCCGATCTCATGCGTGAGCTCGGGATCACCGAGGGACTCAACCTCGACGGCGGCGGCTCCACCGCGCTCTGGGTCGGCGGACAGGTACGCAACTCGCCCAGCGACCCCACCGGCGAGCGGACCATCGGGAATGCGGTTATGATCGTGCGCGATGGGCCGCGCGAGGCGGCCCCCCGCGCCAGCCGACGCCCCTGATGCCCACCACCATGCGCCTCCGCTCCCTCGACGTCTTCCGCGGCCTCACCGTCGCGGGGATGCTCCTCGTCAACAATCCGGGAAGTTGGGGGAACATCTACCCCCCACTCGCGCACGCGAGTTGGCACGGGTGGACCCCCACCGATCTGATCTTCCCCTTCTTCCTCTTCATCGTCGGCGTCACCACGCATCTCTCCCGTGAGGCGCGCCGCGCGCGAGGCGACAGCGACGCCGCGCTGCGTATCCAAGCGATCAAGCGCGGTGCGATCATCATCCTCTGCGGCTGGGCCCTCGCCGCCTTTCCCTTCTATCCGCTCGAGCGGATCACCGGCCTTCGCATCCCTGGCGTCCTCCCGCGCATCGGCCTGGTCTACATCGTCGCTGCGCTCCTCACGCAGCGCACCACGCTCAAGCAACAGGTCGTCACCCTCGTCGTGCTGCTCTACGGCTACTGGTTCGCGATGACCCTGCTCCCCGTGCCAGGCCAGGGTGGGCCGGGCGTGCTCTTCCTCGACTCCCCCCCGCACACCCTCGCCGCCTGGATCGACCGCGCCCTGCTCGATGGCCATCTCTGGCGCCAATCCAAGACCTGGGATCCCGAGGGCGTCCTCTCCACCCTCCCCGCGATCGGCACCGCGATCCTCGGCACCTTCGCCGGTCGCTGGATCGCGAGTGATCGCACGCTGAGCGAGCGCCTCAACGGACTCTTCGCCGTCGGCGCGTTGTGTTCAGTGGCGGGCGCGATGTGGGGATGGTCCTTCCCGATCAACAAGTCGCTCTGGACCTCGAGCTACGTGCTCCTCACCGCCGGGCTCGCCGCGATGTCCGTCGCGACGATCACCTGGCTCGGGGAAGGGAAGGTGATGACGCGTCTCTCCACCCCCTTTCTCGCCTTCGGCGTGAATCCCTTGCTCGCCTTCTTGGGCTCCGGCCTCATGGCCAAGACGATGGGTTCGCTCTGGAAGGTCGACGTGGCCGGGAAGATGGTCTCCGTGCAATCGGTCGTGTACAAGAGCCTCTTCATTCCCTATCTCACGCCGAAGAATGCCTCGCTCGCCTTCGCGCTCACCTTCGTGCTCATCTGGTGGACGATCCTCGAGCCGCTGCGGCGGAAGGGGATCATCCTCAAGGTCTGAGGCGTATCGCCGCGAGGAACTCCCGCACCGGCGCGAGACTCTCCACCGGATCTTCCTCGTGCGGCACATGCCCCAACGCAGGAAAGAGCACCGCGCGGCTCCCCGGGATATCTCGCGCGAAGCGCGCCGCATTCGACGGCGGGATCAACCGATCCTTCTCCCCCCACAGGATCAACGTCGGCGCACGGATCGTCGCGATCTGCAACGTGTCGAGCCCCCCGCCGCGATTCGCTGAGCCCCCACTCCCACTCCGCCCATTCGGCCGCTGGGTGAACGCTCGCCGATTCCCCTCGCGCAACGTGAGCTCGTAGTATCGGTCGACCAGCTCCGGCGTCACCTTCGATGGATCGCCATACACATTGCGCACGCTGCTCTCGATCACACTCCGCGGGAGCACCTGCGAGGCCACATACCGCATCCCCGGTAGCGCCGCGACCTTGAACCCCACTGGGACCGAGGTCGCCTGCGAGGGATACCCCGCCGGGTCCACCAGAATCAGCCCCGCCACTCGGTTGGGCTCCCGCGCGGCGAGCTGCCAAGCATAGAGCCCCCCAAGGGAGTTTCCTGCGACCACCACGCGCGGTGCGCCTAACGTGTCGAGCAGCTGCGTGATCACGCCGAGGGTCCGCGTCAGTGAGCTCGCGCCATCAGCGAAGGGCCCCGTCAATCCGAATCCCGGGAGATCGAGGCGGATCACGCGTCGCGTGTCACGCAGCGCGGCGGTCCACCCCTCCCAGGTGTGGAGGCTCGCCGCAGAGCCATGCAGCAGGAGGAGTGGTTGCGGATCGTCGCGCGGCCCTTCATCACGGAAATGCACCGCGGCGCCATCGAGGGTGATGAATTGCGACGGCGCCGGCGCCCACCGTGGGATCAACGAGGCCACCGGGCGATCCGGAGCCCACACCGTCGCCACCGCCACCCCAGCGAGCGCCACCACCACCGCGAGAATCGTGAGTCCGGTCTTCATCCCCGGAGTCTACTGTGGCGCCCCCTCCGTGCGACATGGGAGCACGGCCCCCGCCGCATGCCACGCCCGCGCGCGCTGGGTCGAGAGACTCTCGCTGCGCCAATCGCCAGTGGATTCGGCGAACCGCGTGGTCCAGTGCGCGGTCAGCGCCGTCGAGAGCTCCGCGCAGGTCGGGGCGGGAAGTCGGGACGCCTCGGTCATCAGGACCGCAAGCGCATCCCCCGAGAGCTTCGCATGATACGGCACATCGAATGCCTTCCCCTCCTCGGCGCGGGCGAGGTTCGTGCGGACGATGATCCCCCCCGGGTTGATCGCGTTCAGCAACGCCACCCACCCGATCGTCACCGCGAGCATCCGCGGCGCGAAGCGCGCCGACCGACCGCGCGGGAGCGTGGTCAGGAGCACCACCAACGCCGCACCGACGAGCACCATGATCGCGATCGCGAGCACGCGGTCCCCCGTGAGCCCGAACTCCGCGATGTAGAGCCGCATCCGCACGACCGCGGAGAGGAGGAGCGCCGCGACCTCCACGACCAACACCCCGCCGACCATCCCAAAGCGACGGCGCGTGATCGCGTCGTCGGTGAGGAGCCAATCGGCCGCGACCATCGTCGCCACCACGACCCCTGCCGCGACCACCATCTCGAAGAACCCCTGCCGCGCATACTCCGCCGGCGTGAGCCCCACCGTGGCCAACAGGTGCTCCGCCCCGCCGAAGAGCGCGTCGGCCTGCGTGCTCAGATAGAGCGCGAGCAACGCGACGAGGCCGATGAGACCGACGCTCACCGTGAGGAAGGAGAGTCCTGGCGAGCGGATCTCCGGCACCACCGTGGTGACCTGCTCCCGCGTCGCGCTGCGCAGCCAGCCCAGCGCGAGCCAACTCACGAGCGCCGTCGTGAGGAGATGTTGTGCCGCCGTCGTCGTCAATAAGCGGTGGATCTCCACGATGTACGCCTCGAATCGCTGGTCCGACTCGCTCAACAACCCGGCCACGAGGACGAGCGGGGGAATCGCGAGGACGACCCCGATCGTGATCGCGCGGACGCGGCGCACCATCTCCGCCCGCGTCGTCGAGGGGGCGGTGCCATCCCGCAACGCCGCCGGCGCACCGGTGGCGAGAGTCACCACCCCGATCACCGCCGCGCGCACGGCCTGCACCACCGTGAGGTCGGCGATCCGGCGTCCCGTCCCATGCCAGGCGACGAGCGCCCCCATGCAGAGGGTCGAAAGGAGGTCGATCGGGAGCAGGATCTCCGCGTCACGCCAGGCGAGTCCGGCGGCGGCGATCGCCGCGCCGATGATGAGTGCCACGCGCTCGCGATCGGGCCTCCCCGCCTGACGTCGCGCGCGGAGGACGAGGGCGGTGATCGCCACGATCCCCATCCAGAGGGCGAACCCCGCGCGCCAGAGATCGGCGGGGATGAGCAGGTCCCCGGCGATGCCGAGCGCGAGGGCGCCGAGCAGGAGTGGTGTGATGCGCGGCGACTGGTCGGTATGCATCAGCTCCCTCCGACGCGACGGATCAACGCTTCCATGTGCGCGAGATAGGCATCGAGCGCGCGGCGCCCTGCGGGGGTGATGCGATACGCCGTGCGGGGGACGCGTCCCTCGAATCCCTTGGTGCACTCGAGATATCCCGCCTCCTCGAGCTTCCGCGCATGGACCGAGAGATTCCCATCGCTCGTCTCGAGCATTGCCTTCAGTTCGTTGAAGGTCAGCTGCGGATGCACCGCGAGCGTGCTCACGATCGCGAGCCGCACGCGCTCGTGGATCACCTTGTCGAGGGCGAGCGGTGCGCTTGGGTCCCCGGGCACCGCCGTCAACCGCGTCTCGGGGAGACGCGCCACCGGTTTCGCCGCTGCGCCATGCTCAGCCACCATGCCTCCGTGCGATCCATAGACCGAACCCGATGTGGGTGATGCCGAAGCCGGCGGCGAGCATCCACTCGCCGAGGGCAGATGAACCGAAGAGGGCGACGGCACCGAGGCCGATGAAGGTCAGCCCCATCAGGGGGACGGCGCGTACGGAATGCATCCCCGCCGTCACGATCCCCGTGCCGTAGAGGG
>JBEGVM010000113.1:0-2938 GCA_041178365.1 Gemmatimonadota bacterium | reverse complement strand
GAAGCTCTTCGATACGATCGCGAAACTCGGCCACGAACAGCTCGTCATCTGCGCCGACGAGACCGCGGGCTACCGCGGGATCCTCGCGATCCATGACACCACCCTGGGTCCAGCCCTCGGTGGGACCCGCTTCTGGACCTACGCCTCCGACGAGGAGGCGATCACCGATGCGCTCCGGCTCGCACGTGGGATGACCTACAAGAACGCCGTCGCGGGGCTCAACCTCGGCGGCGGGAAGGCGGTCATCATCGGCGACAATCGAACCACGAGCCGCGAGATGATCTTCCGGGCCCATGGACGCTTCGTCGAGTCGCTCGGCGGACGGTATGTGACCGCTGAGGATGTCGGGACGAGCACCGCAGACATGGATTTCGTCCGTATGGAGACGGACTACGTGGCGGGGCTCGCGAACAAGTCGGGGGATCCCTCGCCGGTCACGGCACACGGGGTCTTCCGTGCGATCATGGCCTCCGCGATGCAGCGCTGGGGATCGTCGGATCTCGGCGGCAAGACGATCACCGTGCAGGGGATGGGCAATGTGGGGACCTACCTCTGCAAGGAGCTCCATGCGGCGGGGGCGAAGCTCATCATCAGTGACATCCGCCCGGAGAAGGTGGCGCACGCGGTGAAGGAGTTCGGCGCGGTGGCGGTGGAGGGTGACGAGATCTATGCGGCGAAGGCCGACATCTTCGCTCCCTGCGCGCTTGGGGCGATCCTGAATGACCAGACGATCCCGGCGCTCCAGGTGGAGATCGTCTGCGGCGGGGCGAACAACCAGCTTCTCGAGCCGGAGAAGCATGGGGAGATGCTTGCCGCGCGCGGGATCGACTACGCGCCGGACTTCGTCGCGAATGCCGGTGGCGTGATCAATGTGTACAGTGAGCTCGCCGGGTGGACGCGCGAGCGGGCACTGCGGAAGGCCGACGAGATCTACGACACCGTCCTCGGCGTCTACCAGATCGCGAAGGAGCAGAAGGTCTTCACCTATGTGGCGGCGGAAAAGCTCGCAGAGCAGCGGATCGCGGCGGTGGCGGGGATGGTGCGCACCTGGCCGCAGTGGCCGCGGAAGGACGTGTGAGTCAGGCCGAGCGCATCCCTATCGGGTCGGACCATGCCGGCTTCGAGTTGAAGGAGAAGCTCGAGGCGATGCTCGCGCGCCTTGGGTATGCCGTGGATGATGTGGGGACGCACTCCACCGCCTCGACGGACTATCCCGATTACGCGCATGCGGTCGCGACGCAGGTGGAGCAGGGGCGCGCGACGCGTGGGATCCTGCTGTGCGGGACGGGGCTGGGTATGTCGTACGCGGCGAACCGGCATCATGGGGTGCGCGCGGCGGTGGCGTGGACGCCTGAGGTCGCGGCCCTCTCGCGGCAGCACAACGACTCCAACGTCTTGGTCCTCCCCGCGCGGTTCCTGAGTGAGGCGGAGGCGGAGCGGATCCTCACGACCTGGTTGGAGACGCCGTTCGAGGGTGGGCGCCATGAGGCGCGTGTGAAGAAGATCGAACCGGAGGCATGATGCACGGCACGGCGGACGGAAAGCATCCTCTCGCGTGGAACCAGTGGGATCGTCGGCTCCCGAGCGCCGCGCTCACGGCCACGGACCCGCAGATCGCCTCGCTGATCGCTGAGGAGACGCGCCGGCAGAGCGAGGGGATCGAGCTCATCGCGAGCGAGAACTTCGTCTCACCAGCGGTGCTCGAGACGGTGGGGTCGATCCTCACGAACAAGTACGCCGAAGGGCTTCCCGGCAAGCGCTACTACGGCGGGTGTGAGGTCGTCGATCAGATCGAGCAGCTCGCGATCGACCGGGCCAAGCAGCTGTTCGGGGCGGAGCATGCCAACGTGCAGCCGCACTCCGGCGCGACAGCGAATGCGGCGGTCTACCTCGCCTTCCTGAAGCCGGGGGACACCGTCCTTGGGCTCGACCTCTCGCAGGGGGGGCACCTCACGCATGGCTCGCCGGTGAACTTCTCCGGGCTCACCTATCGCGCGGTGCACTACGGTGTGACCGATGAGGGGCTGATCGACTACGCGCAGATGCGCGAGCTCGCACGGAAGGAGCGCCCCAAGCTCATCATCGCAGGATACAGCGCCTATTCGCGCGTCCTCGACTATCAGCAGTTTGCGGAGGCGGCGTTCGAGGTCGGGGCGCTCTTCATGGTCGACATGGCGCACTTCGCCGGGCTCGCAGCGACAGGGGTCTATCCGAATCCGGTGCCCTTCGCGGACGTGGTCACCACCACCACGCACAAGACGCTCCGCGGCCCACGTGGTGGGTTGATCCTCTGTAAGGCGCAGCATGCCAAGGCGATCGACAAGGCGATGTTCCCCGGGACGCAGGGTGGCCCGCTGGAACATGTGATCGCTGCCAAGGCGGTAGCCTTCAAGGAAGCGCTCGATCCCGCCTTCACGGCGTACTGCGAGCAGGTGGTACGGAACGCGAAGGTGATGGCGACCGCACTGCAGTCGCATGGCGTGCACATCGTCTCCGGTGGAACGGACAATCATCTGATGCTCTGCGACCTGCGGCCGAAGAGCGCGGCGCTCACCGGCAAGGTCGCCGAGCAGGCGCTTGATGCCGCGGGGATCACGGTGAACAAGAACACCGTCCCCAAGGAGACACAGTCCCCCTTCGTGACGAGTGGGATCCGCATCGGCACGCCGGCGGTCACCACGCGCGGGATGCGCGAGCCGGAGATGGTGAAGATCGCGGCGCTGATCGATCGCGTTCTTGCCGCCCCCATGGATACCGCCGTGCTCTCCGCCGTGAAGGCGGACGTCCACGCCCTCACCAAGTCGTTCCCGCTCTACCTGTGACCTGACCCCTGTGCCCTGTGCCCTGTTCCCTGTGACCTGTCCCCTGCAGTCTCATGCCTGAACTCGCCTTTCGCGATGGGGTCATGGATCGGATCCGACTCAAGGAGTCGCGATAC
>JBEGVM010000112.1:0-2803 GCA_041178365.1 Gemmatimonadota bacterium | reverse complement strand
GCGGCGTCGACGGATGAGCTCTCTTCCCCCGTCCTCCTCGTCGAGCTCCCGGACCACGAGGCGACGGGGCTGATTGCGGAGGCCCTGTTCCGCGGGCATTTCGTGGAACGGTTGCCTGCCTCGGTCGCGCAGGCGTCCATCGACGCCCGGCCACCTGGCGCGGTGATCGCGGCGGCGCGAGTGGCCGTACAGGCCGCGAGCGGCGTCCCCTCGACTTGGAAGGTCGCGTGTTGGACCCCGGCGCGCGAGGCCGCGGCGTGCAGCCCCTCGAGCACCCCCTGAAGATCACCCGACGGCGCCACCGCGTGCGCACTCAGCGCCACCACCCCGGAGGTCAGGGTCCAGACGTGCAGATCATGAATCTCGTCCACCCCGGGGACCTCCCGCAGCATCGCATGCACCTGCGTGGGGTCGATATGACGCGGTGCCGCCTCCAGCAGGACCTCGAGCGCCTCGCGCACCAGGCGCCACGCACCGACCAGGATCAACGCGGTCATCAGGATCGAGGCGATCGGATCCGCGCGGAGCCACCCGAACCGCCAGGCGAGCACGGCCGCTCCCACCGCGGCCACCGAGCCAAGCAGGTCGCCGAGCACATGCAGGTAGGCGGCCCGGAGGTTGAGGCTGGCATGATCGTGCCCCTGATGGAGGACCCGGAGCCCGATCGCATTCACGAGCAGGCCCCCGAGGGCGACCCCGAGCATCAGGCCACCGCGCACGGGCTCCGGCGACCGGAGCCGTTCGACCGCTTCCCAGAGGATCCATCCGGAGGCGATGAGCAAGACCGTCCCATTGATCAGCGCGCCCACGATCTCCCAGCGGAGATGGCCATAGGTGCGCTGCGGGGTCGCGGGCTGGCGACTGAACCAGGCGACGAAGAGCGAGAGGGCGAGCGCGCCGACGTCGGTGAGCATGTGCCCCGCGTCGGCCAAGAGGGCGAGCGAGTTGGCGAGCCACCCGCCGAGGACCTCGACGAGCAGGAAGCCGGCGGTGAGGACCAGCACCAGGCGGAGACGCCCCGTGACGACCGTCGACTGGCCCCCGATCGCTCGGCATCCATACCTTTCCTCCATGTTGACCAATGTCGTTGCCATCGTCGCGCTGCTGCTCCTCAATGCGTTCTTCGTCGCGGTGGAGTTCGCCCTGGTCCGCGCCCGTCGCTCCCGCCTCGAGGCGATGGTCCGCGCCGGGGACGTCATGGCGCGGTTCGCCGTCACAGCCACCTCTCGCAGCAATCTCACACCGGTCCTCTCCGCGGGCCAGTTGGGGATCACCTTGGCGTCACTGGGGCTTGGGTGGGTCGCGGAGTCGACCCTCGGGGAAGCGCTCGCGCACTGGTTCGTCGCCCTCCCCCTCCCCCTCGAGGTCGGCGTCCGCGTGGGGATCGCGGCGGCGATCGCGATCACCGTGGTCACCTACCTCCACGTGGTCCTTGGGGAACTCGCGCCGCGCGCCCTCTCGCTGAACCATCCCGAGGTCTTCGCCAAGTGGCTGGCCCCACCGATCCTCGCCTTCACCTGGGTGATGGGCCCCTTCATCTGGGTCCTCAACGGCTCCTCCAACCTCCTCCTGCGCGCCCTCGGGCAGCAGATCACCTCGGAGGAGGAGACCCCGCACTCGGCCGATGAGCTCCGCCTCCTCGTGGAGCAGGCGGAGGAAAGTGGTCACCTCGAGCAATCGGAGGCGCGGATCCTCGGCGGGGTCTTCGAGTTCTCGGAGAAGAATGCGCGTGAGGTCATGACCCCGCGGACGGCGATGGTCGCGATCCCGGTGGAGGCCTCGCTCGACGAGGCGATCCAGATCGTCAACGAGGCCGGCTTCTCTCGCTATCCGGTGTACCGGGAGACGATGGACGACATCGTCGGGATGGTGCACGCCAAGGATCTCCTGCGCGCCCTGCACCGGGACCCGGACGGGTTCCAGCTCCTCACGGCGCTCCGCCCCGTGCATGTGGTGCCGGGCTCGCGAGAGGTCGAGGACGTGCTCGCCGACTTCAAGCGACGCAAGGAACATCTCGCGATCGTGCTGGACGAATACGGGGGCACGGCAGGCATGGTGACGATGGAAGATCTGCTCGAGGAGATCGTCGGTGAGATCCTCGACGAGTACGATGAATCCCCGACGACCGAACCCACGCCGACGGGGGCCCGCGTGATCGCTGGCGATACCAACATCGGGGAGCTCAACACCGAGCTCGATCTCACGATCCCTGAAGAGGACTTCACCACCGTCGGCGGCTATGTGTTCGGGCTACTGGGCCGACTCCCCGTGGTGGGGGACCGCGCGAGTGGTGGGGGCGCGCACTTTACCGTCCATGCGATGGACGGTCGCCGCATCACGAAACTGGCGGTGGAACTCGGCGGGTCGTGAGCGTGATGGCGAGGCGGATCGCCTCCGCCATCGAGTGGGCGCGGGCGCGGCCCGTGCCGGCGATATCGAGCGCGGTCCCATGATCGGGTGAGGTGCGCGGAAAAGGGAGCCCAAGCGTGATGTTCACCCCCTCCCCGAAGCTCGCGACCTTGATCGCCGTCATCCCCACATCATGATATGGGGCGATGACGGCGTCGAACTCCCCCTGGATCGCCCGCACGAAGACGGTGTCCGCCGGGATCGGGCCCGCGACCCCCATCGCGCGCGCGACCGGTGCGAGCACCGTCTCATCCTCATCACCGAAGCGGCCCTGATCCCCCGCATGCGGATTGAGCGCGGCCAGTGCGAGCCGCGGCCGCGCGATCCCGAACCACTCCTGCAGACCCCGGCGAGTGATGGCGATGGTGCGCTCGAGCCGTTCCGGCGTGAGCGC
>JBEGVM010000111.1:0-18689 GCA_041178365.1 Gemmatimonadota bacterium | reverse complement strand
GAGAAGCCCCTCCACCAGACGCCAGTCGTCGGTCGGGGGGGCGGTACGGATCAACCAGATGGCTGACCCACCGATGATCGACACGGAAAGGACACCGGAGAGCACGAGGAGGCGCATCCGGAGCGGCATCGCGGTCATGCGAGTGAAGCTATGGAGCGAACCCCACCGGCGTCAGGCTTGGAGGAGCCCTAAGCGCAACGCGAACTGGACGTATTCGTGGCGATGCGCCAGCCCGAGTTTGTCCTGGATCCGCTGCTTGTAGGTATCGACCGTCTTGGGCGAGATGAACAGCTGCGCCCCGATCTCCGGCGCCGAGAAGCCGTGCGCGGTGAGGCGGAGCACATCGCGTTCGCGCTCGGTCAGCTTCTCATAGCGGGCCCGGTCCTCATGCATCGGGTCCTTGCGCTGGTACCCCTTGGCGAGGATCCGCGCCGCCTGCGGGCGCACGAAGATGTCGCCGCGCGCCACGGCGCGGATCGCGTCGAGGAGCTCGGCGTCCGCCGCCGTCTTCGGCAGGAACCCCGCCGCCCCCGCCTCAAGCATCGGCACGAGATACTCCTCCTCAGGGTGCATCGTGAGGATCAGGACCCGTGACGGAAGCCCTTTCGCGACGATCATCTTGGTTGCCTCGCCCCCATCCACCTCGCCGATCGAGAGGTCCATCACCACGACCGTCGGCTTGAGCCGTTCCGCCATGTTCACGGCCTCTGGCCCGGTCGCAGCCTCACCGACCACGAGCATATCGCGGGCATTCCCGATGACCGCCTTGAGACCGGCGCGCACCACGGCATGGTCATCGGCCAGCAGGACTCGGATCAGTTCGTCGCTCATCGGTCAGCTCTCCCAGAACAGGGCCCGGCGAGGGTGCGAGGCGTCTCCCCAATACTAGAGCGCCCCGCCCCCTCCTTCCGTAGGGGTGTACCGGAATTCCTTCAGGCAAACCCCTACGGCCATCTTCGGCCTTTTTTCGCTCAATGGTGATGGTGGTCCCCGATCGGGTTGCCGTCTTTGTCATGCCGCATCACCATCCCACGGGGCATGGTCAGCGCCGGGAGCGCTGGCAGGAACCCCACCACCGGTCCCCCTTGGTTGTCGATCCCCATCGCCAACGACATCTTCTTCCATCCCTCGACCGTCATGATCTGCGTCGTGTCGTCGCGATACGCATCGACCGCTTCGAGGATGATCGCCCGCTTCTCCGCGCGCGGGACCGCCGGATTCGCCAGGATATCCGAGATCACATCATGCAGGGAATGCAGGTTGTCGAAGATGATCGCGAGCGTCGGCCAGCGGTTGGCGAACTCGGGGGCGATCGCCGCGGTCATCGGCATCATCCCCGGGTATCCCTCGGGCGCGTTCGGGATCATCTGCTTGAATCGGGCGACCGCCGCCGCGACGCCAGCCTGCCGCTCCGCTGGCGTCTTCCCCACCACCAAGGGCTCATAGATCCCCACCTGCAGCCAGTGATACGCCCAGATCAACCCATTGAACTTGGGATACCGCTCGCGGAAGGCGAGGGAGTACGGCATCTCCTGCATCAGCGCCATGTTCTTCGGGAGCGCACTGAAGGCGAGATCGGGGCGCGAACGGTAGTAGGCGGTCAGGCGCTGGAGTTCGGCATCCTTGGCCGCGTCGCTGAGGCGATCATCGCCCAGCACGTCGTAGACCTGCCGGTGCAGGATGTGCGCCCACTCGAACATCGCCTTGGCCTCAGGAGCGAGCCGCACGTAGCGCGGCTCGATCGCATCCTCCACGAGAGGGAGGCGGGGCGGAGCCGAGAGGACCTTGGTGGTGAGCTGCGCGTAGATCGATCCCTCCAGCATCCGCTCCGCATCGCCTGGGCGCGTCCAGAGTGTCTCGTAGAGGATCGCGTGCCCGAAGTCGAAGGCGTTGAAGAGGCGGTCCGCCCCGGGATACATCCGCCGGAAGACGAAGTTATGTGCCGCCTGCTGATAGAACTGATCCTGCACCGTCGTCCACTGCGGAGGCGAGGTGGCCGGGCCGGTGCCACGGGCCGAGCGCACCGGAGCCGTCACGCGCGCGCCAGCGTCTGAGGGACGCCACGGCTTCGCGAAGGCGTAGGCGGCACCTGCGGTGAGTGTCCACCGGGAATCCCCCGCGGAGAGACTCCGCCGAAGGCCGGCGTCAAAGGCGACCCGCGGCGTCAGCTGCTGCCGCAGACCGATTCCCGCCTGCCACTGCGTCGCTGCGCCTGCCACCTGCGGGGTGCGCGCCACGAGATCCGCTCCCACGAGCAGCGAGCGGAAGAAGAAGGTGTGATCCACCGCGACGCCCGCCTCCCAGCGCGCCGCCTCCGACGCGGCCACCTCATCCGTGGGGAGATCCTCGCCGAGGCCGAGCGTCCCGTTGAGATGCACACGGCCCCACCCGAGGGTGCGCGTCGCGAGCCCGCGGACCGACGTCAGCGTGCGCGACGGCGCCATCCCCCCCACCGGGAGATGCGCCCCTGCCCCGAGGGCGAGCGCGGGCCAGCGCGTCGTCTCCGCATTGAGTTGGTGCAAGAGCTCCACCTCCACACCCCCGAGCCCGATGCGTGGGGTGGTCCCCACGCCGTCGTCCTCGCGGATCATCGGGAGGGCGAGCTCGATCTGCGTCCGAGGGAGCACCCCCCACGCGAATTCCGGCGCGACGGCGAGGTGTGAGGCCCCGCGTCGCACCCGCTCCCAGGTGAAGGGTGCGGCTTGCAACTCGAAGGCCCGTCGCTCCACGACGATCGCATCTTCCACGCGGAGCGGCCGCCCGCGATCGGTGTTGTAGAAGTCCGTTTGGGCGGAGAGGAGCGCTGGGAGATGGGAGAGGAGAGCTAACAGGACCAGCGCGGGCCAGCGCGCCGCAGCGAGCGTTCGTGAGTGTGTCATGAGAGAGTCGTCCGAGGGGGCCACGGAGACGCACCACGCGGCATGCGCGGTGTCGCTCGTGGCCGACAGGTCAGGCAGGCGGCGCGCGAACGCCGCCGGACGACTCAGCAGCGCGGAGGGGGCGGCTCGACCGCCATGCTCGGCGCCATCGGCGCCTCCGCGATCACCGTCCGCGGGGCGGCAGGAGGCACCGGACGTACCGCACGCACCGACGCCACCTGCGGGAGCGCGATCACGGCACAGCTCGCCCAGTCGTCACAGGGCATCGGCGGTAAGGGCAGCTCCTCCTCTGAGGCCGCTGCCAAATCCGGTGCCACCATCTCGTGACCGGCGTGCATCGAGTGATCGACGACCGCCACTGGCTCCACTGCCGGGTGCGCATCGTGCTGGGCCATGTCGCATGCCACACTCGCCCGCAGCGGCGCCACGACGAGCGCGACCGCAGCGAGCAGACTTCCTGCACGGCGAAGGAGATGACGTTCCATGGATGACCCGGGTGGGGCTCGAACCCACGACCTACGGCTTAAAAGGCCGCTGCTCTACCGGCTGAGCTACCGGGTCGCATGCTGCTCGACCAACCTCACGATGTCACGAATCTAGCACGGAGGCGATCCCACCCTGTACCCACCCGGTCGACTGGACGACCTTTGGTCCATGCCCCCCCTCTCCATCCTCATCCTCTGCACCGGCAACTCCGCTCGGAGCCAACTCGCCGAGGCCATCCTCACCACCCTCGGGGCGACGCGCCCCGCTGGCCCCATCCGCGCGGCGAGCGCAGGCTCCCGCCCCGCGACCCGCGTCCACCCCGGCGCGATCGACATCCTCGCCGCGCACGGCATCACCTGGGGCGACCGCACGCCACGACAGGTCGACACCTTTCTCGGCCAATCGTTCGACCTCGTGATCACCGTCTGCGACAACGCCCGCGACGCCTGCCCGATCTTCCCCGGGGCCGCCGCCCGTGCACACTGGGGGCTCCCCGATCCCGCAGAGGCGACGGAGCCCGAGGCGATTCGCGCGGCCTTCTCCGCGACCTACGACGCGCTCCATGCGCGCCTCGCGGCACTCCTCGCCCTCCCGCTCGATACGCTCTCCCCCGATCAGCTCACCACAGCGGCCACCGCGATCCACGCGGCCCTCCCCCTCCCGACCTTCGCCGAATGACCACCGCCACCGCGACGCCCGACGCTCCCGTCCTCGGGCGCCTCTCCCCGCTCGATCGCTGGCTCCCACTCTGGATCATCCTCGCGATGGTGGGCGGTCTCCTGCTCGGCCGGGCCTTCCCCGACCTCGGCGCCCAGCTCGACGCGATGCAGGTGGCCGGTGTCTCGGCCCCCATCGCGATCGGACTCCTCTGGATGATGTATCCCGTGCTCGCGAAGGTCCGGTACGAATCGATCGGCGCCTCGACCGCAGACCCGCGCGTGCTCACGACCTCGCTCGTCCTCAATTGGGTGGTGGGGCCCGTGCTGATGTTCGGGCTCGCCTGGCTCTTCCTCCCCGACCTCCCCGCTTATCGCGATGGCCTCATCCTCATCGGTCTCGCCCGCTGCATCGCGATGGTGCTCGTCTGGAACACCCTCGCCTGTGGTTCCGGTGAACTCGCGGCGGTGCTCGTCGCGCTGAACTCCCTCTTCCAGATCCTCACCTACTCCCTGCTTGGCTGGCTCTTCCTCACGGCGATCCCCGCCTGGCTCGGCCTCCCCGGAACCGAGGTCGTCGTCTCGATGCGCGCGATCGCGGAGAGCGTGGCGGTCTTCCTCGGCGTCCCGCTCCTCGCGGGATACCTCACGCGAAAGATCCTCGTCGCCCGTCGTGGGACGACCTGGTACGAATCGACCTTTCTCCCGCGGATCGGCCCCACGGCGCTCCTCGGCCTCCTCTATACCATCGTCCTGATGTTCGCGATGCAGGGCGATCGGATCCTCGCGCTCCCGCTCGACGTGGCGCGGATCGCACTCCCCCTCCTCGTCTACTTCCTCCTGATGTTCGGGGTGTCGTTCTGGCTCTCGACGCGGCTCGGATTCCCCTACGAGACCACCGCGGCGCTGAGCTTCACCGCGGCGGGAAACAACTTCGAGCTGGCCATCGCCGTCGCCGTCGCGACCTTCGGGCTCAGCTCGGGGCAGGCGCTCGCCGCGGTCGTCGGTCCGCTCATCGAGGTCCCCGCACTCGTCGCACTCGTCTACCTCTCCCTCTGGGGTCGGCGCCGGTGGTTCCGAGCGACGCCCCCCCAGCCTCAGGGTCGCAGGTAGAGCTGGGCCCCAGGTCCGGTGGGCCATCCACAGGAGACCCACACCACGAGCATCGCCGTCCACCAGATGGCGTTCGCCAGCGAGTAGGGCACCATGAGCGCCATGAGGGACCCGACCCCGGCGCGTGGGACATAGCGCTGCAGGAACATCAGCACGAGGGGGAAGTTCGAGGCGAGCGGGGTGATGATGTTGGTGAGACTGTCGCCGACGCGATAGGCGGTTTGCGAGAGCTCGGGCGCATAGCCCAGCACCATGAGCATGGGGACGAGCACGGGCGCCAGCATCGCCCACTTGGCCGCCGCCGATCCCAGCACGAGGTCCATGGCCGCGGTCATGAAGACCACCACGATGAGGAGCGGGATCACGCCGATCTGCATCGATTGCAGGAAGACCGCCCCACGCACACCGATGATCACCGCGAGATTCGACCACGCGAGGAGCGCGATGAACTGGGCGATGCAGAAGACGACGACGAGGTACCCCGCCACGCCCTCCATGCTCTGCTGCATCGCACGGTAGACATCGGTGTCCCGACGCACCGTCCCGACGGTCACCCCATAGACCACGCCAGGGATGACCCCGAAGAGGAAGAGGAGGGCCACGAGCCCTCGGATCAGGACCGACCCCAGGAGCCCGGGCTGACCCGGATCCCGCAACGGGCCGTCGGCGGGAATGACCCCCCACGCCAGGAGGCCGAGCAGCCCGAGGACCACCAATCCCGCCCGACGGAGCCCACGCCGCTCGAGGACCGAGAGCGACTCCGCCGACGGTGCCGCCACCGGTCCTTCATAGCGACCCAACCGAGGCTCGACGATCCATTCCGTCACCGCCGCCCCCACGATCGTCACGAACCCCACCGACGCCGCGAGGAACCAGTAGCTCGCGGTGGGGGCGACGCTGTATGTGGCATCGATCAGGCGTGCGGCCTCCTGGGTGATGCCCGCGATGACCAAGTCAGTCGGCGACAAGAGCAGGTTGGCGGCAAACCCGCCAGAGACCCCCGCGAACGCCGCGGCGATCCCAGCGACCGGATGGCGTCCGGCCCCGTGGAACGTCGCGGCCGCGAGCGGGAGGAGGAGCACATACCCCACGTCACCGGCGGTGTGGGCATTCGCACCGACGAAGACCACGGCGAGCGTGAGGTACCGGCGGGCGGTCCTTTCCACCCCCCACCGGACGAGCGCACCGAAGAGACCGGAGTGCTCTGCCACGGCGAGCCCGAGCAAGGAGACCAGCACGGGCCCGAGGGGGGCGAAGCCCGTGAAGTTCGGTACGATCTGGAAGGCCAACCGGCGGATCGCGGAGGCGGAGAGCAGGTTGGTGACCGCGACCGTCTCGCCGGTCCCCGGATGGATCACCGTGATCCCGAGCGCCGACAGCGCCGCCGAGAGGAGGACGGTCAGTCCGGCGAGCAACAGGAACAGGGTCGCCGGATGTGGGATCGCATTGCCGACCCGCTCGATCCCATCCACGATGCGACGGAACGGTCCGGAGGCACCGCGGACCATCATGTGCTCGCCCACTCCGTGATGGCCCTGATCAAGGACGAGAGGTCGTCGCGTACCCGGTCGAATCCTGCGTGCGGTTCACAGCTCACCTCGTCCATGTAGCAGGCCCGATTCACCTCGATCTGCACGCTGTGCACCCCCCCTGCGGGACGCCCGAACGTGCGCACGAGGTCCCCGCCCTGATAGGGCGAGTTCACCTGGGTCGCATATCCCCGCGCCGCAAACCATGCCGCGATCTGTGCGGTGATCTTGGGATCGGCGGTGGCTCCCTCCCCGTCGCTCACGACGATCTCCGGGCGTGCCGCACCGATGTCGACGTTCATCGCGTTCCCCCGCGACTTCATCGAATGCACGTTCAGATGCCAGACCCGCGGATGCTCTCGTCGCACGGCGTCGATCGCCTCGGCGAGGGCCGCCCGATAGGGGCGATACCACCGCGTGATCCTCTGTCGCACTGCCTCGACCCCGAGGGGGGCTTCGTACATCGGCACGCCAGGCAGGGCATCGCGTCGGATCAGCCCCATCCCGCGTCGCGAGTAATCGGTTGGCGCGAGCGGACCATCCCACCGGCCAGTGAACAGCGCGGGATCGAGATCGTCTTCGGCCCGATTCACATCGATGTAGCAGCGCGGAAAGGTGGCGGAGAGTAGGGTGGCGCCGGCCCGCACGCCGTCCGCCCAGAGCGCATCGACATGGGCATCCCAGGTCGTGCGAAGGGCGTCGATCGATGCCCGCGGCTGAAAGTCCTCAGGAAAGAAAAAGCCACTGTGCGGTGAGTCGACCACGATCGGGGCTCGGCGCCCAGATGGTCGATGAATCGTCACCGGCGATACCGACATGGTCGTATCCATCACCCTTGCGCATGTCGTTCATACCGCCAGAGTCCCAGCGCGACCACGGCCAGCACTCCTGCTCCCACCTGCGCGACCCGATCAGGCCCCAGCGCGACGAAGCCGACGAGAAAGACGCTCGAGACCAGCAGCGTGAAGCCCATCACCCGCACGCCGACCGCGGCGAACTCCCCGAAACTCACGCGGATCCCCTGCTTCTCCGCCATCCCGAGCGTGGTGACGTTCGCGGAGGCCCCGATCGGACTCCCGTTCCCACCGAGACAGGCCCCGAGGGAGAGCGCCCACCAGAGCACCGTCGTGTCACCGGGGAGGACGAGGGTGAGCGCCTTGATGATCGGGATGCTCACCGCGACGAAGGGGATGTTGTCCATGACGGCGGAGAGCAGCGCGGCGACCCAGGCCACCAAGAGCGCAGCGAAGATCAGCGTCCCCGTCTCGCTCAGCCCGAACTGATCCCGCCCCGCAACGATCCCGCGCTCAAGCAACGACGCCAGTGAGTCGATCAGCCCCGTGCTCACCGCCGCACCGACGAGGATGAAGAGGAAGGCGAAGAAGGTGAGCGTCGGCCACTCGATCTCTCGTTCGATGATGTGCAGGATCCCATGGCGCCGTTCGTCGTGCGTCGGCTTCGCCTTCCGCAGATAGAGCACATCCTGCACGATCAGCGCCGCGGTGGCGCCGAGCACCGCGGGGACCGCCGCCGGCATATGCGTGATGCCATGCGTCACGAAGCCGATCAAGACGAAGAGACTGATGCCACCGAGCCACCGCAGGAGCGCGGGATCGGTGATCCGCGGGCCATAGCCCGGCTCATCCGCGGCGGCGGGGAGATTCGCCCGCGCCCCCATGGCGGTGCGCAACCGACGCGCGCCCCACCAATGCAGCCCGCACATCATGATGAGCACAGGGATCGTCAGCTCTTCAAGAAACTGGAGGAAGGTGAGCCCCGCCCCCGACCCGATCATGATGTTCGGCGGGTCACCGATCAACGTCGCCGTCCCCCCGATGTTCGCCGCCATGATCACCGGGAGGATCACGAGGAGGGGGGGCGCACTCACCCGCTGCGCCGCGGCCAGGACCACGGGGGTCACGAAGATCACCGTGGTCACATTGTCGAGGAAGGCCGAGGCGATCGCGGTGAACCACCAGAGCAGCACCATCGCGCGCGCGGGACGCCCGCCGAAGCGCTCGAGGATCCGCTCCACCGCCCACCCGAACACCCCCGTCTCCTTGAGCACGCCGACTAAGGCCATCATCGCGGCGAGCAAGAGCAGCACATTGATGTCGAGCGCCTGCGCCGTGGCCTCGAAGGTGAGCAAGCGATACGGCGTGGCGTAGGTGATCGCCCACATCACCGCCACCGCCGCCATCACGACGAGGACCCGATGCGCCTTCTCGATGGCGAGGGCGACGAACATCGCGACGAGGAGCCCCCCCACCAACAGTTGGGAGGTCAGGTCGGTCGTGCTGGCGAGCGTGAGGTCAGAGTGCATAGAGGCAGGAATCAGGGATCAGGGACCAGGGGACAGGTACGAGCAGCCAGGTATCTGGTCCCTGGTCCCTGTCACCTAGCCCCTGAACTTAGCGCGGTCCGACAGAACGCCACCCGATGGTGCGCCGTGAGGCCCTGCGTGCGCAGCCCGGCGATGTGCGCCGGCGTCCCGTACCCGGCATTGGACTCCCACCCGTACCCCGGGTGCCGGCTCGCGAGGCGCTGCATCAACCGGTCACGCACGACCTTGGCCACGATGCTCGCGCACCCGATGCTGTAGCACTGCGCATCCCCCCCCACCACGGCATGGTGCGGGACGCCCAAGGTCTTGATCGGCTTCCCGTCCACGAGGATCTCATCGGGGGGTACGGCGAGCCGCTGGATCGCCCGCGCCATCGCCCGCGCTGTCGCCTGATAGATGTTCCACCGAGCGATCTCCGCCACCGAGGCCGCCGCGAGCGAGAGCGCCACCGCCTCGCGCTGGATCACCTCGGCGAGTCGCTCGCGCGCCGCCGCACTGAGCTTCTTGGAGTCCGTCACCCCAGGGATCGCACGCCGATCGGCGGGCATGATCACCGCACAAACGACGACGGGGCCCGCGAGGGGGCCCCGTCCGACTTCATCGACACCAGCGATCTGATTAGCCCCTGCGGTGCGGAGCGAACGCTCGAGCGCGCTCCACCCACCGGCCATGCGCGATCAGGCCTCGGCGGCCGTCCCCGACGTCGGGACCTGCACGCGGACCTTCCGCTCCGCGATACGCGCGGCCTTGCCGGTCACGTTGCGGAGATAGAAGAGCTTGGCGCGGCGCACGCGGCCACGACGCACGACCTTGATCTCGGCGAGCATCGGGGAGTGCAGCGGGAAGATGCGCTCGACCCCAACGCCGTTCGAGATCTTCCGGACGGTGAAGGAGGCACCCACGCCATTGCCACGGCGGGCGATGCAGACGCCTTCGAAGGCCTGCAGACGCTCCTTCTCCCCTTCCTTCACGCGGACGTTCACGCGGAGCGTGTCGCCGGCGCGGAACGCGGGGACGGTCTTCAGATAAGCCTTCTCGGTCTCGGTGAACGCGTGCATATGGGACTCCGGGCGCCAAAGCGGCCCGCTGAGGTGACAGTGTCGAGCCCCGTAACGTACTGCAGCGCCACTGCTTGCGCAACCACGACAGGGACCAGGTGACAGGGGTCAGGGATGAGGGACTACCCCCGCTTCTGGGTCCGCCGGACCCCCTCCTCCTCCCGCCACTTCTCGATCGCCGCATGGTTCCCGCTGAGCAACACCTCCGGGACCCCATGCCCCCGGAATTCCGCCGGCCGGGTGTACGAGGGGGCCGAGATCCCACGGCCGAAAAAGGAGTCGGTCCGGGCGCTTTCGATGTCGCTCATCGCCCCGGGAAGCAGCCGCACCACGGCGTCGACGATCGCCAACGCCGCCGGCTCCCCCCCACTCAGGACGAAGTCCCCGAGGGAGAGCTCCTCGGTGGCCAGATGATCGGCGACCCGCTGATCGACGTCCTTGTAATGCCCGCAGAGGAGGGTCAGCTCGGTGCCGGCGGCAAAGCGCTCAGCATCCGCATGGTGAAAGACCTTCCCCCGCGGCGAGAGCAGCACGATCGGCGCCGTGGCCCCCACCGATTCCACCGCTTCGAAGAAGGGGGCGGGCTTCATGACCATCCCGGGCCCGCCTCCGAACGGCGCATCATCGACCGTCCGGTGCTTGTCGTGCGCGAAGTCGCGGAGATCGATGCACCGGTAGCGCACGAGTCCCGCCTCAGCAGCCCGCTTGGGGATGCTCAATCCCAGTGGCCCCGTGAAGAAGTCGGGGAAGATCGAGATGAGGTTGATGGTCAGCATCAGAGCTCCAGCAACCCGTCGGGGAGCCGCACCCTGATCCGACGCGCCTCGCGATCCACCGCCTCGACGAATTCCTCGACGAAGGGGACCGCGTGCGTCCCCTGCGGGCCGCGGAACTCGAGCAGCAACCCCTGCGGGAGCTCGAAGACCTCAGTCACCTCGCCCATCGCGGCACCATTCGCCGCATCGACGAGCGTCATCCCAATGAGTTCATGCGTGAAGACTTCCCCTTCGTCCGGCTCGGAGAGCTCCTCCACCGGCACGAGGAGATGCCGGCCATTCCACTTCTCGGCTTCGGTGCGATCCCCGATCTCCGCGAGGGTGAGCAACCACCCTTCGTGCACAGGGCGCAGCTGAGTCACATGCAACTCACGAGGGAGCCGCGAGCGCGGATCGAGCCAGAGTGCGCCGTCTGGGGTCCCCTGAAAAAGCCGACGGCCGGAGGCGAGGATCGCCTCCGGCTCGTCAGTCAACGCCTCGATCGCGATCTCTCCCCGCACACCATGTGGCCGGCGGACCCGCGCGACACTCGCGCAGTCGGGGAGCGTCATGCGATCACTCCTTGACCGGCACCGCCGATGCGGTGAGCTTCGACGCGAGGCGCGCCTCGTGCCGCGCCTTGAGCACCCCCGCCTTGCGGAGGAGCGAGCGAACGGTGTCCGACGGCTGCGCACCGTTGTCGAGCCAGTAGTTGGCGCGATCGGCCTTCAGCTGCAGCGCCTGGTCACCCGAGCGCGGCGCATACTGCCCGAGGATCTCGAGGAACTTGCCGTCACGGGGCGACCGGCTGTCGGCGACGATGATACGGTAGGTCGGCGACTTGGTGCGGCCCTGACGACGGAGACGGATACGAACGGCCATGCGATGATCCTCCAGGATCGGGTGGTGTGGTCCTGCGCCGAGCTCATCGCGCACCCGGAACTCCCGGGCCGCACTCGGGTCCTGCCCACGGAAGCTAGCGCCGAGCGCCGGCCATCCGCTTCATCATCTTCTGCATCTCGCGGAACTGCTCCAGCAGGCGATTCACCTCGCTCACCGGCCGTCCCGCGCCCTTCGCGACCCGCGCGCGGCGCGAGCCATTGAGCAGCGAGGGATCCCGCCGCTCGGCCATCGTCATCGAGAGCACGATCGCCTCGGCATGCTTGATCCGCCGCGGATCGGCCTGACTCGCCTGCTGCATCATCTTGCTATTCACGCCGGGGATCATCCGCAGGATGTTCTGCATCGAGCCCAGCTTCTGCATCTGTTTCATCGCGCCGAGGAAGTCCTGCAGGTCCATCCCTTCCTTGCGCACCTTCTTCTCGAGTCGCTTGGCCTCGTCCGTATCGAACGTCGCCTGCGCCTTCTCCACCAGCGTGAGCACATCGCCCTGCTGGAGGATCCGTCCCGCCATACGATCGGGATGGAACTCCTCGAGCGCATCGGGCTTCTCCCCCACGCCGATGTACTTGATCGGCTTCTTGGTGATGCCGTAGATCGAGAGCGCCGCCCCACCGCGCGCGTCGCCATCCATCTTGGTGAGGACCACGCCGGTGACGCCCAACGCGTCATTGAACCCCTGCGCGATCTTCACCGCATCCTGCCCTGTCATCCCATCGGCGACGAGGAGGATCTCATCGGGCTGCACCGCCTCCTTCACGCGGCGCAGCTCGTCCATCATCGACTCGTCGATCTGCAAGCGGCCCGCGGTGTCGATGATGACGACGCGATCCCGCCCCTTCCGAGCTTCCTCCACCCCGGCCCGCGCGATGCGGACCACGTCGGTGGTGGAGCGATCGGCGTAGACCGGGACCTCGAGCTCGCGCCCCAAGGTCTCGAGCTGATCGATCGCTGCCGGGCGATAGACGTCCGCCGCCACGAGGCGCGTCGGCCGTCCCTCCCCCTTCAACCGCCGCGCCAGCTTGGCCGCGGTGGTCGTCTTCCCCGAGCCCTGCAACCCGACCATCAGCACGACGGTCGGCGGCAGGGTGGACATCCGGAGCCCTTCCTTTCGCTCGCCGAGCATCAGCGTGAGCTCGTCGTAGACGATCTTCACGAGCTGCTGCGCCGGCTGGATGCTCTTGAGCTGCGTGACCCCGATGGCGCGCTTCTCGACCCGCTCGAGGAACTCGCGGGTGAGTTGGAAGCTGACGTCGGCCTCGAGGAGGACCCGACGAACCTCGCGGAGCCCTTCCTTGATGTCGGCTTCGGTCAGGACGCCGCGCCCCCGCAACTTGGCGAAGGTGGCTTCCAGCTTCTCGGACAGCTCTTGGAACATAGAGCCTTGAAACATAGAGACTTGGGGGACCTGGGCCAAGGGACGGGACCCTACGGACCGCCCGACCGACCGCGGGGGGAGCCCACCCCCACGACCGGAGCTGCGCGCCGTACATTTGGACCGTGCCTGAGTCCCACGCCGCCGTCCAGCAGGACGCCCTCCCCCTCCTCGCGCTCCGGTCGACCCTGGTCTTCCCGCGGGGACGGATCGCGATCCAAGTGGCCAGCGGGGACAATCAGGCGCTGTTGGTGGCGCACCCCGAGGAGGGGGCCCTCGTCTGCTGCGTCCTGACCCAGGAGGAGGGTCCCGTCGGCGAGGTCCGCGCCGTCGGCCGGGTGGGGGTCGTCGCGCGGCTCACCGACCGGCGCCCCCCGGTCGACGGGCTCCACCAGATCACGCTCGAGGGTCTCACGCGCGTGACGATCGCTGGGGTCCAGCGCGAGGCCGGCGCCCGGTTCGCCCAGGTCACGATCCGCCCGGTCGAGGAGCCCCTCGGTGACCTCGGCGCGGCCCAGGCGCTGATGCATCGGATCCTCCTCGCGGCGGACGCCCGCGCCGAGCGTGACGAGAACTTCCCCGCCGAACTGCCAGGACTCCTGCGGCGCGAGGTGAAGCGCCCGGGACGTTTTGCCGATCTCGCGGCCGCGCGTGGCGCCCTGCGCGCCACGGAGAAGGACGAGGCACTCCAGCGGCTCGACGTGCACTGGCGCCTCGAATTCCTCGCCGAGCGCTTCGAGCGCGAGGAGACGCGCGCGACGGTCCAGCAGGAGGTCAAGCAGGAGACCGAACGGCGCATCGACCGACATCATCGAGAGTTCTTCCTCCGCCAGCAGCTGCAGGCGATCAAGGCGGAGCTTGGCGAGACGGAGGTCGGCGACCGCGACATCACCGAGCTCCTTCGCCGCATCGAGGAGGCCGCCCTCCCAGAAGCGGTCGCGACTGAGGCACGGCGCGAACTCGATCGCTTACGCGCCCTCTCCTCGGCCTCGAGCGAGCATCAGGTACTGCGCAACTACCTCGAGTGGGTGCTTGCCCTCCCGTGGCAACGCCGCGCGGGAGCGGAGTCCATCACCCTGGAGCGCGTCGAGTCGGCATTGGATGGCCGCCATTACGGACTCCGCGAGGTGAAGGACCGCATCCTCGAGTATCTCGCCGTACGCCAACTGCGCGGCGATGCGCTGCGGGATCCCGGCGCACCGATCCTCTGCTTCGTGGGCCCTCCGGGCACAGGGAAGACCTCGCTGGGCGAGGCGATCGCACAGAGCCTCGGGCGGGCGTTCTACAGGATCTCGGTGGGCGGCGTGCGCGACGAGGCGGAGATCCGCGGGCATCGTCGGACCTACGTGGGGTCACTCCCGGGGCTCCTGATCCAGGCGATGCGCCGCGTGCAGGTGAACGATCCGGTGTTGATGATCGACGAGATCGACAAGATGGCGGGGGGCGGTGCGGGCGGGGATCCGACCGCGGCGATGCTCGAGGTCTTGGATCCGGCGCAGAACGCGACCTTCACCGATCACTATCTCAACCTGCCGTTCGATCTCTCGAGCGCGCTCTTCATCTGCACGGCGAACAACCTCTTCGACATCCCGCACGCGCTGCGCGACCGGCTCGAGGTCATCCGCATCGCCGGGTACACGGCGGAGGAAAAGGTCGAGATCGCGTGGCGCTATCTCTTGCCGCGGCTCTTCGAGTCGCATGGGATCACCGATCGCGATCTGCAGTTCACCGATGAGGTGCTCTCGTTGATCGCCGACCGCTACGCGCGCGAGGCGGGGCTCCGGACCTTCGAGCGGCAACTCGCCGCACTCATGCGTCGCCGGGCCAAGCGGAAGGCCGAGGGGGAAGCGGGGGCCTGGGTGCTCGACGCGGAGAAGGTGGAGGAGGTGCTGGGCCCACCTCGCTGGGCGCCGGAGGCGGCGGAGCAGGAGCCGGAGATCGGGACCGTCACCGGACTCGCCTGGACCGCCAATGGTGGGGAGCTCATGACCATCGAGGCGCTCCGCATGCCGGGCACCGGCAAGCTCATCGTCACGGGACAGCTCGGCGACGTGATGCGCGAATCGGTCGATGCGGCGAGTTCCTATGTGCGATCGCGCGCGCGACAGCTCCGCGTGGCCGACCCCGAGATGCGGGCGAGCGATCTCCATGTGCACTTCCCCGCCGGGTCGGTGCCGAAGGATGGGCCGAGCGCTGGGGTGGCGGTGACACTCGCGATCGCGAGTGTGATGAGTCGGCGCCCCGTGCGGCGTGACATCGCGGTCACCGGTGAGGTGACGTTGCGCGGGAAGGTGCTCGAGATCGGTGGGGTGAAGGAGAAGGTCCTCGCCGCCTATCGCGCTGGGCTGCGCGCCGTGGTGCTCCCGGCCGCGAACAAGAAGGATCTGCGCGAGCTTCCCGAGGAAGTACGGAGCACGTTGCACGTGCATTTCGCCGCGACGATGGACGAGGTGGTGGAGGTGATGCTCCTCCCCGCGCGACCGAACGCGATGGCGGAGGATCTCCCGCTCTTCGACGAGATCGCGACGACGATCGCCGACGCCCCGCCGGCGCCCTGAGATGGCCCGCCGTCCCTGGGTGGTCCGGCGCTCCGTACGCCATGGCCGCGGCGTCTTCGCGGTGGCGCGAATCCCGGCCGGCACCAAGATCATCGAGTACACCGGCGAACTGATCAGCGAGGCGGAGGGAGAACGGCGCTATCCAACCCTCCCCGGCGTGGCGGAGGAGCCGGAGCACACCTATCTCCTCACGCTCGACGACGAGCGCGTGATCGATGCGAATGTGGGCGGGAATGAGGCCCGCTTCATCAATCACTCCTGCGAGCCGAACTGTGAGCCGATCGCGTACGGCGATCAGATGTGGATCGTCGCGGTCCGCGACATCCAGCCGGGCGAGGAGCTGGCGTACGATTACGCGATCGAGCTCGATGAACCGCACACCCCGGCGCGGAAGCGGCGCTTTCCCTGCTTGTGTGAGGCGAAGAAATGCCGAGGATCGATCCTCAAGCCGAAGCGGCACCCCCTGCACCCGTTGGTGCGGCGGGCGCATGCGCGGTGGGGACCGAACCCTTAGGGCGGGGTGAGCGTCAGGCGATCCAGCGCGAGGAGCACTCCCGTGTGTGCGACCGGTGCGTCTTCGAACACCACCGTCGCGCGCCCCGCGATCACCTGCTCCCGGATCGTGACGCGCCGCGCCGCGATCGTGGCGCCATGCCGTGCGTCGATCGCCCGCCGGAGCAACGTCGAGAACTCCGTCGCTTCCTCCGCCGAGTCCCAGACCGTGATCCACGCGAATGCCGGCCCTGCGGCCGTCTCGATCACCTGATAGCGATCCCCATCCCATCCGGCCGCACCACGCACTGCGGCCGCCTCGTCCTGCAGATGCGCAAAGAGAAGCAGACGCGTCTCGAACTCGCCAAGATTGTCTTCGTGTAACAACGACCCCGTACGCGGCGCGCCGAGGGTCACACGGGTCGGCAGATCAGGAAGCGAATCGAGAAAGCGCTCCGGATGGAGGATCTGCTCCGTGGAGGCCGCGAAAGGGCTGAATGGGGCGATTCCTGGCCGTGCCCGCTTCACCCGACGGATGAACTCCGCCCCACTCAGGTACGGGAAGAGCAACGTCTCCTGGATCAGCATCGGCGCACTCGCGAACTTCGGCATCGTCGACTGCCCCTCGCGGATCATCCCGCGCACGCGGTCCCACCCGCCGGGAATCCGTGGCTCGCCATCGGACCCACCGGTCATCACCGCGAGCTGCTCGTAGACCGCCTGCCCCTCGACCACCGCTTGCATCGCGACCATGCGATCGTTGTCCCCCGTGAGGGCTTCGATCTGCATCAGGTCCGTATGCTGGTCCTGCAACGCGTGCATCAGTTCATGCGTGATCGTGATATCGCGCATCTCCGCCGCGGCATCGTCCACCACGTAGAGCACCTCTGTGCGCGGGTCGTAGTAGCCGGCGACCTGCTCGGTGAGCAGATCCAGCAAGAAGGCACGGAGGTCGAGCGTATCAGGAAGGAGTCCAAGGAGACGATACGCCGTCTGCGTCCCCGCGAGTTCGAGTGGGGTGAGCTGCGCATTGAACTCCTGCTCGAGATACGCACGGACCTCATCGCGGGACCGGGTCTGCAGCACCGGGAGTGTGAGGAAGCGGAGTCCCGAGGCCTGCTCCAACTGCGGGATCGCCGCCCGTACCTGCTTCTTGAACGGCCCCTCATACCCCGGCGGCTCCGCGGCGCAAGCGGCCCCGAGCAGCCAGACCATGAGGACCAGCGCGAGCCGGCTCATGCGCCGAGCACCTGCGCGAGATACCAGGCGATCATCGCGTCGCCGAGGAAGAGCGTCACGAGTCCAGCCGGGGCGAGAAAGACCCCAAAGGGCACCAGCGGCAACGCGAAGGTTTCCCCACGCGCTTTCGCGCGCGCCCATCCGATCGGCATCACCACCGCAAGGAAGAGCACCGAGGCCAGCGCCGCTGCCACGAAGATGGTGAGCAGACTCCGCTCCGGCCCCACCATCGCCCCGACGAACGCCATCAGGGTGATGTCTCCCTGCCCCATCGCTTCCTTCTGAAACGCGATCTCCCCGAGCCAGGCGACGATCGCGATCGCCCCCGCCCCGACGCAGGCACCAAGGATCGCATCCCACGGCCCAGCGAACTGGCTTTCGGCGCCGGTCACGAAGCCGGCAGCAGCCATCGCCAGTGCGAAGAGAAGCCCGGAGAGGGTGAAGCCGTCGGGGATGAGGTACGTGGTGAGGTCGGTGACGGCGATCCCGAGTAGGAGGGTAGCGGTCACGGCGACACGGATCGCTTCGAGCGTCGGACCGAGCGTGATCCAACTCACGAGCCAGATCGCGCCGACCATGACCTCGATCACGGGGTAGCGGACGGAGATCCCCGCCCCGCACCCACGACACCGCCCACGCAACACCAGCCAACTCACGATCGGGATGTTGTCATACCAGGCGATGCTCGCCCCGCACCCCGGACAACGCGATCGCGGCCGCACCACCGACTGCTCCTGCGGCCACCGCACGATGCAGACGTTGAGGAAGGAGCCGATGCAGGCCCCCAGGAGGAAGACGAGGGCACTCATGCGCGAGACCGTAGCGTGAAGAGGGTGATCCCCGCGGCGACCGCGACGTTCAGCGACTCCGCCCCAGGCGCCATCGGGAGGGTGACGCGCTCGGCGCAGGCCGCCCGGACCGCCGGCGCGAGCCCCGCCCCCTCATTCCCGACGACCAGCGCGAGACGCGCCGGCGCCACGAGCGCATCGATCGAGGTCCCGCCGAGATCGGCGCCCCAGAGCGGGATCCCCTGCCCACGGAGGAACTCCATCAACGCATCCATGGTACACTCGATCGTCGGGTGCCCGAGTTGGATCCCTACCGCTGAGCGCACCACCTTGGCGTTCCAGGGGTCGACGGTGCCCGGCAGCACACAGGTCGCATCCGCGCCGAGGGCGGCGGCGGTGCGCAGCAAGGTGCCGACATTTCCGGGGTCCTGGATCCCGTCGAGCACCAGGAGTCTCGCCGTGGCACCGAGGGTGAGGGCGTCGAGGGTCCAGGTGGGCTGTTCGGCGACGACGAGGA
>JBEGVM010000110.1:0-5359 GCA_041178365.1 Gemmatimonadota bacterium | reverse complement strand
CGCACGACGCCGAAGTTCTCGGCGGGGAGGGCCTCCGACGCCTGCGTCTGCATATCGAGCACGCCGAGCTCCCACGCGCCCGCGCGTCCAGAGATCCGCCCGCCCCCGACGATGGGGATGGGGCGCCCGTCGGCGGTGAGCCCGATCTGCCGCGAGTTGAAGAGGGTGAAGTCGCGCGGACCCGCGCCCATCCGATAGTTCCGCTCCTCGGTGTCGCCGAAGATGAATGACCCCGCGTTCTCGATGAAGAACTCGCGCCGCTCGGGGAAAAAGAGGGAGAAGCGGGTGAGATTCACCTGCTCCTGGTCCACCTCGACCTGCGAGAAGTCGGTGTTGTAGGTGGCATCGAGAGTCATCGAGGGGGTGAGCCCATACTTCACGTCGAGCCCAGCATCGCGTGCGGTGCCAAGCGCGGTGGTGGGGACCTGCGCGCCCCGGGAGTCGCTGCCCACGAGATAGGGCTTCACCTGCAGGTTGCGGCCGGGCTGGATCCCCTCGAGCCCGGTCATCGTCCCCGCCTTGGACATGCGATGCAAGCGATACTGTCGCTCGAGCGGCGCCCAGTACGAGGTCTCGTTCACGCGGCGCACCCGACGGATGAAGTTCACCCCCCACTCTTGTATCGGCAGAGTCCCATCGAAGCGGAGGGTGCGCATCGGGATCGCGAGCTCGGCGATCCAGGAGGAGTCGGTCATCCGCGTCTTGAGCGTGATGATCCCCTCCCACGCTTCGACCACGGTGCGCGAGTCATTGAAGACCTGCTCGTCCCGAACGCCTCCCATCGGATTGATCGCGAAGAGGAAGGCGTTGCGGCGATCGTGGAAGGTGTCGAGGGCGAGGCCGAAGATGTCGCTATCCCCGGTATTGAAGTCGCGCTCGAGACCAGCGCTGATCGCACGCTGCGGCTCGGGGTCGAAGTTCTCCGCCGCGATATAGAGTTGATCGGCATCGTAGAGGACGCGGACCTCCGTGCGGAAGGTCGCGGGACGCCCGGTGTTGGGGAGCTGCTGCCGAAAGTCGGTGAGCACCTCGGCCGCGCGCCACTCCGGCTCGTCGAGCACCCCGTCGATGCGTGGGGGGCGCGCCACTCGCGTGGGGTGCATCGTGGGGCGCGGGGTGGTCTCGGGATCCCGGTAGTCGCCGGCCAGCGGCGCGGCCGGCGCGGCGGGGGCATCCTGCGCCCATCCTCGCTGGGGGGCGGTGAGGGTGAGCGTGACCAGCACCAGCACGAGGGCGGGCGCGCAGGTCCTCATCGCTTCAACATCACCTGAATCACACCGTGCGAATGCCCGGTTCCCCAGCGCGTCGTCGCATCCGCGGCCCCGATGTAGCGCACCTCTCGCACCGACCCCGCCATCACCGTCTGCAGCGCCTCCACCGATCCGATGCGCATCTCCTCCACATAGACGACGACCCCGAAGAGATTGCCATCCCCGACGCTCCCCGCCGTGAGGTTGCGGGGACGAAGCATCATCGGACGGAGGCGCTCGATGAGTTGGTAGGCCGTGGTGATATCGGCGCCGACCCCCTCGATCTCCTCGGGGATGATGAGATTGGAGGTCCCGCGCCGTGGGCGGACGGGGGCCGGACGCACGACCGGCATCGCAGGGGCCACGGCCGCGGTGGGGCGCCTGAGCATCTTCCCCGCGCGCGCCGTGGTCACCGTCCCACCATCGACCACCACGATCCCATTCACCACGACGTAGGGGATCCCCGTCGCATACTGATGCGGCTGCGTGAAGGTCGCCGGACTCCCGACCGTCTGCTCGTCGAAGATCGCGATATCGGCCGCACACCCCTTCATGAGGCAGCCGCGCGCGTCCTGGAGGCCGAGCCGCGCGGCGGGCATCGCCGTCATCTTGTGCACCGCCTGCTCGAGCGTGAGCACCCGCTCCTGTCGCACGTAGGTGCCGAGGACGCGCGGGAAGGTGCCGTAGGCGCGCGGATGCGGGACCCCTTCACCGGGATCGGTGAGGCGCCCATCGGAGGCGATCATCGTCTGCGGGTGCCGCATGATCCGGCGCACATCCCCTTCGTCGATGATGTGATAGACCATCGAGGCGCCTCCGTTGAGTTCGCCTTCGAGCACGAGTTCTGCCGCGGCGGCCAACGTCGTCGGACGCCCGCGTGTCACCGCCCAGTCGTAGAGCGTCTTCCCCTCGAGGGTGCGATCCCAGCGCACCTCGCCGAACTGCACGCGGCGCGTATCGCCCCCGCCCCGATCGGTTTCCAGGAGGTTCACGATTCCCCGGAGGATCGAGTCGCGGAGCGCAGGATCGGCGGCGCGCTCACGCAAAGCGCGGGCGCCTCCCGCCATCGCCCAGGGTGGGATCAACACCGCGAGGCTCGTCTGGCTCGCGGTGTACGGATATTGATCGATCATCACATCGAGCCCGCGTGTCCGTGCGGCATCGACCATCGCGAGGGTGCGGACACTCTGTCCCCACATCTGCTGGCCGACCGCCTTGTGATGCGTGAGCACCACGGGGATGCGGGCCTCCTGCGCGATGGTGATCGCCTCGGCGACCCCTTCGATGAGCCCCAGCCCCTCCTCGCGCAGATGTGAGGTATAGATCCCCCCCTGCGCCGCCGCCGCGCGTGCGAGCGTCACGACTTCATCAGTGGTCGCATAGTAGCCGGGGACGTAGCGCAGCCCCGTGCTCATCCCAAAGGCGCCCTCGTCCATCCCCTGCCGGATGAGCGCGACCATCTGTGCGAGCTCTGCCGCGGTCGGCGCACGGTTCTCCGTGCCCATCACCTGTCGACGGACGGTGTTGTGGCCGACGAGGTAGGCGACGTTGATCCCGACGCCACCGGCGGCGATCGAATCGGCATAGGCCGCGAGTGGGAAGGGGCCACTCCCGTCGGGGCCGCCGAGGGCGAGGGTCACCCCCTGCGTGACCGCGCTCGTGGCGCCGCGCTTGGCGAGCAGCGGTTCGAGATGCGCGTGGAGATCGATGAATCCTGGGGCGACGATGAGCCCGGTGGCATCGATCACCCGCGCGGCGCGGCGCGGGTCGAGGGGACGACGGCTCACGTCGACGATCTGATCGCCGGCGATCGCCACGTCAGCGCGGTAGCGAGCGGCGCCGGTGCCATCGATCACGGTCCCGTTGCGGATGAGGACAGACCACGGAGGAGACTGCGCCGCGAGGGAGCTCGCGCTCAGGAGGGACAGCGCGAGCCGAGTGAACCATCGGTGTGATGACATCCGCTCACCTCACCGCTTGGCACCCTTTGACCTCGGTGCACTTGGGGTCGACCGTCGGGAGGCCCAGCCGCGTGAGCTGTGCGTTGACGGCCGGGAGATCCCGCTGCCAGATCGTGGTGAGCGTCGTCTCGTAGCCCGTGAGCTCTTGGGAAAGGATCCCGAAGATCTCTGGCATGTAGGTGGTGGGGCGGCCATCGCCGCGCTCCGACATCGCGAGAAGGTTGGCGAGGCGGTTGTTGACCTTGATGGGGAAGTTGAGCGGGTCCTGCCCACTCTGGTTCCGCACCTGATAGATGTTCTCCTCCACGGCGGAGCTGTTGGTGCGCAACGTGCCGGCGGCGCTACGGAGTTGGGCGTCGTCACTCCGTGTGAGTCGGTCGTCGAGCTGCGCCTTCACGCGCCGGATCGCGATCACCGCTTGGTTCGCCTGCTCGGTGCGATCGCGCACCGTGCGCCCGAACCTGTACTGTGCGTGAAGGTCGGCGTCGGTGACCTCGGGGAGGAGCGGATTCTTCACGACGCGCAGCGGCGCGCTGAGCGTCTGTCCATCGGCGATGAGACGCACGGTGTAGCGGCCCGGCGGGACCGCGGGACCTGCGGTCCCAGCGCCCCAGAGGATCATCCCGGGGAAGCCGGTGATCGCCGTGGTGCGGAGATCCCAGTCGAGCTTCTGCATCCCGCCTGCGAGGGGGATGGTGTTCGCACCGCCGCCACGCCGACGACCACCCGCCGCCGCGGCAGTACGCGCGGTGTCGCCCTCCCAGCGACGGAGTACGGCACCGGCGGAATCGAGCACCTCGAGCGCGAGTGACTTGGGCGCGGTGGCAAGCTGCCAGGTGATCGGGACTGGCACGCCGGAGCGGATCGCGGCGGACGGGGTGTAGAGCTGCGCCGCGCGCGCGACGGTCGCGGAGGTCGCCTGCCGGAGTGGGGCGACATTGTCCAAGACCCAGAAGCCGCGACCATGCGTGGCGATCACCAACTCGTTCGCCTCGACGATCAGATCGGCCACCGGCAGATCGGGCATGTTGAGGCGGAGTGACTGCCAGTTCGCGCCGTCATCGTAGGAGATGTAGACCCCATGCTGCCCCGCCGCATAGAGCAGCCCACGGCGCGTGCCATCCTCGCGTACCGCGTGGATGTAATCGTCGGCGCGGATCCCATTCACGATCTTCGTCCAGGTCGCGCCGTAGTCGGTGGTCTTGAAGATGTACGGTGAGAAATCATTCAGAAGCGGCTTCCGCACCGAGACATACGCGATACCGGAATCGAACCGCGAGGCATCGATCTGGCTCACGCGCCCGAAGTCGGGCATCTCGCGCGGGGTGACGTTCTTCCAGCTTTTCCCGCCATCGCGGGTGACATGCACGAGCCCGTCATCGGAGCCGGTCCAAATCACATTCACATCACGCTTTCCGGGCGCGACGCTGAAGATCGTCGCATAGACCTCGGGGCCATTCATGTCCCCGGTGATCGGGCCCCCCGACTTGCCCATCGTCGCCGGATCATGCCGCGTGAGGTCGGGGCTCAGCACCTGCCAGGTGGCGCCACCATCCTTCGTCATCCAGAGCCGCTGCGACGAGACGTAGAGCCGCTTGGGGTCGACACTCGAGAAGAGGATCGGGAAGGTCCACTGCCACCGCTCGCGGATCGCCGAGCTCGGCTCACCGGAGTAGAACCAGGGATAGGGATTCGCCTCACGGGAGAGGCCGGTACGACGATTGAACTTGTCGACATAGCCGCCGTTGTTGGTGCCTGAGTAGAAGAGATCGGGATCACGCGGATCGGCGGCGATGTAGCCCGGTTCCCCACCACCGGCCACATAGCTCACCGCCATCCCACCGGCGGTGCTCTTCGGCGCACCGATGTTCCAGTTGTAGGGGACGCAGAGGGTGCTGTTGTCCTGCTGCGAGCCGCAGACATGGAACGGGATGTGCTTCGTGGTGATCGCGTGATAGAACTGTTCCGTGGGATAATCCTGCGCGGTGTAGCTCTTGCCGAGGTCGGTGGTGACGGTCCCTCCGCCATCGTTCGCCACGGCGAGGTGGTTCGAATCATCGGGATCGATCCAGAGATCGTGGAAGTCACCGTGCGTCCCGTTCCCGATATTGGTCAGCGTCTTCCCGCGGTCAGCTGAGCGGAAGAACG
>JBEGVM010000109.1:0-7746 GCA_041178365.1 Gemmatimonadota bacterium | reverse complement strand
GGTCACCATGCGCAATCCTCTCGCCACGCGGTCGATGATCCGCTCCCCCGCCACGACCTCCAACCCCTTCGGTCGGCCACCGAAGCGCGTCGCCCCGCCGCCCGCGAGGATCACCCCGGTGCAGCTCACGGCGTCCACACCTGCGGCGCGCCCGACACCGCGCGACCGATCAGCACCATCCCCGCGGCACGCGCGATCTCCACCGCGACCGTGCTCGGCACCGAGGGGGTTGCCACCACCGCGATCCGCGCGCGCGCCGCCTTGTACGCGAGCTCACCGGAGATCCGACCCGTCACGAGCAGGATCAGATCGGCGGTGGGCTCGCGCGCGAGGATCCGTTGCCCCATCACCTTGTCCACCGCGTTGTGCCGCCCGATGTCCTCGGCGTGCGTCAACAGCGCCACCCCATCGGTGAGCGCCGCGGCATGGATCCCCCCGGTCGACTGATAGCGCTCCCCCCGCGCGAAGAGCGCCTTGAAGAGCGCGCGTGTCTGCGTGAGATCGGGGATCGCGGGCATGCTCGCACGGCGCGGGACCTTGTGGAGCGCGCCGAGGATCGTCGTCACCGCGCCGCACCCAGAGGCGAGCACGCGACGTCTCTCCTCACCCTCCACGGTGGCATATCGATCGTCCGGGACCGTCACCCAGAAGCCGGGCTCACGCGCACAGGGACGCATCGAGAGCAAGTCATCCCGCGTCTCGAGGTACCCCTCGCCGTAACACCATCCCACGACGAGCGCATCGAGCTGATCGGGGGTGCACATCCAGGTGACAGCGGGCTGGCCATTGACCTCGAGCCAGACCGGCACCTCGTCCACCGCATCGAGCGGGGTCGCGCCGTCCGGCCCCGCGGTCACGTCGGTTCGATCTCCACCCAGAGATCGGGCATCTCGGCGAGCCGCACGCGCAGCACGCGCGCGGAACCGCTGAGCCCCGCCTGCACCTCACGCGCGATCCACCACGCCACATGCTCCGAGGTCGGGATCTCACGCCCCTCCGCGAACTCGGGGATGTCGAGCACCAGGTTCCGATGATCGAGCCGCGCATGCACCCGCTCCGCGAGCACGCGATCGAGTGCGGCGAGATCGGCACAGAACCCCGTCATCGGGTCGATCTCCCCACCGACCGTCACCTCACAGCTGTACGTGTGCCCGTGCCAGTTCGGATGCGCGCACGCCCCGAAGACCTCGGCGTTCTTCGCGTCGCTCCACTCCGGCCGCCGATACCGGTGCGCGGCGGAGAAGGTGAGGCGGCGGGTGAGGGTCGCGCGCGGCATCATCGGTTCACCGGAAGAAGTAGCGGCTGACGCCGATCTGCACCACGGCGTTCCCCACCCAGGGGCCGAGGCGCCCACTCGGTACGAGGGGATCGGTCCCCGAGCCGTAGATGTCGGGGTAGGTGTACTTCCAGTGCACGCGCGTGAGGTCGGCATGCAGCTCCCACGCCCGTCCGGTGGTCACGCGCGCCCCGAGCCCATACGAGAAGGTGAAGGCGCTCCCGAACTTGTAGCCGCCGAGATCGAATCGGGTGTTCCCATCGGTGACGAAGCCGAGCGCGCCATGCAGTTGCGGCACGATCCGGCGCCACGACTTGTTCCCGGTGAGGTTCATGTTGAGCCCCACCTCGGTGAGCACCATCGGGTGCCGATCGGTCCCCGCCTCACGCTGCGCGTCGGAGAAGAGGGGATCTTTGATGGGCCGCTCGAGGCTCGGCGCGATGCCCATCCGCGCGATGAACCAGAGTGGGCGCGTGAGCTGCAGCTCGTAGCGACCGGTGAGCATGAGCCCGCTGCGCGGCGCGACACCGGCGGGATCCTTCCCCGGCGCGAGGGTGCCGATCCCGAAGGTCGCCGCGTGGCGGCCGCGGAGATCCTCGTACGGACTCGACGCGGGATCATATCCCACCTGTGCCGCGAGGGGGGAGGCCATCACCAGCATGAGCGCGAGCCGCCGAATCATGCCACACCTCCCAGGCGGAGATCGCGTCCCGTCATCGCGTCAGGACGCGAGACGCCGAGCATCGCGAGCACCGTGGGGCCGACGTCGCAGAGTGCGCCGCCAGAGCGGAGCGCCATCGGCGCCCCATCATCGATCAGGAGAAAGGGCACCGGATTCGTGGTGTGGGCGGTATGGGGGCCACCCGTGGTGGGGTCGATCATCATCTCACAGTTGCCATGGTCGGCGGTGATCAGCAAGCGCGTCCCGGTCTGCTCCGCCGCTTTGACGAGGCGTGCCAGCTGCTCATCCACGACCTCGCAGGCCCGCACCGTCGCATCGAAGTGCCCGCTGTGCCCGACCATATCGCCGTTCGCGTAGTTGCAGAGCGTGAACTCGTGCGATTTGCGCACCATATGCTCGACGAGCGCATCGGTGATCCCGGGGGCGCTCATCTCCGGCATGAGATCGTAGGTCGCGACCTGCTGGCTCGGGACGAGCACGCGCTCCTCCCCTCGATACGGCGTCTCATTCCCGCCGTTGAAGAAGTACGTCACATGCGGATACTTCTCCGTCTCCGCCGTGCGCAGCGTGCTCATCCCGGCGTCCTCGAGCACCTCGGCGACGATCTTCGCCATGGAGAAGGGCTCGAAGCCGATGGGGAGCCCGAAGGTCTGGTCGTACTGCGTCATCGTCGCCACATGCAGGCGCGGCCGCCCGCTGATGTCGAAACCGTCGAACCCCTCGATCGCCAGCGCGCGCACGATCTGCCGCATGCGATCCGACCGGTAGTTCCAGGTGATGACCGCATCGCCATCGCGCATGAGCGCGACGGGCTGGCCGTCGCGCACGACGGTCGCCGGCCGCTGGAACTCATCGGTGGTGCCGGCGGCGTACTGCGCCTCGATGAACGCGATCGGGTCCTCGGTCGTCGGCCCCGTGCCACGCACCGCGGCGTCGTAGCAGAGCTGTGTGCGGGGCCAGCGATGATCGCGGTCCATCCCGTAGTAGCGACCGCCGAGGCTCCCGATCACCGCGCGGTTCCCGATCGTCGCGAGCAGCGCGCGCACGTAGCCAAGCGCCGAGGTGGGGAGGGTGTCGCGGCCGTCGAGGAGGAGGTGCAACGCAACGCGCGGCACGCGCTCCCGATGCGCGAGCTCCACCAGCGCGAGGAGGTGGTCGTCGTGCGCATGGACCCCACCATCGCCGACGAGGCCGAGGAGGTGGAGCGTCCCGCCGGTGGTGCGCACCTGAGCGCAGGCGCCGCGGAAGGCGGCGTTCGAGAAGAACGACCCGTCCCGGATGCTCTCCCCGATCCGCACGAGATCCTGCATCACCACGCGGCCGGCACCGAGGTTGAGATGCCCCACCTCGCTATTCCCCATCTGTCCCTCGGGGAGCCCCACGGCACGCCCACTCGCCTCGAGGAGCGTCTTGGGGGCCCGCGCCCAGAGCCGGTCCCAGGTCGGGGTCCGCGCCATCGCGATCGCGTTCCCGTCGGTCTGCGCCCGATGCCCCCAGCCATCGAGGACGACGAGCACGACGGGGCGGTCCACCTTGGAAGCCATCAGGGCTCGGCCGAGTCGAGAGGGTGATGTTATCTTGCGAGGAGCGGGACGCCCGTCGCGCGAGAGCGCAATCTACCGTGTCCCACGTCCCTCCGACCAGCGATGCGCCTCCTTCGTTCCCTCGTCCTCCTTCTCGTCTTCGCAGGCGTTGCCGCCGCACAGGGGCGGTTGGCGCGTGCCACCGATGCGCGGGCGATGCCCGGTGGGGCCACCATCGCCACGCTCGAGCCGCGCACGACCTGGAAGCTCGGCCCGACCCAACGTGGTGCGGTGCGCGTCACCCTCGAGGGATGGATCAACGACGATCTGGTGGGGGGGCGCCGCGACTCCTTTCCGCAATCGATCGGCGGGAACGGATTGGTGCGTCTGCGGTCTGAGCCGCGGACCAGCGCCCCGATCACCGCGGTCTTCGCCCCGCGCTCCGGCGTCCGCGTGGTGGAGCGCAAAGGGGGATGGGCGCGCATCCGTCGCGATGCCTGGGTGAGCCGGTCGGCGTTCGAACCGGCGTCGGAGCCTGAGCAGCCTCCGGTGCGGGAGACGCCGAAACCTGCGCCTGCCCCGGCCACCACCGTCGTCGAACCCCTCGCCTCACGGAACGCGATGCGAGCCACCACCGACCTCGACCTGGTGCAGGCCCCCGGCGCTGGCCGGATCGGCACCCTCGAGAAAGACGCGATCGTCGAGCCCACCGCTCGCTCTCGCGGGTGGGTCCGGGTCCGCGTCGATGCCTGGGTCCCGGAATCGCTCCTCACGCCGACCGATTCCACCTACTCGGCCGCGCTCCGCGCGATCGATCTCCGCCTTGACCCCAATGGCTTCGTGGGGCGCACGGTGCGATGGACGGTGCAGGTGGTCGGGATCCAGAACGCCGATCCCCTTCGCAAAGGCTTCCGCCCCGACGAGCCCTACCTCCTCGCCCTGGGCCCCAGCGGCGAGAACGCGGTCCTCTACTTCGCGATCCCCCCCGCGCTCCTCGCGGAGGCGCGCGCCATCCGCCCGATGAGCAAGGTGCTGTTGACGGGGACGGTCCGAACGGGGCGCTCTGACCCGACCGGCGCCCCGATCCTCGACCTCCGCGCCATCTCGCGCCCCTGATGCGCCCCGTGGCCCTCGCAGGTCTCGCCCTGTTGCTCGGCGGTGCCGGGGGGCTCGGGATGCGACACGCCGCCACCCTGCGCGCCGAGGTCGCGACCCTGCAGGAGTTGCAGTCTGACTTCGCCCTGGAGCGGACCGCGGCCGAGGCCGCGTTGCGGGCCGAGCAGATTCGGCTCGCCCTCGAGCGGGCGCGCGAGGCGCCGTTTACGGTGGCGCCACCATACCTTGAGCTCATCCTCGAAGATGGACGCCTCCTCCTTGGGAAGGGCGAGGCCCGGCTCCGAGAGATCTCGGTGGTGGTGGAACTCACGCCGGGGATCCGCGCCGTCGAACGGATCGAGGGGAACCAGATCACCTTCGCCGACGCCGTGATCCCGCTCCTCCCCGCTGACTTCGAGGCGCTCCGGGCGGTGCTGCGTGTGGGGGATCTCGCCTATGTCCACTGAGGCCACCCCAGGGCGGCGGCCTCACCTCCTCCGCGGGGCGGCCCTCTTAGCCACCGCGCTTGCGAGCGCGGCGGTGGGTGTCGCAGGGCACGATCTCACGCAAGCGTTGCGGGCGCGTCAGGCGGTGCGTGCGCAGCTCGTCGCCGACTCCTCGGCCTGGCAGGCCGCCCGAATGCGCGAACAGGCGGTGCGCGACTCCATCGTCACCCTCGTGGATGCGCGGCGCCTCGGTGATTCCCTCGCGGCGCGCCGCTATCTCGTCATCGCCCTCGCCGACAATCGGATCTCGTACCGCGAGGGCGATCGCGTCCTGTTCGAGAGCCGCGTCGCGAGTGGGAGCGGGCGCACCCTCGAGCAGACCGCGGGCGGACGCCGCTGGAAGTTCGACACCCCGCGCGGACGGCTCGTGGTCGAGCGCAAGGATGTCGATCCCCTCTGGGTCCCCCCCGACTGGCACTACATCGAGATCGCTCGGCAGAAGCGCCTCAAGATCGCCCGCCTGGAGCGCGGGATGGCGATTCCTGAGGGGAACGGGGTCGTCACCCTCTCGGGGAACAACGTCGTCCTCCGCACCCCGCAGGGGCGGGAGATCCCGTACGACGTGGGGGACGGGCGTGAGATCATCGTCGGCGGGCGGGTCATCATCCCCCCGTACGGCACCAATCAGCGGCAGTACAAAGGGGTCCTGGGGAACAACCGGCTCTATCTCGGCGATGGGTACGGCATCCACGGCACCAACAACCCCCGGAGCATCGGCACCAGCGTGAGCCATGGGTGCATCCGGATGCGGAACGAGGATATCGAGACCCTCTTTCGGATCGTCGACGTCGGGACCCCGGTCTACATCTACTGACCGCGGGCGCCGTCCCGCTGGAATTCGAGGGGCTCGGGCGATAACGTTCAAGATGGCACACGCCTCGACTCGCATCCGCACGGATGCCGCGCTGACCTTCGACGATGTCCTCCTCGTCCCGCGGCACTCCCTCGTCCACCCCAAGGACGTCACCACCGCGACCCAGTTCACTCGAGGCATTCGCCTCCAGGTCCCCCTCATCTCGGCGGCGATGGATACCGTCACCGAGTCGGAGATGGCGATCGCGATGGCCCGCGCCGGTGGGATCGGCGTCCTGCACAAGAACATGTCGGTCGATCGGCAGGCCGCCGAGGTCGATCGGGTGAAGCGGTCGGAGAGCGGGATGATCCGCAACCCGATCACCCTGCAGCCCTCTGCCACGCTCCGTGAGGCGGTCGCCCTCATGGGGCGCTTTCACATCAGCGGGGTCCCGGTGGTCGATGGGGCGGGGAAGCTCGTCGGGATCATCACCAATCGCGACCTCCAGTTCGAGCGGCAGTTGGATCGCCCCTTGGCCGATGCGATGACCCGCGAGGGGCTCATCACCGCCCCCGTCGGGACCTCGCTCGACGAGGCCGAGCAGATCATGGGGAAGCATCGGATCGAGAAGCTCCCGGTCGTGGACGCGGCGGGGACGCTGATCGGGTTGATCACGGTGAAGGACATCCACAAGCGACGGCAGTATCCCAACGCGGCCAAGGATGAGCAGGGGCGGTTGATGGTCGCCGCGGCGATCGGGGCGGGCGGGGATTTCCTCGCGCGTGCCAAGGCGCTGGTCGATGCCGGGGTCGATGCCTTGATCATCGACACCGCGCATGGCCACTCGCAGGGGGTGCTCGATGCCACCGCCAAGGTGCGCGAGGCGCTCCCGCAGACCCAGCTCGTCGTCGGCAACATCGCCACCGAGGCGGCGGCGAAGGCCCTCGTCGCCCGTGGGGTCGATGCGATCAAGGTCGGGGTGGGGCCGGGCTCCATCTGCACCACGCGCGTGGTGACGGGGATCGGGGTCCCGCAGCTCACCGCGATCATGGACGCCGTGGCCGGTGCCGGCGACATCCCCATCATCGCCGACGGGGGGATCAAGTATTCCGGTGATATCGTGAAGGCGCTCGCGATGGGGGCCTCGACCGTGATGATGGGGTCGATGCTCGCCGGCACCGAGGAGAGCCCCGGGGAGTCGGTGCTCGCCGAGGGGCGGCGATTCAAGATGATCCGCGGGATGGGCTCGCTCTCCGCGATGCAGGATGGGAGTGCGGATCGGTACTTCCAGGATGGGGAGATGTCGGCCAAGAAGTTCGTCCCTGAGGGGATCGAGGGGCGGGTGCCGTACAGGGGCCCCGTGGCCGACGTGATCTACCAGATGGTCGGTGGGCTCCGGAGCGGGATGGGGTATGCGGGGTGCGGGTCGATCGACGCGTTGCGGACCGAGGCGGAGTTCGTGCGCATCACCCCGGCGGGGCTGCGCGAGTCGCATCCGCACGATGTGACGATCACGCGCGAAGCACCGAACTACAGCGCGTGAGCCAGTCCCCACGGAAGCGCGCGACGTGACCGACCTCCTCGCCGTCCCAGCGAATCGCCGCGAGGCGATCACGCGGCTCGCGGCGGCGTTGCGCCCCGGCATGACGGTGGCGCTTTCCACGCATGTGAACGCTGATGGCGATGGCTGTGGGTCAGCGACCGCGCTGGCGCGACTCCTGGGGCAGATGGGGGTGCGCGCGATCATCGTGAACCCCACGCCATGGCCGGAGATGTTCCGTTGGCTCTTGGGAGATGACGTCGAGGAGCGCTCGGCTGATGGCGCAGCAGCGCTCACGACGGTGGATCGGGTGATCGTCCTCGACATCAGC
>JBEGVM010000108.1:0-34357 GCA_041178365.1 Gemmatimonadota bacterium | reverse complement strand
GGCCTGAGAGCGCCAGCGAACCCCCGGCCCAACGACTCCGGGATCAGGATCGAGGCCCTCCTTCTGATCGGCCCCCATGAAACACCGGTGGCCGCGCCAACGTACGCTCCGGTATCAGCAGTCCCTCACCTCGCCGTCGTCCCAGGCGAGGTCGTCCCAACCGGAGTCGTCCCATGCGTTCCTCAATTGCTGTTGCCCTCCTCGCCCTGACGGCGCTCGTCACCGTCGCCCCGCAGAGTGCCGCGCAGTCCACCACCAGCTGGCAGTGGAGCGGGACCCTCGGCGCGGGGCGCACCGTCTACGTCCGGAATGTGAATGGCGCCATCCGGGTGACCCCGGGCACAGGACGGACTGTGGAGGTCGTCGCGACCAAGCGAGCGCGGCGCGGTGATGCCGACGCGGTACGGATCGAGGCACGGATGGCGGGCACCGGCAATGGGGATGTACTCATCTGCGCGCTCTGGGGGCCCGATGCCCGCTGTGATGAGTCGAGCTATCGCGGTGGATCGAATCGCCGAGGGACCGATGTCTCCGTTGAGCTCGTTGTGAAGGTCCCTGCGGATGCGAAGGTCACCGCTTCTACGGTGAATGGTTCACTCGAGCTCACAGACATCGGTGGGGATGTCGAGGCGGCGACGGTGAACGGGAGTGTCACGGCGCGCTCGCTCAAGGGGCGTGTGAATGCCTCCACCGTGAATGGCTCCATCAAGGCGCAGGGGGCGGCCGTGGGAGAGGGCGTGCGCTACACCTCGGTGAATGGGAGCATCACCATCACCCTCCCCGAGTCCACCGGAGCCGAGCTCGATCTCTCCACGGTGAATGGGCGGATCACCACCGAGCATCCGGTGACCTTGGATGGGACCATCAGCCGTCGACGGGTGAAGGCGACCATGGGGAAGGGCGGGCCGACGATCCGGGCGTCGACGGTGAATGGGAGCGTGACGGTCAAGAAGGGGTGAGGTGACCCGTCAGTTCACCAAGGTGTCGATCCGCGCCGCCAACGCGAAATCGTTCGCCGTCAGCCCCCCGCTGTCGTGCGTCGAGAGCGTGACGATCACCCGATTGTATCGCACATCGACATCGGGGTGATGGTTCATCGCTTCGGCGGGCTCGACGAGCCGCTGCACGAAGGCGGTCGCCTCGGGGAAACCGTCAAAGGTGAAGGTCCGCGTGATCGCATCGCCCTGCCGCATCCAGTCGGCGAGGGTGGCGAGACGGCGATCGATCTCATGATCGGCGAGTACGGGAAGCTTGGGCATCAGGGCCTCCGGTCGGGGGGGGTCGTCGGTCGGTGAGGGAGGGCCCCATGTGGCGCAGGGAGGCCAGACCCCTCACGTTTAACGGTAACGCGGTGTCCTATCGAAAGGGGAGCCGCTCCCCCACCCCCGACCCATGCCCACCGACTCGACCTCACTCCTGCGCCGTGGCCTCCTGGTGCTCCTGCTCATCGGAGCGGTGGGGCTCGTCGGTGAGCTCATCCTCCTGGAGCACTACGAGGACCGGACTCAGCTGATCCCCTTCGGTCTCCTCGTCACGACGATGGTGGTCACCGGGTGGCATTGGTGGGCCAACGATCGCCGGTCCCTGCGGATCTTCCAAGCGGTGATGATGCTCCTGATCATCGCGGGCCCCGTGGGGATCTATCTGCACATGACGGGGAACTATGAGATGGAACGGGAGTTCGATCCCTCCCTGCTCGGTCTCGACCTCTGGTTGGAGGTCATCCGCGGTGAGGCGCCCACGCTCGCGCCCGGCACGCTGGTGCAGTTCGGCCTCTTGGGGCTGTTGTACGCGTATCGTCACCCTCTGCTCTCTTCTCCCGACCCCACCCAATGATCACCCTCCGCTCGTTCTCCCGCGCCGCCCTCTTCGTCGCCACTGTGGCACTCACTGCGCAGGCGCAGGTCGGCACCACCGTCACCGTGAAGGACGCGAACACCCTGCCCGAGGCGGAGATCGCCGCCCTGCCGGGGATGACCCCCGCGCTCGCCAAGGAGCTCGTCGCGGCGCGCCCCTTCAGCGGGCCGGCGGCCTATGATGCCTTCCTCAAGGGGAAGCTCACCGACGCGCAGCGCGCGGCGCTCTATCCCACGCTCTGGGTGCACCTCAGCCTCAACGCGGCGACCCGTGAGGAGATCGCGCTCGTGCCCGGGATGGGGCCGCGGATGATCCGCGAGTTTCTCGAGTATCGCCCGTACGCGAATCTCGCCGTCTTCCGTCGGGAGATCGGGAAGTATGTGAAGGCTGATGAGCTCGCACGCCTCGAGCAGTATGTGTTCGTCCCGATGAACCCGACGACGGCGAGCGATGCCGACCTGATGACGATCCCGACCCTCGGACCGCGGATGCTCCGCGAGTTCAAGGAGTACCGTCCCTGGACCTCGCGCGCGCAGTTCGACAAGGAGATCGGGAAGTATGTGAACGCCAAGGAGGTCGGGCGGCTCGCGGGGTTTCTCACCTTCCCGAAGTAAGCACCACCTGAGGCGCTCCTCTTAGACGGGGGGCGCTTTGCAGAGGTGCGTGAGCGCGACGCCGGAGAAGTTGCTGGTGAAGGCGGGCCCGAACCCAGGCTGGGTCGGGGCCCGCTTCTCATAGATGGTCCCCGTCCGCTCGTCGTGATAGATGATGCTCTCCTTCACGGCGACCCGCTTCTTGGCGCAATCGAACATCGCGATCGCTCGGCTCGCGGTGATCGGCCCCTTGGGGGTCGCGACCGGCTTGACGTAGGTGGAACGGATCGTCGCGGTGATGATCCCATTCGCGGACTTCACGCTCTTGGGATCGAGATAGACCGGGTTCCCCGTGGCGGTCGTCCCGATCGGTTGCCAACGCCCTGACGCGGATTGCGCGACGAGCGGAGTCGCCGAGAGGAGGGTGATCGCGATCAACAGCAGAGGCATCGTCGCTCCAGGGGTCGGAGGTATGGTGGTGCGCGTCGCCCGCAGCGCGGTGATCCCCGCCAGCGCGAAGAGCACCGCCGCGAGGAGGAACGGGATACCAGGGATATGCCAGTCGAGCCCCGCCCCGATCGCCCAGGAGAAGGCGCCGGTGAAGAGCGCGGGACCGATCATCCCGGCGATCGCCATCAGGCTACTGTTCGCCCCCTGCACCTGGCCCTGCTCCGATGGCCCCACCTGTTTGGAGATGAGCCCGAGCAGCGAGGGATTGAAGAGCCCCGCCGGTGCGTAGAGGACGGCACCGAGCCAGAAGATGGGGACGGAGCCGGCGAGACCATAGACCGCGAACCCGATGGTCCCGGCGATCGCCCCGAGCCGCAGCGCCGTGCGCTCTCCTAACCGCTTCACCAACGGTCGGACGAGTCCGCCCTGGACGATCACGTTGAGCACGCCGACCATCGCGAGGGCATACCCGATCTGCCTGGCTTCCCATCCGAGCACGTAGCCCGCCCAGAGCACGAAGACACTCGGGAAGACGGTGTGGCCGATGGCGTAGAGGAGACTCGCCGCGGCGAGGCCGAGGAGCTCGTGATGTCGTCGGAGCAGTTGAAGCGAGCCGATGGGGTTCGCACGAGAGAATGTGAAGGGCGCGCGACGCTCCGGCGGGAGTGATTCCGGCAGGACGAAGATCCCGTAGAGGGCGTTCGCGAGGGCGAGCCCACCCGCCACCATGAAGGGGAGCCGCGGATCAGTCGCGCCGAGGAGTCCACCGGCTGCGGGACCGATGATGAAGCCGAAGCCCCACGCGGCCCCGACCAATCCGAAGGCCCCCGCGCGCTTCTCCGGCGGGGTGACATCGGCGATATACGCGGTGGCGGTGGTGAACCCCGCCGCCGTCATCCCCGAGAGCACCCGCCCGATGAAGAGCCAGGTGAGCGAGGGGGCGAAGGCCATCAGCAGGTAGTCGAGCCCCAAGCCGAAGATCGAGACCAGGAGCACCGGGCGCCGCCCGAAGCGATCGGAGAGCGCCCCGAGGAGCGGGGAGCAGATGAACTGCATCGCGGCCCAGGTGGTCCCGAAGATCCCGTACCACATGGCGGCCTGCGCGGTATCGCCCCCCAGGAATCCCTTGATCAGCTGGGGGAGGACGGGGATGACGATCCCGAACGCCACGATATCGAGGATCATCGAGGCGAAGATGAAGGCGAGGGCGGCCTTGCGCGGTGCAGCCATGGGGCGAAGAGTAATGAGCACGGGACCCGTCCGCCCTTCGCTGGGTAGGATCCCGTATCCTCTCACCCGCGTGCGCCCCATGGCCGACCTCCACTCCAATGCTGCCTTCCCTGACACCGGTTGCGATGGGCTCTGCGGCCACGATGCTGCTGAGCCGGGCACCGATCGCCGGACCTTCCTGAAGGAGGGACTGATGGCCGTCGCGGCGCTGACGGCGGTCGCGGGGGCGAGCGTCCCGCTCGAGGCGATGACGCGCGGCTACGTGGTCGGGGCCACCTCTGATACGGCGGCGGGGACCGCGACGGTCACCTATCCGATCCCCACCACCGACGGTGCCACCATCGACCGCGCCAACAAGGTGATCCTCGTCCGCTATCAGGGGATGGTCCACGCCCTCGCACGCGAGTGCCCGCACAAGGGGACGATGGTCGACTGGCAGCCTGAGCAGAACCGGCTCTACTGCCCCAAGCACAAGAGCACCTTCACCGCGAATGGGACGCGCATCCAGGGCAAGGCGCCGCGGAGCATGGACCGGCACCCCATGACGCTCGAGGGTGGGAAACTGGTCGTCGAGACCGGCACCGTGATCGAGGGAGATGCGTCGGGCTGGGCGACCACCGGGGTGAAGATCGGGTAGCCGCTACGCGGTGACCTCGCGCTCCACCGCGGCGCGCAAGATGCTCATGAAGTCCTGCGCATTCGTGACGACCCCCACCGCCTGGTGCGTCCCACGGTCCTTGAGCTTGCTCACCAAGAACTCACTCGCATCCACACAGATCGTCGGGAGCTCACAGAGCCCGCGCTGCGGATCGTCGTAATAGGCCGGGAGCATATTCCCCACCGCGATCGAGTGCAGCGCCGTGGCGATCATCACCGCCATCGTCGCCTTGATGGTGTGGGCACGCGTCGCCTCCTGCGCCACGACCATGTCGGTGAGCACGTCCGGGAGCGGCCCATCGTCACGGAGCGACCCCGCGAGCACATACGGGACCTCCTCCACCACACAGGCATGCATGATCCCACTGGTGATCGTCCCGTCAGCGACGGCCGCCCGGATCGACCCCGCGCGTCGCACCGCGTTGATCGCGCGCATATGCGCAGCATGCCCTCCAGGCGTCGATGCGCCCTGGCTCGTCATCCCGAGTGTCGTCCCGACGATCGCGGCCTCGATGTCATGCACGGCCACCGCGTTCCCCGCGAGCAAGGCCTGCACATACCCGTTCCGGAGGAACCAGACGAGGTTGTCGCGCGCACGCGAATGCACGAGCGCGGGCCCCGTCACCCAGAGCACATACCCGCCCCGCCGCTTCTCCTCCACGAGCATCCGGGCGATCGCCGCATAATCGATCGGCTTCTCCCGCGAGACCTGACTCGACATGAAGTGAAATCCGTCCTGCGCCTCCCCCTCCCCGACGAACCCATGCGCATGGACCAACACCCCCTCACTCCCGTCCTCGGCGAGCCCCACCACCACCTCGTCCCCCGCGCGGACCCGCCGCCCCTCTCGCACGACCCACGCCCCCACCCCATCGCGCACGAGGACCCCATCCATGCGCGGCTCTTTCGGCACCACCCACGACCCATCCCGCTCCTTGATGTAGGTCGGGAGATTCGTAGTCGCGAAGAAACCATCGGGCAGCACTCCATCGCGCTCGATGCGCACCGTGCGCGCTGGTGGCGCCTGCACGAGCGGCGCGGCGGCGAGATCCGGGGGGAGATAGCGAAGTGCGGTGGTCATAGGATGCGCTTCCCGCAGGCACTGAGGATCAACTCACAGGCGATCTCCGCCGTGCGATTCCGCTCATCGAGCACCGGGTTGACCTCCACCAGATCCATCCCGATCAGCTTCCCCGTATCGGCGAGCATCTCCATCGCGAGATGCGCCTCACGATACGTCATCCCCCCAGGGACCGCGGTCCCGACCCCCGGCGCCTCATCGGGATCGATCACATCGATGTCGAGCGAGATCCAGATCCCCGCCGTCTCACGCGTGACGCGCGCGATCGCCTCCTCCATCACCGCGCGGACCCCGCGCTCGTCGAGATGCCGCATGGTGAAGGCCGCGAGCTTCCACGCGGTGATGTGGTGCTGCTCTGGCGCATCGAGGTGCCGAAGCCCGATCAACGCGACATCCTCGGCCCGTAATGCAGGCTTGGGTCCCGCGATGCTCCGGATCGCCTTATCGCCCTGGCCGAGCAAGGCCGCCAGCGACATCCCATGCACATTCCCGGAGCGTGACGTCGCCGGCGTGTTGAGGTCGCCATGCGCATCGATCCAGAGCGCACCGAGTCGCTCCGCACGCGACGCGAGATGCGCGGAGGCCCCAGCGATCGACCCTGCGGCGAGCGCATGATCGCCGCCGAGGAGCACGGGGAAGGCGCCGGCCTCGAGCGCCGCGCGCGTGGCACCGGCGACGGCGGTGCAGACCTCGGTGATCGCTCCCAAGTATCGTGCGCCGCGCTGCGCCCCCTTCGTCGCATCTTCACGGAAGGGCACGGCGATATTGCCCATGTCCTCGACCGTATGGCCGAGGTGCATGAGGCGCTCGCGAAGATCGGTGTAGCGGACGGCGGAGGGCCCCATGTCGACCCCGCGACGCGAGGCGCCGAGGTCCATGGGGACGCCGATGATTCGGATGGCAGACATAGTGGGGAGCCTACAGCACGTCCCGACGCGCGGAACCCCTCGGCATACCCATGCAGCGCTTGCACGCGCTATGCATGGCGAGTGGCATGTTTATCCCTCGCGCAGACTCATCGCGAGCCCCACCGCGACCACCGCGAGGGCCCCGATCACATTGTGCCAGAGGAAGGCGACCTGCGGGGCGAACCAGCTCACCGCCCCCACGGTCGACATCCCGGCGATGAGTCCGTAGAAGGCACCGCGGCCTCGCGCGCGCGGGAGCATCGCCAAGAGGAAGACGCCGAGGATCGAACCATAGAAGAACGAACCAAAGCGATTCACGACTTCGATCAACGAGCCCAACGTCGCCGCGAAGGTCGCGACCACGCAGGCGAAGAGCCCCCAGAAGACGGTCGACCATTTGGAGGCGGTGAGGTAGTGCGCTTCGCTCGCATCGGTGCGCACGCGCCGCCGATAGAAGTCGACGATCGTCGCGGTCGAGAGGGAATTGAGCTCGGCGGCGACACTCGACATCGCGGCGGCGAGCACCGCGGCCAGAAAGAGCCCGACGAGCCCGATGGGGAGGTGATCGAGCACGAAGCGTGGGATCACATAGTTCACATCGCGCGTGGGGCCACTCACCACCTTCCCTGCTGCAGCGAGCGCCGTGGTACGTGTGACACCGGCCGCGGCCTCGCTCGTCTTGAACGCCTCGATCGCGCGGGATTCCGCCACCGCATCATGCGCATCGCGCGCGGCGGCGATCTCGACCGCGGCGGCGCGACGCGTCGCGTGCTGTGCGGTATAGGCGGTGGTCAGCGAGTCATAGGTCGCCGGCGCTGACATCTGCATCGCGCGCTCATGCGCGGGGTTGTGATAGAGCGGCGCCGGCTGGAATACATAGAACAGGAAGACCAGGACCCCGAGCAGGAGGATCAGCGCCTGGAGCGGGATCTTCCAGTAGGCGCTCATCAGGAGGGAGCTGCGCGCCTCGTCCACCGAACGGGCGGTGAGATAGCGCTGCACCTGACTCTGGTCGGTCCCGAAGTACGAGAGCATCAGGAAGGTCCCGCCGATCAGCCCTGACCAGACGGTATAGGGGTCGCTGAGTGAGAAGGAGAAGTCGAAGGTCCGGAGCCGCCCCGCCGCCCCCGCCACCGCGAGCGCATCGTCGAGCGGGACCGGCAGTCGCATGATCAGCACTGTCGCCATCGCGATGACCGCAGCGACGATCACCACCATCTGCTTCACATCGGCCCAGGTCACTGCCTGCACCCCACCGATCACCGTATACAGCACCGTGGGAAGCCCGATGATCGCGACGCTCCACCCCAGCGGGACCCCGAGGATGGCGGAGAGGACGACGGCTGGGGCCGAGATGATCGCGCCGCACGACATCCCGCGTGAGAGCAAGAAGAGGAAGCTCGTCAGCGTGCGGGTGCGGGCATCGAAGCGCCGCTCGAGATACTCGTAGGCGGTGTAGACCTTCGCCTTGTGGAGAAAGGGGACGAGGGTCACTCCGAGGATCACCATCGCGAGTGGCAGCCCGAAGTAGAACTGCACGAACCGCAGTCCGTCGGTCGCCCCCTGCCCCGTGGTCCCGATCAGCGTGACGGCGGAGAGCTGCGTCGCCATGACCGAGAGCCCGACCGCCCACCAGGGGAGGCTCCGGTTGGCCATGAAGTACCCTTCGATGTCCACCGTGCCACGCGCGCGACGGAGCCCATCCCAGACCACATAGCCGAGGTAGGCGATGACGATCGCCCAATCGAGACCGTGCATCAGCGGCTCACGCGGCGTAGCGCCATTGCAGGAGCCAGAGGACGAGGAGGGCGAGGAGCTGCATCGCCATCACCCGGACGAGGGTTGCTCGGAAGCGCTGTGACATGCGCGGAACTATAGGTAAGGCGAGAGGAGTCGCGCGAGGCCGTCGCGCACCTTGACCCCGAAGGGACGTCCGTCGAGTTCCTCCAACGTGACCTCGCGACTCTCGCGGATCCGTGCCTCCGCGAGATCGGCCAGGGCACTCGCACAGCTCTCGCAATAGAGCTCGACATCGAGCTCGAAGTTGAGCCGGAGGCTCCGCGGATCCCAGTTGGTGGAGCCCACCAAGGCCCAGTGCCGATCGACGACCATCACCTTGCTATGATCGAAGGGCGTGGGCGAGAGGAAGACGCGGCACCCGGGGCGTAGTACCTGCCAGAGCTGTGCGGCGGCGGCCCATCCCACGGGCATGATGTTCACCTGCGCCGGGATCACGATCCGCACCTCGACCCCGCGGAGCGCCGCGACGGAGAGCGCGGTGATCAGTGCGGGATCGGGGAGGAAGTATGGGGTCACGATCGTGATCGTCTCCCGCGCCATATCGATCGCCCCGTGCAGGACGCGCGCGAGGACCTCGAGATCCCCATCAGGCCCATCGGTGATCACCCGGGCGACGGTCCCTCCCACCGCAGGAAGCTCGGGATACCAGGCTGGCCCGTCGAGGATCTCCCCCGTACTGAAAACCCAGTCCTCGGCGAAGGCGTCCTGGATCTGCGCGACGATGGGACCGGTGAAGCGGAAGTGCAGATCGCGTGTCGGGCGCTTGGGGCCGATCGCGTGCAGGTTGTCCCGCCGGATGTTGGTCCCACCGGTGAAGGCGATGGTGCCATCGACGGTGAGGATCTTCCGGTGGTTCCGGAGATTGAAGAAGGCGAGCCCCGCATGACGGAACTGCGGCGCGAAGAGTTCGGCCCTCACCCCGGCCTGGCGGAGCGCCCGGTGCGCACGCGGCCAGGCATAGAGCGATCCGAATCCATCCACCAACACGCGCACCTCGACGCCACGTTGCTGCGCCGCGATCAACGCCTCGATGATCGGACGTCCCGCCTCGTCGGCGGCGAAGATGTAGGTCGAGAGGGCGATCGAGCGCTGCGCGCCGGCGATCGCCTCGCGCATCGCGGGATAGCACTCGTCGCCGTTCCTCAGGAGATGGATCTCGTTCCCGCCGACGATCGGGCGGTCGGTCAGGCGGTCGCCGAGCTGGGAGAGGGCCCGGAGGTGCGTGTCGGCGAGGACCTGTCGCTGGACACGCGCGATCCGCATCGCCGCCGTGGTGGTGAGCGGGAGTCGGCGACGCTGGCGATGCAGCTGACTCGCGCGTCGCTTGATGCGGTTCAGGCCGAAGGCGGCGTAGAGGAGGGCCCCCACCCAGGGGACCAGCCAGATGAGTCCCACCCACCCGATCGCCGCCCGCACATCGCGCTTGCGGAGCACCGCATGCAGGCTGGCCGTGACGCTCATCGCGAAGGCGAGCGCCCCGGCCGCATAGGGCCACCAAGCGGGGAGGGAGTGGAGGATGGCGCGCACGGGGACCTTTCCAATGTAGTTTGGAGCATCACCACTGTCGCCCCGAGCCGGGGCCCCCTGAGGAGCCGAGCCATGGTCGTGACCTTCACCGTCAATGGGACCCCCCGTACCGCCGACGTCCCCGCCGACATGCCGCTCCTCTGGGTGCTGCGTGACGTCCTCGATCTCAAGGGGACGAAGTTCGGCTGCGGGATCGCCCAGTGCGGCGCCTGCACCGTGCACCTGAACGGGGTCGCCGCCCGCGCCTGCCAGCTCCCTGCCTCTGCCGTCCAGGGGCAGCAGGTCACCACGATCGAAGGGCTCTCCACCGACGCGACGCACCCGCTGCAGCTCGCCTGGCAAGAGCTCGACGTCCCCCAGTGCGGCTACTGTCAGGCGGGGCAGATCATGCAGGCCGCGGATCTGCTCACCAAGAACCCGAATCCCACCGACGCGGACATCGATGCCGCGATGGTCGGGAACCTCTGCCGCTGCGCCACCTACCAGCGCATCCGCGAGGGGATCAAGCGCGCGGCGGTGATCAAGCGCGCGGGAGCGAAGCGATGACCGATCGTCGCACCTTCCTCCGCGTCACCTCGCTCGCGGGTGGCGGACTCCTCATCGGCACGCTGATCGATCTCGACGGCGCCGGCACGCTCTGGGCCGCTGAACCGGCCACCGGCGCGAACACCCCCTTCACCCCGAACGCCTTCCTCCGTATCACCCCCGAGGGCGTGATCACGATCGTCGCCAAGAACCCGGAGACGGGCCAAGGGATCAAGACGATGCTCCCGATGTTGATCGCCGAGGAGCTCGATGTGGAGTGGAAGTCGATCACCATCGAACAGGCGCCGCTCGACGAAGCGCGCTACGGCCGGCAGTTCGAGGGAGGGAGCACCGCGACCCCCATGAACTGGGAGCCGCTCCGGCGCGCCGGCGCGGTCGGACGCCAGCTCATGCTCGCCGCCGCGGCGCAGACGTGGAAGGTCCCGGTCACAGAGTGCACCACCGAGCCTGGGGTCGTCGTCCACAGCGCATCCAAGCGTCGCCTCACCTACGGCGCACTCGCCACGACCGCGGCCACCCTCCCGGTCCCCGATCCGGCCTCGGTCCCGCTCAAGGATCCCAAAGACTTCCGCATCATCGGGCGCGCGACCCCGAACATCGACAACGCGAAGATCGTCCGCGGCGCACCGATCTTCGCGATCGATGTCACCGTCCCAGGGATGCTGTACGCCATCTACGAGAAGGCCCCGGTCTTCGGGGCGAAGGTCACGCGCGCGAACATCGATGAGGTGAAGAATGCGCCCGGGGTCAAGCAGGTCTTCGTCCTCGAGGGGGGCACCGCCCTCAACGGCCTCATGCCCGGCGTCGCGATCCTCGCCGACACCACCTGGCATGCGCAGGCCGCGCGCCGCCGACTCCGCGTGAGCTGGGCACCGCACCCCACCGCCTCGCAGAGCTCCGCCGACTTCGCGACGCAGGCCGAGTCACTGCTGGATGGGAAGCCCGCACGGGTTCTTCGGAGCGAGGGTGACGTGACGGCTGCCTTCGCCCGCGCGGCGAAGGTGGTCGAGGCGCGCTACGAATACCCCTTCCTCGCCCACGCGACGATGGAGCCGCAGACCTGCACCGCCCGCTTCGCGAATGGGCAGATGGAGATCTGGGCCCCGAGCCAGACGCCGGAGAGCGGGCGTCAGCTCGTCGCGACCACGCTGGGACTCACCCCCGCATCGATCACGGTGAACCAGGTGCGCGGTGGGGGCGGCTTCGGACGTCGCCTCAACAACGACTACATGGTCGAGGCCGCGGCGATCGCCAAGCAGGCTGGCGTCCCGGTGAAGCTCACCTGGAGCCGTGAGGACGATATCCGCCACGACTTCTATCGCCCCGCCGGCTGGCATGGCCTGCGCGGTGCACTCGACGCCGAGGGTCGCATCATCGGATGGAGCGATCACTTCGTGAGCTTCGGTGAGGGGGAGCGCTTCGCCCCCTCGGCCGGGATCCAACCCACCGAGTTCCCCGCCCTCTTCGTCCCCCACTTCTCCCTCGCGAGCTCCGTCATCCCACTCGGCGTCCCCACGGGGGCGCTTCGTGCACCGACGAGCAACGCGATCGCCTTCGTCTTCCAGTCGTTCATCGACGAGCTCGCACAGGCGGCAGGTAAGGATCCCATCGCGATCCGCCGCCAACTCCTGCAGCAGGTGCAGAGGCCCGAGAGCGGGGCGATGCCCGCCGGCGTGATGGACCCCACTCGCATGCTCGGGGTGCTCGATCTCGTCGCCGAGAAGTCGGGATGGGGGAAGCGCACCCTGCCGAAGGGGAGCGGGATGGGGGTCGGCTTCCACTTCAGCCATCGCGGGTACTTCGCGGATGTGGTCGAGGTGCGGGTGAGCAAGAGCGGTGATGTGCAGGTCGTGAAGGTCTGGGCCGCCGGCGATGTGGGAAGTACGATCATCAACCCGAGTGGCGCGCTGCAGCAGGTGCAGGGCTCCGTACTCGATGGCCTCGGTGAGGCGCTCACGCAGGAGATCACCATCGAGGGGGGGCGTGTCACGCAGGGGAACTTCAATGACTTCGAACTCCTCCGCATCACGCAGGCGCCACCGGTCGAGGTGCACTTCCGCACCACCGACTTCCCGCCGACGGGGATGGGGGAGCCCGCGCTCCCGCCGGTGATCCCGGCGCTCACCAACGCGATCTTCGCCGCCACCGGGAAGCGCGTCCGCTCGCTGCCGCTCTCGCGGCACGATCTCAGCTGGGCGTGAAGCACTGGCTCGAGAGCCGGCAGGTCTTCACCGCACTCGCTGAGGCGCGGCGGGCGAGGCGAGCCGCAGCGCTCGCGATGGTGATCCGGGTGCGCGGGTCGGCGTATCGCCATGCAGGAGCCAAGCTCGTGGTGCTCGACGATGGCTCGTATGTCGGCAATGTGAGCGGTGGGTGTCTCGAGGGTGATGTGCGCGAGACCGCGCTGCGCGTGATCGCTACCGGTACAGCGGAGCGGCGCAGCTACTGCGGCGGTGCGGACGAAGTCTTTGCCTGGGACCTCGGCGTCGGGTGTGAGGGCGAGGTCGAGGTACTGATCGCGCCGGTCACCGACGATTTCGAGGCCGAGCGTGAGGCGATCGCACGCGAGGAGGGATTCGCGGTGCTGACGCCGATCACGGTGAATGACGCGTCACAGACTCGCGGCGCTCAAGGGAGTGCCCGCCGTCTGATGACTGGTGCGGCCGCCACCGAGTGGCTCACCGATGGCTCGCGCCTCGTCACCATCGAGGATCGTGAGTGGTTCGTCGATATCCTCACGCCACCGCCACGGCTCGTCGTCGTGAGTGGCGGGGACGATGCCGTGCATCTCGCGCGCCTCGCCGATGGGGTGGGGCTCCGCGTCGTCGTCGCGGATCGACGGCCCGGGCTCCTCGCCCCAGAGCGCTTCCCACCTTCGGTGCGCTGCGTCGAGAGCGATGCCACGCAGCTCGCTGAACATCTCGTCTTGAACGCAGACGATTTCGCGGTGGTGATGACCCATCACTACGGCGACGATACCGCCTATCTCCGCACCCTGCTGGCGAGCCCGGTGCGGTACATCGGGATGCTCGGTCCACGCGCGCGGACCGAGCGCATCCTTGGAGTGCTCCGCGCCGAGGGACCGATCGACGAGTCGCGCATCTATGGGCCGGTGGGGCTCGACATCGGGACCGATGGGGCGGAGCAGGTGGCCGTCGCGATCCTCGCCGAGATCCTCGCGGTGCGCAGTGGGCGCGCGCCACGCTCACTGCGCGAGCGGCGCGCACCGATCCATGCCCTGCACGAGGAGGGGTGAGATGCGGATCGGTGCGGTGATCCTCGCGGCGGGCGCCTCGCGGCGCATGGGCGCGGACACCAACAAGCTCCTCTTGCCGATCGATGGCGTGCCGATGGTCCGTCGCACCGTCGCGCGCGTGCAGCTCGCGGGGATCCGTGACATCGTCGTGGTCACCGGACACGAGGGCGATCGGGTGCGCGCGGCGCTCGAAGGGATCCCCTGCACCTTCGTCGAGAGTCCCGATCCTACCGGGCCCACGAGTGGGTCACTGCATGCAGGGCTCCGCGCCTTCGGGCCCGAGATCGATGCCACCTTGGTGATGCTGGCCGACATGGTGCGCGTCACCACGGCGATGATCGCGACGCTGATGGCCGCATCACGGACCGGGGACGCGCCGCTCGAGGTCTCCCGCTATGGGGAGGTGCTCGCCCCGCCCCTGCTCTTTCGGCGGTCGCTCTGGCCGGAGTTACTCGCCTGGCATGGCGAGGGGTGCGGGAAGGCGGTGGTCCGTGCGCATCTCGCCGAGGCGAGCATACATGAGTGGCGCGAGGCCTTACTCGCCGATATCGACACCCCTGAGGATTACGCCGCGCTCACTCGATGACGCGTGCCGCCTCGTCGGGGCGGAAGACGATACAGACCTCGCCACCCCTCACGAACCGATGCCGGTTCCGCGCGATGACGCCATAGACCGCATCGCGGACCGGGCGTGGGACCATCAGACCGAGCGCGCCGAGCGCCCCCCAGAATCCACCGAGGTAGCGTGCGGCGTGCAAGGCGGCGGTCGAGTAGGTGATCACCTTCTCGTGCCCTCCCTCATAGCGCACCCAGAGGAGCGAGCTCACTTGGGCGAGCCCCGGATGCCGCGCCTCGAGTGCGCGGCCGGCCACCCCCGCCCGCGGGGCGAAGCGCAGGGTGCGCCGCCGGTGGTCCCGCGCGAGGAGGAACTGCACCGCGCGCGCGCAGAAGGCGCAGGTGCCGTCGTAGAAGAGGATTGGGCCGGTTGGCACCATGTTGGTCGCGGAGGCGGGCGGATTCGCCATGGGCAGGGTCACTCTGCATCTTATCATACATGACCGCCTCTGCGCCCACCCTGCCTATGCGCTCCATGCGCGATGGCACACGCCTCGCGCAGCGGCGCTGGGATCCCGACGGCACGGCGCACGGTTCGGTGCGTGGCACGGTACTGATCGTCCATGGGCTCGGCGAGCATAGCGGTCGCTATGAACATGTGGCCGCCTTTCTCACCGCACTCGGTTGGCACGTGGCAGCGTACGATCTCCGCGGGCATGGCCACTCCGAAGGTCCTCGCGGCGCCATCTCCCACACCGATGATCACCTCACCGACCTCACCACGGTCATCGATGCCGTCCGTTCCTCCCACCTGACCCCTGACCCCTGTCTCCTGTTGTTAGGTCATTCCATGGGGGGCGCCTTCGCCGCGCAGTTCGCTGCGCGAGGCATCCGGCCGATCGACGGACTGATCCTCTCCTCCCCCGCGCTCGACCCCGGGCTCACGTCGTTTCAACGGATCCAACTCGCGATCGGGACGGCGCTCACACCGGGCCTGGCGCTCTCCAATCAACTCGCGGTGGACAAACTCTCGCACGACCCCGCCGTCGTGGCCGCATATCAGGCCGATCCCCTGGTGCACGATCGCGTCACCCCGCGGCTCGCGCGGGCGATCGTCGATGCGGGCGCTGAAGCGATCGACCAGGCGCCGCAGTGGACCGTTCCGACCCTCCTCCTCTGGGCGGGGGACGATCGCAACGTCGCTCCGGCAGGTTCCGCCCGGTTCGCCGCGCGCGCCCCGCAGGGGGTGGTGACGGCGACCGTCTTCCCCGATTGGTTCCATGAGATCTTCAACGAGCCGGAGCGGGAGCAGGTCTTCGCCGCGCTCGACCGCTGGCTCACTCGCTTCGCGCCCATCGCTCATGCGTAGACTCATCGCCCGCCTCGCCCTGCTCTCTCTCGCGGCCGCCTGCAGCTCCACCGCACCCCCGCCCGACCGGATCTTCGTCAACGCACGCATCTGGACCGGTGACGCCGCGAACCCCGAGGCCACCGCGATCGCGATCCGCGGTGATACCATCATCGCGCTCGGCACCGACGATTCCCTCCGCACCCTTGCAGGCCCGGAGACCATCATCGAGGATCTCGGGGGCCGCCGCATGCTTCCGGGGTTCCACGATGCGCACTGGCACCTCCCCACACGCCGCACCGCTGACCTGAACGGGGCGGAGGATGTCGCGGAGATGATTGCCCGCCTCGAGGCGTTCGCTGCCGAACTCCCCGACGATGCCTGGATCACCGGCCGCGGATGGACGCCACAACTCTTTCCCGATCGCACGGCGCATCGCCGCCATCTCGACGCGGCGTTCCCAACCCGCCCCGTCCTCCTCACCGATCGCGATGGACATCAGGTGCTCGCGAATACCGTCGCGCTCCAGCGTGCGGGGATCACCAAGGCGACCCCCGCCCCCAATGGTGGGGCCATCATCCTCGACCGCGACGGCACCCCGACCGGACTCCTGCAGGAGACGGCGATGCCCCTCGTGCGGAACCAGCTCCCTGCCCCGACGGTCGACGAAGTCTACGCCGCGCTTCGCTACGAGATGCACCGCGCCGCCTCACATGGCCTCACCGCCCTCCAACTCGCGCAGGGGATGAGCGCGACCGAGGACTCCGCGATCGCGCGTGCCGTGCGGGATGATTCCCTCATCGTCCGTCTCCGGCTCGGGGTTCCCTTCTCCGCCTCCGTCGCGGATTCCACACTCGCGCGGTACGCCGAGCTGCAGCGCACGACGACCGGCCCACTCCTCCGCTACGGCCTCGCGAAGGGGATGCTCGATGGCACCATCGATGCCGGTACGGCGGCGATGCTCGACCCCTACAGCGCAGGTCAGGGCGGACTCGGCCTCCTCCGCTGGGATCTCGATACCCTTCGCCTGACCATCGCGCGCTACGATCGCGCCGGACTGCAGGTCGCGCTGCATGCGATCGGGGACCGTGCGATCCGCGTCGCCCTCGATGCCTACGAGCAGGTGCAGCGTGACGGGGGTCGCCGAGACGCTCGGCACCGGATCGAACATCTCGAGGTCCCGCATCCGAGTGACATCCCGCGCTTCCAAGCACTCGGCATCCTGGCCTCCACCCAGGCGATCTTCGCGACCCCCGATGTCACCGGGCTCGGGAATTATCTCTCCATGTTAGGCCCGGATCGTGCCGATCGTCCGATGCCCTTCAAGGCACTCGATGACGCGGGAGCGGTGCAGCCCTTCGGGAGCGATTATCCGGTCTTCCCGATGAATCCACTCCTCGGGATCTACACCGCCGTCACCCGCCAACTCGATGATGGCACCCCATTCGGCGGATGGAACCCCCAGCAGCGAATCGCGCTCGAGTCAGCGATCCGGCATTACACCAAGGACGCAGCCTACGCGGCCTTCCGCGAGCAGGAGATCGGGGTGCTGCAGGTCGGGATGCTCGCCGATTTCGTCGTCTTCTCCGAGGAGATCCTCGAGGTGCCGGCGGTCGCGCTCCTGCGATCGAAGCCGGTCCTCACCGTGATGGGCGGGCGAGAGACCTACAGGTCGACGTCCTTGGTCTCGCGCACGAAGATCGCCCCGACGATCAACGTGAAGGTCGCGATGATCACCGGATACCAGAGCCCCGAGTAGATATCGCCCGTCGCGGCGACGATCGCGAACGAGGTCGTCGGGAGGAACCCCCCGAACCACCCATTCCCGATGTGATACGGGAGCGACATCGAGGTATACCGAATCCGCGCAGGGAACATCTCGACGAGCATCGCCGCGATCGGGCCGTAGACCAGTGTCACATAGAGCACGAGGATCCAGAGGACCAGCACCACCATCGGCGTGTCGATCCGCTCAGGGTCGGCCTTGGTGGGATAGGCCGCCTCGGTGAGCTGCGCCGTGAGCGTCGCGTCAAAGCTCGCCTTGGCCGCGGAATCAGCGACCGTCGCATCGTAGGCGGGGATCTCCACCGCCCCGACGCGGATCAGCGCCTCACCTGATCCCTCGATATTCCGATACGGGATCCCACGCTTCACCAACGCCGTCTTGGCCACATCGCACGACGAGGTGAAGGCGCTCGTCCCCACCGGATTGAACTGCACCGAGCACGCCGCGGGATCGGCGACGACCACCACCGGCGCGCTCGCCTGCGCCGCCTCCAACGCGGGATTCGCAAAGTGCGTCAGCGCGCGAAAGAGCGGGAAGTAGGTCAACGCCGCGAGTGCGCACCCCGTGAGGATCACCGGCTTCCGCCCGATCTTATCGGAGAGCTTGCCGAAGATCACGAAGAAGGGCGTCCCCAAGAGCAGCGAGACCGCCACCAAGACATTCCCCGTCTGCAGATCGACCTTCAGCGTCTGCGTGAGGAAGAAGAGCGTGTAGAACTGCCCCGTATACCAGACCACCGCCTGCCCAGCAGTCAATCCGAAGAGCGCGATCAGCACCAGCCGGAGATTCGGCCACGAGCCGAACGACTCGCGCAGCGGGGCCTTGGAGGTCGTCCCTTCGGCCTTCATCGCCTTGAAGACCGGCGACTCCTCCAACGCGAGCCGGATCCAGACCGAGATCCCGAGGAGTACGAGCGAGACCAGGAACGGGATCCGCCACCCCCACGCCGCGAACGCCTCCGCCCCCAAGGCCACGCGGCACCCGGTGATCACCGCCAGTGAGAGGAAGAGTCCCATCGTCGCGGTCGTCTGGATCCACGAGGTGTAGCTCCCGCGCTCCCCTGGCGGCGCATGCTCCGCCACATAGGTCGCCGCGCCGCCGTACTCGCCGCCGAGGGCGAGCCCCTGCAGGAGACGGAGGAGGATCAGGATGATCGGCGCCGCGATCCCGATCTGCGCGTACGAAGGGAGGATCCCCACGATGAAGGTCGAGACCCCCATGAGGACGATCGTCACAAGGAAGGTGTGCTTCCGGCCGACCAGATCCCCGAGTCGTCCGAAGACCAGCGCCCCGAACGGGCGCACCGCGAACCCTGCCGCAAAGGCCAGCAGCGCGAAGATGAACGCCGCCGTAGGGTTCACCCCCGAGAAGAACTGCGCCCCGATGATCCCGGCGAGCGAGCCGTAGAGATAGAAGTCGTACCACTCGAAGATCGTGCCGAGGGACGAGGCGACGATGACCTTCCGGGCGTCGCGCGTGGTGTCAGGGAGCAGCGGCATGGGCAGGAAGATGCGCCCCAAATGCCCGGGCGGCCACCACGCGGGGATCCATCACCCGCCGCCAGAGCGGCGGCACCAGCGCGAGCAGGACCATCGCCGCATACCCATGGGGGAGTCGAGGGGCCGCGTCCTGATGTCGGAGGACCTGATAGCGCCGACCCGGATGGATGTGGTGATCGCTGTGCCGCTGCAGATGGAAGAGGACGATGTTCGAGGCCAGATGATCAGCGTCCCAACTGTGGGCGATGGTGCAGCGCTCGTATCGGCCATCCGGAAGGCGCTGCCGCTCGAGCCCGTAGTGTTCGAGGTAGTTGACCGCCTCCAGCAAGGTGAACCCGATCACCGCCTGCAGGAGGAGCCAGGGCAGGATCGTCGTCCCGAAGATGACGAGGGCTACACCGAACAGCATCCCGGTCATCGCCCACCCCTGCACGACCTCGTTGGCCAGCGACCATACGGGGCGCCCGACTCGGCTCAGCCGCGCACGCTCGAGCGCCAGCGCCGACCGCATCGACCCCCACACGGTGCGGCACCAGAAGGCATAGAAGCTCTCACCGAATCGAGCGGTCGCCGGATCGTCCGGTGTCGCGACATGGACATGATGCCCGCGATTGTGCTCGACGTAGAAGTGCCCATAGGCGCTCTGGGCGAGGGCGATCCGGCTGAACCAGCGCTCGGACGAGGCCTTGCGGTGTCCGAGTTCGTGGGCCGCATTGATGGCGAAGGCGGCGACGATCCCGACGGTCAGGACGAGCCCGAGCTTCGCCGAGAGGTCTAACGCCCCGGAGGCCCACAGGGCACAGGCGAAGAAGAATCCCGCATACTGCAACGGGATGAAGGCCATGGTACACCACTGGTAATACCGGTCCTGCTCCACCTGCTGCCGCACACCCTCCGGAGGGTTCGTCGCATCGGTGCCGACCCAGGTATCGAGCAGCGGCAATACCACGAAGACGAGGATCGGCCCGAGATACCATCCGACCGGGGAACCTGAGACCGAGACGAGGAGCGCTGCGAGGAATGGGGAGAGTGGGACCAAGAGGCTGAGCAACCACGCGTATCGCTTGGGGTCAGCCCACCGAAGAGTCTCCGTCACCATGCTGCATTGTATCCCCTGGCGCGGAGGCCTGCCACCACGCGGCGTCCGCTACGGATTCATCCAGTAGGAGAACTTGAGCAGGAGCGTGTTGTTCGGGTGCGCCGCGAAGAGTCGTCCGAGGTCCTGCCGCGGCGCGAACGGGCCGGGATTCGCCCCATCCCCTCGCCCCTGTTGCCAGACCAAGAAGAGCTGCGACCCCAGCCGATACTCCCACCGGAGCACCACATTGGAGTTGAACTGCCGGCTCGTGAACGCCCCGAACGGCCCCGCCACCGGCCGATACGGCCGGAAGCGATCGGCATACCGGGGCGCATCAGGGGCGACGATCTCGCGACGATCGGTGAACTCGCCCGCCGAGATGAAGGGCTGCGCGTAGACCTGGAGACTCACCGTGGGCGTCAGGGTCACATTGAGCCGCGTGGTGATCGCGAGCGTCGATTGGGCGAGACGCGCCACCGTGAAGTGCGTGGTGTCGCTCAGGACCGCCCCATAGTTCGCGAAGTGCTGACTATCGTCCACGCGACGCTCGAACCCCGTCCCGACCTCAAGAGAGGTCCGCGTCCCGATCCGGCCGGTGAGCCCGACCTGCGCCGAGGCTTGCCACGACCGGCCTTCGTCGCCACGAGCGACCTGGAGGTCGGCGGTCGGCTGGAGGGCTCGCCGGAGATCCCCCTCGAACTCGAGCGAGAAGAGTTCGCTGCGTGACATCCGAAGTGCCGGCCCGCCACGCGCGCAGGTGATGCATCGCGTCGCCCCGAGATTCCAGGTGGTGTAATAGAGCTCCACCCCCCAGAAGTTCGTCAGCTCGGCCCGCCCGAAGAGGGCGGCGGAGGAGCCCGTCGGGAGCCCCCCGGTCGTCCAGTGTTGCTCGGCATTCACGCTCAGATTGCCACGCCGATACCACGAGGTCGGCTGCACCGAGGCGAAGGAGAGCTGGTTCCGGAGCATCGCATCGTTCACGAGCACGACGAAGCCGAGGTCGTTGAGCTCCGTGCCCGGCTCGGCGTACCGCGTGATTGTCTCCCACCGGACGCGCCCGGCGTAGCGCCGCAGCGTGAGGGAGTGCACCCCACCATCCATCAGCGTGCGGGTGGAATCGTAGGTGAACTCATTGCCCGGCCGCTGCCCGTAGTGCACGCTCGTGAGCTGCGTGCGACGCATCGCTGCCTCGCTCCCGCGGACCACGCTTCGCCCCGTATACCCCGAGAGCTCCCACCGCTCCGCGAACCGATGATACCCCTGCAGCAACAACGTGGAGGCATCGCGGCGAAGGAACGGCTCGGTGTCGTCGTCGAGGTCGCGGATCATCGAGGTGAGCATCGTCCCGATCTGCGAGCGCCCCTCACGGAAATCCTGGACGAAGCGTCCTACGAGGGTCGCGGTCCGCGGCTCGATCGTCCGCCCGCTCTCCCCGGTCTCCTTGGCGCTTGAGACGGCGACGATCCCGAACTGCGCGCCACTCTCCAACCGCCCCGTGATCTTCGCCGCGCCCTCGATTCGACTGAAGAGCGGGTCCCGCACACTGCTCCGTAACTGCGGCGTGCGCCCCAACCGCCGGGTGTAGAAGATCCCCTCGCAGGGCCCGCCACACCGGAAGAGGTTGCCCCCCTCGAGGAAGAAGGGACGACGCTCCTCGAAGCGGATCTCGAAGGCCGAGAGATTGAGCACGGCCGGATCGGCCTCGACCTGTCCGAAGTCGGGGTTGATCGTCGCGTCGAGCGTGACGTTCGGCCCGAGTCCTGCCTTGAGGTCGAGCCCGAACGTCTGCTGCTGCGGATGATTCCATCCACCCCCGATCGCCGGCTCCGTCACATTCTTGGTCACCGCGTACGGCATCACCTCGATCCGTCGCGCGCTCCCCACCCCGGTGATCCCCACGAGATCGCCGAGCTGCGAGGCGAAGGTCTGCATCGACCCCCGATAGGTCGGCCAAGCATCCCGCTCACCATAGCGGGCGACATCGCGCCAGATCCCGAAGCCGAAGACCAACTCCTCGGCGGGGTTGTACCGCAGTTGGCTGAACGGGATCGCGTACTCCGCTGTCCATCCGAGCGAGTCGGTCTGGACCGCGACATCCCAGACCGCGTCCCAGGACCCGTCTTCCTGATTGTCGTTCGCGATGTTGGCATCGCGCTTCACCCCCACGGGGTTCACCATGAACTGCATCCCGCTGCGACGGTCATGGAAGCCGTCGATCACGACCTTGATCCACTCCGACGGGGTGCGGACATCGCGGCGACTCAGGAGCGAGACGAGCGAATCGGAGCGCGGATCGTACATCCGCAGAAAGACGTAGACCGCGCGATCGTCGTACGCCACCTGGAAGGTGGTGCGAAAACGGGCTGGTCCTGCTTCCACCGGTGAGAACTGTTTGAAGTCATCGGTGATCGGCGCCGAGCGCCAGACCGCCTCACGATCGAGTCCATCCAAGGTGATGGCTGACGTGGTCCGGACAGCACGCGTGGTGGGAACACCTGACGCCGGCGTCTGCCCAGCGAGGAAGGTCGGCACGAGCAGACCGAGCACCGCAAGACACCTCACCATCCGCGATGATTCACCCAGCGGTCCACGACCCGGGTCCCCTCGCAGACCTCATAGTGCGCGAACTGCGCCGCCGTGAGACAGGAGTGGTTAGCCAACACCCGCACCCGCGCTCCTACCGGCAACCGGTCGAGGACCGCCGTATCGTCGGTCTGCACCCAGGCATGCTCCTGCGAGAGGGCCGTCACTCGGAGTCCGAGCGCCTCGCCCTCAAGCGTCACCAGATGCCCATAGTGCGTCACCCCATCAGGATCGGGGATCCCCGCATCCTTGCTCAAGGCGATCGCCCCGGCATCGAGGATCAGCTTCCCCTTCGCGCGATCGCGATGCACCACGGCGCTGAGCACCGAGAGCGCCACATCGTCCGCCCCGCACGACCCGATCGTCACCTGCATCAGATCGTAGAAGGCGTAGTTCCCGGTGCGCACCTCGTGCACCCCGGTGAGATCCTCCACATGCGAGGCGGTCGGGGTCGAGCCGATGCTCACCGTGGGCACGGGGATCCCTTGGCCCATGAGGCGCCCCGCCGCAGCCACCATCAGATCCCGTTCCGCGTTCGCGATCGTCAGGATCTCGGCTCGGCCCCGTGCCTTGTACGAATGCCCGGCATGCGCGAGGATCCCCGCGAAGCGGAGATGCGACTCAGCCCCGATCCGCGCCGCCATCTCGAGGAGCGCTGGCCCTTCAGGATCGACCCCCGCACGCCCGTAGCCGCAATCGACCTTGAGATAGACATCGACGGTCACCTGAGCCGCCTTCGCCACCGCGGAGAGCGGAGCCGGCACGTCGGGATCATCCGTGATCACCGCGAGCCGCGTTCCCGCGGCATGCATCGCCACCACCGCCGCGAACTTCCCCGGCTCGATCGGCACCGCATAGGTGATGTCGTCGAAGCCATGCGCCGCGAAGGCGCGCGCCTCGGCCAGGGTCGAGACGGTGATCCCCTGCATCCCCGCCTTCACCTGCAGTCGCCCGACCTCGATCGCCTTGTGCGTCTTCACATGGGGGCGGAGCCGCGCGCCGAGCGCCGCGATCCGCGTCCCCATCCGCACCACATTGCGCTCGACCCGAGTGCGATCGACCATGAGACGCGGCGTCGGGAGCGCCTGCAGATCACTCATGCGCGCACCGCGGCGATGCAGTCGATCTCGCAGAGCACCCCCGGCTTGAGCTCCCGCGTGGGGATCACCGCCCGTGCGGGCTTCGCCTCACCGAGGATCCGCGCATAGGTCGCATTCACCTGCCCCCAGAGCGAGATATCGGGGACGTACACCGTGAGACGGAGCGCATGCGCCCAGTCAGAGCCCGCCGCATGGAGCACCGCCTCGATGTTGCGCAGGGTCCGCTCGAGCTGCGCCTCGATCCCGCCGGGCACGAGGGCCCGCGTCACCGGATCGAGTGGAAGCATCCCCGAGACATAGACCACACCCTGGTGCACGGTGGCCTGCGCGTAGTGGCCCGCCGGCTCGGGGGCATCCGGCGTGGAGATAGAGCGTACGCTCATGTGATGGAACGCGAACGGTTAGCCGTCGAGATAGGGCGAGGGCCCCTCGTCAACGCCGAAGAGCTCACGCGCACTCTTTCGCGGCTTCCCTCCACGTCCCGCGCGCGTCGACAGCGCTGGCCGCTCATGCTCCGGGAGCAGATCCTTCACCATCTCCACCAACTGATGGCTGAGATGTTGGCCGTACTTGTACATCGCGATCACGCGCGCGCGACTCGCGAGCAAGAAGACGAGAATCGGCTTGTCGGCCTTGGCCGAATTACAGGTCTTACAGCTGAGAACGAGGTTGTCGCGCCGGTCGTAGGCGGTGAGTCCCTTCCGCGGGGTCACATGGTCCAGCGTGATCGACCGCTCGGCGACCTTCCGATCGCAATAGGCGCAGACGGGACCATGCTGGTCGAGGAGCCAGCGCCGGGTCTCGGTGTAGGCGGCCCGACCCGTCGGAAGCGAGGTCAGGGTCGGCTGCCGCTTGGCGCCGCCACCGCCACCCCCACCCCGTCCACGGCGGCGCTTCTTGGCGCTCCCCGCAGCCGTTCGGCCCTCGCTCCCTCCGCGGCCCGCCGACCGCCCTTCATTCGTTCGCATCCATAAATATATCCTACCAGAGGTGCGGATTCCCCCCCATCTTCAGCCGGCCCGGAGCGCCGCGCCCCGACCTGGCCGCTTCCTTGAGAGTTGATGCGTTCGGGGGTAGCGTTGACCGTTGCCAATCCCGGAGGGGACTCAGTGCGTGTGCTGGTGGTCGGAGGGGGACCGGGGGGGCTCTATGCGGCGCTCCTTCTGAAGCGTCGGCACCCATCAGCCGAGGTCGTGGTCGAGGAGCGCAATCGCCCCGACGACACCTTCGGTTGGGGGGTCGTCCTCTCCGATCAGACCGTCGGGAACCTCCGCGCTGCCGACCCGGAGAGCGGCGCGGCGATCGGCGCGGCCCTCCACCGCTGGGACGACATCGCGGTGTATATCGGTGGACGCACCCACCGCTCCGGGGGCCATGGCTTCAGCGGGATCGGCCGCAAACGCCTCCTCCAGATCCTCCAACAGCGCTGCCTCGCGCTCGGCGTCATCCTCCGGTTCGAGACCCCGGTGCCAGAGGCGCTCGAACAGCGTGTGCACGACGATACGATCGACCTCGTGATCGCTGCCGATGGCGTGAATGGCAAGCTGCGCGATCGCTACGCCGCGACCTTCCGCCCCGAGGTCGATCTCCGCCACTGCCGCTATACCTGGCTCGGCACGCCGCGCACCTTCGACGCCTTCACCTTCGACTTCGTCGAGACCCCGCACGGGTGGTTCCAGGCGCATGCGTATCAGTTCGACGAGGGGATGAGCACCTTCATCGTCGAGACCCAGGACGAGACCTGGGAGCGCGCCGGCCTCGGGGCGATGTCCGACGCGGAGAGCCGCGCCTTCTGTGAGCGACTCTTCGCCGATCGACTCGAGGGGGCGCCGTTGATGTCCAACGCCGCGCATCTCCAAGGCTCGGCGCAGTGGATCCGCTTCCCCCGCCTCACCTGCGCCTCGTGGATCCATTGGATCGCCGATGGCGCGCGTCAGGTCCCGGTGATCCTCCTGGGCGACGCGGCGCACACCGCGCACTTCTCGATCGGCTCGGGCACCAAGCTCGCTTTGGAAGATGCGATCGCCCTCGATGCGATCCTCGCTGCGACGCCACACGATCTCCCGGGCGCGCTCACGACCTATCAGGAGACGCGCTCGGTGGAGGTGCTCAAGCTGCAGAACGCGGCGCGCAACTCCACCGAGTGGTTCGAGCATGTGGATCGCTACGCGACGCTCGCACCGGAGCAGTTCGCGTATTCCCTGCTCACTCGCTCGCAACGCATCTCACATGAGAATCTCCGCGAGCGCGATGCCGCCTATGTCGCGGGCTTCGAGCGCTGGTTCGCCGACCGGACGGGGCTCACCCTCGCGTCGGAGGCGCGCCCCGTGCCGCCGGTGCTCACCCCCTTCACCGTGCGCGGGGTGACGCTCCCCAACCGCGTCGTCGTCTCCCCGATGGCACAGTACTCCGCGCACGAGGACGGCACGCCGAGTGATTGGCATCTCGTGCACTTGGGCGCGCGCGCGACCGGCGGAGCGGGACTCGTGATGACGGAGATGACCTGCGTCGCCCCTGACGCGCGCATCACCCCCTGGTGCCCAGGGCTCTGGAACGAGGCGCAGCGCACCGCATGGATGCGCATCGTCGACTTCGTGCATCAGCACAGCGCGGCCAAGATCGGACTGCAGCTCGGGCATGCCGGCGCCAAGGGCGCGACCAAGAAGATGTGGGAGGGGATCGATCAACCCTTGCCCGATGGCGGCTGGCCCCTCATCGCCCCCTCGGAGACACAGTATCTCGCGGGCGTCTCGCAGACCGCGCGTGCGATGACGCGCGCCGGGATGGACGCGGTGCGCGAGCAGTTCGTCGAGAGCACGCGTCTCGGGGCCGCCGCGGGATTCGATTGGCTCGAGCTCCATGCCGCGCATGGCTACCTCCTCTCCGCCTTCCTCTCCCCGCTCACCAATCGCCGCACCGATGCCTATGGCGGCTCGCTGGAGAACCGCCTCCGCTTCCCACTCGAGGTCTTCGCCGCGATGCGCGCCGCCTGGCCCACTGATCGCCCGATCTCCGTGCGCATCTCGGCGCATGATTGGGTGCCGGGGGGCAATACACCGGACGATGCGGTCGCGATCGCGCGCGCCTTCCGCGACGCCGGCGCGGACCTGATCGACGTCTCCGCTGGGCAGGTGGTGAAGGGGGAGCGCCCCGTCTTCGGGCGGATGTGGCAGACCCCCTTCGCCGATCGCGTGCGCCAAGAGGCGGGGATCGCGACGATCGCCGTCGGCGCGATCACCGATGCCGATCAGGCCAATGGGATCATCGCGGCGGGTCGCGCCGATCTCGTGGCGATCGGGCGTCCCCATCTCGCGAATCCCGCCTGGACCCTGATGGAAGCGGCACGCCTCGACTATCCGGGCACCGCCGATCTCTGGCCCAAGCAGTATCTCGCGGGACAGTCGCAACTCGAGCGGCTCCTCGCGCGTGAACGCGCGGCACGGGCCGCCGCCGAAGGCGCCCCACCGACCGGAGAGCTCATATGACCCCGCTGCGTGGACGCCACGCCTTCATCACTGGCGCCAACCGTGGGATCGGTGCGGCCATCGCACATCACCTCGCCAAGGCCGGCGCCGATTGCACCCTCTGTGTCCGCACGCCGTCGAGCGCCGAGCACCTCGTGCGTGCACTCACCGCAAAGGGCGTCCGCGTGCAGGTGGTACAGGCCGATATCCTCGATGCCGCGGCGTTACGTCGCGCCTGTGCGAAGGCGGCAGTGATCGCGCCGGTGGATATCCTCGTGAACAATGCGGGGACGGCAGAGACCGCTCCCTTTCTCAAATCCGATGCTGCGCTCTTCCAACGGATGATCGACACGCATCTCATGGCCCCGGTGCATGCGACACAGGCAGTGCTGCCTGCGATGTTGGAACGCGGCTGGGGGCGAATCGTGAATGTCGCGAGCATCGCGGGCCTCGGTGGGGCGCCCTATATCACGGCGTACGCCGCCGCGAAGCACGCCGAGGTGGGGTTCACGCGCGCGCTTGCGGCGGAGTGCGCGCCGAAGGGGGTGCTCGTGAACGCCGTCTGCCCGGGGTATGTGGACACGGAGATGGTGCATGGCGCGGTGGACAAGCTCAGCGCCAAGACGGGGCTCAGCGCACCGGAAGCGATCGCGGCGATCCTACGCGATGCGGGTCAGCCACGCCTGGTGACGACCGATGAAGTCGCCGCCGCGGTGCTCGCCTTCACCCTCCCGACCACCACCGCCTCCGGGGAATCGCTCGCCCTTATGGGAGCCGACGCATGACCCATCGACGTCAGCCGATGGCGGGACTCACCCCGACACACTTCGCTTGGTCCGCCACCACCGATGGCCGCGTGGCGACGATCACCCTCAATCGTCCCGAGCGGAAGAACCCGCTCACCTTCGAATCGTACGCCGAGCTGCGCGACACCTTTCGCGCGCTCAGCCATGCGACCGATGTTCGGGTGATCATCCTCACCGGCGCCGGCGGGAACTTCTGCTCCGGGGGCGATGTGCATGAGATCATCGGCCCGCTCACGCGGATGAGTCCCTCAGAGCTCCTCGAGTTCACGCGGATGACGGGCGCGCTCGTGCAGGCGATGCGCGACTGTCCGCAGCCGATCATCGCCGCGGTCGATGGCGTGGCCGCGGGAGCGGGCGCGATCCTCGCGATGGCGTCGGACCTCCGCCTCGCCACCGCGCGCGCGACGACCGCCTTCCTCTTCACGCGAGTCGGGCTCGCCGGCTGCGACATGGGAGCCTGCGCCCTGCTACCGCGGATCATCGGGTTAGGGCGCGCCTCGGAGTTGCTCTTCACCGGTCGCTCGATGAGCGCGGAGGAGGGGGAGCGCTGGGGGTTCTACAACGCGATCGTCACGCCGGAGTCTCTGCAAGAGGAGGCGATGCAGCGGGCCCGTGCCCTCGCCGATGGGCCCTACGCCGCGCATGCGGTCACCAAGCGGATGTTACAGGAAGAGTGGAATGTGGGGCTCGAGCAAGCGCTCGAGCTCGAGGCCAAGGCACAGGCCCGCCTGATGGAGACGCAGGATTTCCATCGCGCCTACGAGGCCTTCGTCGCCAAACAACGCCCCGTCTTCGAGGGGAATTGAGATGACGAGACCACCGACCACCCATCTCGATTGGCCCTTCCTGGACGCGTCCCATCGCGCCCTCGCGGAACACGCCGCACGCTGGGTCGCGACGCAGCGCATCGACGACACCGATGCCGACGCCGCCTGCCGCACCTGGGTGCGCGCCCTCGGCGCGGCTGGATTCCTCCGCCATGCGGTGCCTGCCCCATGGGGAGGCGCGCATGCAACGATCGCCTCGCGCGACCTCTGCGTCCTCCGCGAGACCCTCGCCGCGCACCACGCCCTCGCTGACTTCGCCTTCGCCATGCAAGGGCTCGGCGCCGGCGCCCTCGCCCTCGCCGGGGACGACGCGCTCAAGCAGACCTGGCTCCCCAAGGTCGCGAGCGGGGAGGCGATCGCCGCCTTCGCGCTCTCCGAGCCCAATGCGGGATCTGACGCCGCCGCCCTCACCATGCGCGCTACGCGCATGAATGATGGCTGGCGACTCGATGGCGAGAAGATGTGGATCTCCAACGGCGGGATCGCCGACTTCTATTGTGTCTTCGCCCGCACCGATGACACCGTCGCGCCGGCCAAAGGGATCACCGGGTTCTTGGTCCCCGCGACGACACCTGGCCTCACCATCGCCGAACGGATCGAGGTGATCTCCCCGCATCCCTTGGCGCGTCTCGCCTTCGATGGCTGCGTGATCCCCGACGCATACCGACTCGGGGCGCCGGGCGAGGGATTCGCCCTCGCGATGCGCACGCTGGACATCTTCCGCGTCTCCGTCGCCGCCGCCGCGGTCGGCTTCGCACGCCGCGCCCTGCACGAAACCCTCGCGCACGCCGACGCGCGCGCGATGTTCGGCGGGACCCTCGCCGCGCAGCCCCTCGCCCAAGCGATCCTCGGCGACATGGCGACCGATCTCGACGCCGCCGCACTGCTCACCTATCGCGCCGCCTGGCAGCGTGATGTGCCGGGCGGACGCACCACCGGGGTCGCCGCGATGGCCAAGCTCGGTGCCACGGAGCTCGCGCAGACGATCATCGATCGCGCCGTGCAGCTGCATGGGGGCGAAGGGGTGCGGGTGGGACGGATCGTCGAGCGCCTCTATCGTGATGTGCGCGCCCTCCGCATCTATGAAGGAGCGAGCGAGGTCCAACGCCTCCTCATCGGACGTGAGACACTGCGCGCTGCGCGGGGGACACCATGACCACCTTGCATCCCACCGGACACCAGGACGACTGGACACGCGCACAGCTCCCTCCCGTGGCGGAGTGGCCCGTGCTCCACCTCGAGGCGCCCTATGACTATCCCGCGCGGCTCAACTGCGCGACGCGCCTCCTCGATGACGCGATCCGTGAAGGGCATGGCGACCGCATCGCTCTCGTCGTCCCTGATGGCGCGGGGGGATGGCACGAGGTCACCTACGCGACGCTCTCGGCCGACGTCGATGCGCTCGCGCATGTCCTGACCGGTGAGCTCGGGCTCGTCCCGGGGAACCGTGTGCTCCTCCGCGGCTTCAACGATCGCTGGATGGCGACCGCCTGGCTCGCGGTGATGAAGACCGGCCTCGTCGCCGTGACGACGATGCCCTTGCTCCGCGCCACCGAGTTGGGGGTGATCCTCGATCGGGCCGCCTGTGCCGCAGCGATGTGTGATGCCTCGCTCGCGGCCGAGCTCACCGAGGCAGCGCGCACGCGAGAGATCCCCGTGCATACCTGGGGGAGCGATGCCGCCGATGGACTCGCCGCACGCAGTGCTCGGCATCGCCGTCCCTTCCCCGCCTGCCACACCGCGAGCGACGACGTCTGCCTCATCGCCTTCACCTCAGGGACCACCGGGGTCCCGAAGGGGTGCATGCACTTCCATCGAGACGTGCTCGCGATGTGCGACGGCTTCGCCGCACAGGTGCTCAGGCTCACCGCCGATGATCGTTGCATCGGCACCCCGCCCTTCGCCTTCACCTTCGGGCTCGGCGGACTCCTCTGCTTCCCCCTCGCCGCGCGGGCGAGCACGGTGCTTCTCCCCAAGGCGACACCGGACTCTTTACTTGACGCGATCGCCGCTACACGCGCCACCGTCTCCTTCACCGCCCCGACCTTCTATCGGTTGATGGGGCTCGCGATCCGGAAGGAGCCCGCGCGCTTCGATACCACATCACTTCGGTGCTCCGTCTCCGCGGGCGAGGCACTTCCCGATGCGACGCGCACCCTCTGGCGCGAGCAGACGGGGATCGAGATGCTCGACGGCATCGGCGCGACGGAGCTGATCCATATCTTCATCGCCGCGGCGGGCGCGGAGGTGCGGCCCGGCGCGATCGGGCGCGCGGTCCCTGGCTATCAGATCGCCATCCTCGATGAGGCATTACAGCGCGTGCCGACCGGCACGGTCGGGCGTCTCGCCGTGCGCGGCCCCACCGGGTGTCGCTACCTCGCCGATCCCCGCCAGCGCAGCTATGTGCAGGACGGGTGGAATCTCACCGGCGATGCCGCGCACATGGATGCCGACGGCTACGTGTTCTTCAAGGCGCGCACCGACGATCTCATCATCTCCGCGGGGTACAACATCGGGGCCCCAGAAGTCGAGGCCGCCGTGCTGCAGCATCAGGCCGTCGCGGAGTGCGCGGTGATCGGCGTGCCAGATGAGGAGCGTGGGCAGGTGGTGCAGGCGGTGGTCGTGCTCGCGGCAGGACAGGCGCCGAGTGATGCGCTGGCGAAGGAGATCCAAGACTTCGTGAAGGCGACCATCGCCCCGTACAAGTATCCGAGGATCGTGACCTTCGCGGCCGCGCTCCCCAAGACCGACACCGGGAAGCTCCAGCGCTTCCGTCTCAAGGAGTCTCGATGACTGTGCTGCTTCTCCAGCCGGACGGGTGGCCCGCCCCGCGTGGCTACGCCAACGGCGTCGTCGCCGCCGGGCGGCAGCTCTTCGTCGCCGGCCAGATCGGGTGGGACGCCGAACAAAAGATCGTCCCCGGCGGACTCGTCCCACAGGTGCGCCAGGCGCTGCAGAACATCGTCACCGTGCTCGAGACCGGTGGGGCGCGCCCAGAGCATCTCGTCCGCCTCACCTGGTATCTCACCGACCGCGCCGCCTATCTCGCGGCGGCCAAGGAGATCGGCGCGGCCTATCGTGAGATCATCGGTCGCCACTACCCCGCGATGACCGCCGTCGAGGTCTCCGCCCTCATGGAAGCCGATGCAGTGGTCGAGATCGAAGCGACGGCCGTCCTCCCCGTATCCCCCCCATGACCTACGCCGCCATCACCGGTTGGGGCGCCTGCATGCCGCCGGCCATCCTCACCAACGACGACCTCTCCACCTTCCTCGACACCAACGACGAGTGGATCACCTCGCGCACGGGGATGAAGGAGCGCCGCGTCTCGCATGTGACCGCCGTCGAACTCTCCACCGTCGCCGCATCACGCGCCCTCGCCTGCGCGGGTCTCGACCCGAAGGACCTCGACCTCATCATCTACGGTGGCGTCAGCAATGAGGAGCTCTGCCCCAATAGCGCCTCCGGCGTCCAACTTGCCCTCGGCGCTACCAAGGCGGCCTCGATCGACCTCAACACCGCCTGCACGAGCTTCTGCTACGGCCTCGCCACCGCCACCGCGATGATCCGCACCGGCGTCGTCCGCAACGCCGTCGTCATCGGCACCGAGCTCATCTCGCGCTACATGGACTGGAGCAACCGCAACGTGGCGGTGCTCTTCGGCGACGGCTCCGCCGCCGTGGTCCTCCAGGCCACCGAGCACGAAGAAGGGATGCTCGGCGCGGTACTCGGCTGCGACGCCGAGGCGCGGGCCACGCTGCGCGTGCGCGGCTTCGGTTGCGGGTACTCAGGGTACGGGATCACCTACGGCGATACGCTGTGGGATTTCGACGGGCAGGTGATCTTCAAGCGCGCCGTTGGCGCGATGGCGGCCGCCTCCACCAAGGTCCTCGCCGAGCATGGCATCACCGCCGATGAGATCAGTCTGGTGGTTCCTCATCAGGCGAACCTCCGCATCATCGAGGGGGTCGCGAAGCATGCGGGGATCCCGATGGAGAAGGTGATGCTCACCGTGCAGAAGTACGGGAACATGAGTGCGGCCACCGTGCCGGTCGCGTTGGTGGAAGCACTCGAGCAGGGGCGCGTCGCGTCGGGGAGTTGGCTCCTCATGCCCGCCTTCGGTGGTGGGCTCACCTACTGCTCGCTCCTCGTGAAGTGGGGATCGCGCGTCACCCCGCTCGGCGCAAGTGATGCCGCCTTGCCGCCCTGCACCGAGACCGCGCTCGAGATGGTGAACCGCGTGCGCGCCAATCAGGATCCGCATGGTCGGTCGCATGCGGGGCTCATGGCGCCGGTCTTCGCGGAAGCGCGCCTCGCCGCACAGCACTAACGCATCTCGCTCCAACTCTCCGCCTGAACTGACTTCCTTCATGTCGATCGGACGCTCCCTCCTCCTCGCTGCTGCCCAGAGCCCCACGCTCAACCGCTTCGCCCTCAAGAGCCCCATCGTGAAGCGTGCCACCCGCGCCTTCATGCCGGGCGAACGCCCCGAGGACGCGCTCGATGCCGGTGCCGCGCTCACGCATGATGGTCGCGGGCTCATCTACACCAAGCTCGGTGAGGCCCTCACCTCCCTCGCCGATGCCGATGCGGTGCGCGACCACTATCGCTGGTTCTACGAGCAGATCGCCGCGCGGAAGCTCCCCGCCGAGGTGAGCATCAAGCCGACGCAGCTCGGGTTAGATCAGAGCGAGTCGGCCTGCCGCGAGCACTGCATGGCCCTCGCCGAGAAGGCCGCCGCGGTGGGGTCGGTGCTCTGGCTCGACATGGAAGATTCGGCCTATGTCGATCGCACTCTCGCGCTCTACGAGGCGGTGAAGGCGCGGTATCCGCGCACCGGACTCGCGTTGCAGGCCTATCTCTTCCGCACGCCGAAGGATCTCGAGCTACTTCGCGCCATCGATCCGGTGATCCGTCTCGTGAAGGGCGCCTATATGGAGCCCGCGCATATCGCTTTCCCCAAAAAGGCCGATACCGACGCCGCCTATGAATCGATCGCACGGACGATGCTCGAGATGGCAGCCGCCGGTCGCGCACGCGCCGTCTTCGGGACGCACGACATGCCGCTCATCCGGCGGATCGTCGGGCACGCCGACCGGATGGGGCTCGCCACGAACCGCTATGAGATTCACATGCTGTACGGGATCCGTGCGAAGGAGCAGGAGCGGCTCCGCGCGGAGGGGTTCCCGGTGACCACGTTGATCAGCTACGGCGAGGCCTGGTACCGCTGGTATATGCGGCGGTTGGCGGAGCGGCCGGCGAATGTCTGGTTCGTGGTGAAGTCGGCGCTGGGGTGATCAGCCGCGGGGCATCAGTCGATCAGCACCGGCTCCAGCGCCGGCCGCTTCGCCCTGATCTGATCCCCTGACGACTTCCCTCGCGCATGGCGCCAGAGCCAGGGGAGGA